>CAZGCK010000004.1:6728-66777 GCA_964524175.1 uncultured Bacteriovoracaceae bacterium | reverse complement strand
CGAGCCACTTCTTCGGTCAAAAAACGGTACTTTTTCTCGCCCGTGAATGACTTTGGCCAATCCAGGTTCCTGACTTGGCGGTCGTAGTAAAGATCAACGATCGACTTTAGATTGGCGTAGTTGCCCTGCTTGAGATGGCAGAAGAAGTGAGAGGGCCTCATGAGATTCAACCCTGCTCGCACATTAATCGTCGTGCCCGCTTCTTTTCCGGAGAACCCAACGATCAAAAGCGTTCGTTCAGTGCGAATCCCGTTCTGATAAAAAATCTCGCTCATCAAAGCGGCGGCCATTCCCTCGTCAAACGTATTGTAGCCATTGCCATAGCAAACCTTGCGATCTCCGCTCTTAAACCAGCGCCCTTCTTTGGCCGCGGCAGGGCTCAGACAAGTCGCCCCAGTGCCCGAGCTCGTCACGTCCCAAGCGCGTCCGCCTTTGCCCTTGAACTCGCCGTTCCAAATGCCGCGACCATCGCCAGAGGTCCTCCCTTGCTTGTTAGGATGCTGAAGCTGCAGGTAACGGGTCGCCATGTAGAGGTTGGGCCGAATGTCCTTGGCTGCGTACTGAATTTTTGCGTGGATATCGTATTCGTTGATGATCACGAGACTGAAGGTTTCGAGAAGCTTGCGTTCCAAAGCTTCGTTCATCGCCTCCGGATGATCCGAGGGGAGAAGCCCCATTTCTTTGGCGAGCGGGAAGTTGAAAAACGCGACTTTACCACCTGAGCGCGTACGCACCTGGTACTGCACGACTCCTTCCGGAACGGAGTCCTTAAAAGGGTGCTCACCGTTGATGCGATCGAATTCAGAGTAAGTCCGATTCGATAAACTTTGAGCTGACTGGACTTTCATACCAGTCTCATCGGATAATGAATTCTCAAAATTGATGAAAACATTAGTTCTTTACTCTGGCGGACAGAATCGGCGCAACCAAACGCTTCATCGAGAGCTCGTTAGGCTCGTTCGTCAAAAAACCGACGACCCCATTCGCTTCACCTACATTCCTTTTTGCTCCGATCAATCCAAGACTTACTTCATGCGCTCAGTGAGGCGATATGCGCGCTTTGGCGTGGACGAGTTCTGCTGCCTAGAGCCGGATCAGAAACTCACAAAAACACAGATCCGCTCGGCCCTCCATTCCCACATCGTTTACCTCGCCGGCGGCAACACGTTCTACTTTCTCGATGCGCTGAGGCGCTCAGGACTGCTCTCATTGCTTCGAGAGTTCTCCGAAGGCGGCGGCATTCTCGCTGGACTCAGCGCCGGCGCACATATTTTAACACCCACCATTAAGCTCGCCGGCGTCAAAGGGCTTGACCCTGACCCCAACGAGATCGGCATGAAGCGCTTCGAGGCGCTCGGACTTGCGCCGTTTGAGATTTTTCCACACTTCGACAACCGCAAGCGCGAGGTCGAGATTCTCAGGGCCTATCAATGTGCGCACAAGCGACCCATTTACGCTCTACCCGACGGCGCAGGCCTTGTTGTCGAGGGCGACCAGGTTCGAACTATAGGACTCGGGATCCGGCTATTTAGCCGCGGGAGCGTAGATAAACCGTAAGTCGAAAGACACAAATCGTCGTTTTAACCTAAACGCTGTTCTCTAGACAGCTTGGGCCCACGCCGCTAAATTGATCTCCTATGCTCTTTCGTATCGCGCACTGCGCAGTCCTCATTCTCTTCACTCTCCCAGCTCACGCCTCACCTCTTCCAACTCCCAACCTTCCCGACCTTGTCGAAAAAGTTCTTCCCGGCGTCGTCAACGTGAGCTCCACGACTGTGATCAATTATCAGGTCCACGGCATGGAAGATTTCCTGCACTTCTGGGGCATCCCTCAGCAACATAAAGAAAAGCAAACCTCTCTAGGCTCTGGCTTTCTCATCGACTCCGACGGTTTCATCATCACCAATCACCATGTTGTAGATCGGGCCACCGAAGTACAGATTACCCTTCTCGATAAGCGTGAATTCAAAGCCAAGGTCATTGGCCGCGACCCCAAGATGGACTTGGCATTGCTCCAAATCCGCGACAAAGAGCGGAGAGTTCCGCAGAATCTCAAACCCGTACCGTTCGGCGATTCGAACTCTCTCAGAATCGCTGAAAGTGTCTTTGCCGTGGGCAACCCCTTTGGCCTCCAGCACACGGTCACAATGGGCATCATCAGCGCAAAAAACCGCACGATCGGACAAGGCCCCTTCGACAACTTCTTGCAGACTGACGCCTCGATCAACCCTGGCAACTCAGGTGGCCCCCTTTTCAATCTCAAAGGTGAAGTTATTGGCATCAACACGGTGATTTACTCGCGCACAGGGCAGAGCGGGGGCCTAGGGTTTGCAATCCCCGTCAACGAAGCTAAGGACATTCTGTCCCTACTCAAGCGCTATGGCCGAGTCCCTCGTCCATGGCTAGGAGTTCTAGGCCGCACCATGACTCCCCAACTCGAGCTTTTCTACCAACTAGCCACATCAAAAGGGATTCTCATCACCGATGTAGTCCAAGACGGCCCCGCCGAGCAAGCCGGCCTAAGGCGCGGCGATATTATCACCCAAATCAACGGCACACCGACAGCAGAGGCCCTCGACCTCGAAAAAACGCTGGCAAAGCATAAGCCTACTGATAAAGCGAAGCTGACCATCCGCCGAGGGCAGAAAAAGGTTGAGATTGAGGTCCAATTCGAGGAGCTTCCCCGCCTCGATCACCTCCCACAGGGAATACTTTAAAGAGAGGCAATCCTCACATGCTTGAACGCAGAAAAAAGACCCAAGGCAAATCGAGCGCTGTTCCAGTGGATTTCACAAAAATGGTGAACGAGATCTTCACTGCTAATTTTGATGCCGGCCTAAAAGGCCTCGCTCAACTCCGGCCCAATCCATTCACCTTCGACACGAGCGGGACCATCTATCCAGACGAGATCGTTCTCTGCGTAGCCCTCCTCGAAGAAGGGCAGCTCGCCGCCACCAGCGTTTATGCGAGCGTAGATTTTGATCCCCGTGCCAGCGCGCCCACCTTGCAGGAAGTTCTGGGCGCTTGCGTGGATGCGATTGGGGCTCTCTACGGCAAATACCTCGCCGATGCTAAGCCCGAGCAACTGGAGAAACTCTCCGCTGAATCGCTCTCCGAGCTCGAAGATGTGCCCTTTGAATGGACGAGCATGAAAATCGAGAATCATAAAGTTCATCTCATGCTCGACAAGTCCAATCCCAAACTAGATCAGTTGGCCGATGATTGGCTTGATCAGCACGACCCAGACTTCAAGCGTAAGCAAGCTGAAGAAGAGCAAGAAACCGAGAAGCTTTTTGTCACAGGCCCGGGTGTAGGCCCCAATAAGCCACGAGGATCCGGTAATGGCGGGTCGTTGCACTAACCCAACGGTAATCCCAATTGCCATCCGTCTGTCCGGATTTCATTGGCATTGAAATCCGGATTGAAGAACAGCCTAACTCGCTAGAATCCGCTATCCCCATCATCGTCAAAGTCTCGCTTGATCGTATCGATGACGGCTTCGAGCGACTCACCGTCACCCTCAAAGTCATCTACCGACTCATCGAGATCGAGGTCATAAATAACCTTCGCAAAATCCTTGTCGTTTGCAAGGTCTTGGCGGATCGCTTCGATGTACTTATCGGGATACTTAGCGACAAGCTCTTCGATTTATTGATTGAGTTGGCCTTCTTGGAGAATCAGATCCTTACGCTTAATTTTTTTCCAATTTTTGATGTAGTGCATGCGGCAGTAGCCGCTGGAGGTCGAAAGACCTTCGCACGCGACTTCGCGACAAACGGCTTCACCGTTGGCGTCGTAGGAAATTCGAATCGACGGCCCTGCCTGAGGGATGAGATCTTGCTCATCTGGCTTCTTCTTAGCAGGAACCTTCTTGCCCTTGGTCAAGGCGGGTTTAGCGGCTTGCTCATTGGCTTGCGGTGCGCCTTTGCCAGGAGCTGCACCTTTTGGAGCCGCAGCAGGCAAAGCGCCCTTTTTGCCAACGACTGCTTTAGCAGCAGGAGCCGTAGCAGGGGCCTTTGCGCCCTTCTTGTCGCCAGCTTTCTTGTCCATGGGCTTCACATCTGACTTGCCGCTTTTCATAGCTTGCCCTGCCTTAGACTGAGGGGCCGCGACTTGAGGTTTCTTACTCGCCCCAAAAATTGCAGACTTAAGGGATGCAAGTTTCGAATCCTTTTTTGCTGGCTTGGGAGCGGCTTTTTTAGACGATTGGGAGGTTGGAGCCATGTCGGTAGATCCTATTCAGCTTGAGAATTCTAATGCTGCGGATTTCAAAGGTTTAATTTTATGATACGTCTGTTTGGGTGCCACGCCCAAAAACCGTCGTCAAGATCAAAACTCTGGGAGTCGTGGATATTCATTGTCACGGCGCTTTCGGAATCGACCTCATGTCAGCTACTTCTACCGAGCTAGATCGGTTAGCGGGAAAGCTCGCGTCAGCCGGTGTAGCGGCCTTTTGCCCCACCACCCTATCTGTTCCTTTCCCGCAACTTAGGGAAACGGTGCGAAGACTAGGGGCATGGATCGAAAAACGCAAAAGACCCACACCCGGTCGCGCGCACCCCCTCGGTATCCACCTCGAAGGCCCCTACATTCATCCGCACGCTTGCGGCGCGCACCCTCCTAAAGCCATTCGTGTTCTCAACTTCAGAGAGCTCGAGCAGCTGTGGGAAGATAGCCTACATCACTTAAAAATCATTACGTTCGCGCCTGAGCAACTTTCGGAGGCCCAGCTCAAGAAGCTCATCCATTGGTGCCAGGTCCGCACAATCCACCTATCCCTAGGACATTCTCAAGCCACCGAAACCCAAGCCAAACAGGCCTTTGACCTGGGCGTCCGGGGACTCACCCATGCTTGGAACGCCCTCACTTTTCATCATCGCGCCCCCGGCCCCCTTGGGGCTGCATTAGGCCGCAAAGACGTGGCTATCGAGCTGATTCTCGATCAAGTCCATGTCGCCCCGACTATTCTTCGATGGACTCGCACCCTTCATGGGCAAGCCCCGCTTTGCTATGTTTCAGATTGCGCACCCGCCGCGGGCACTCGAGCGGGGAGCTGGCATTTGTTTGGAAACCTTAAAATACGCTTTAAAAACGGTGCTTGCCGGACCTCGGGTGAGGCGCTCGCCGGAGGGGGCGTGCCCCTCCCCCAAGCCTTTGCAGCCTGGATATGCGCCGAAAGCACTGCGACCCAAACTTCAACCCGAGCGATTCTAAAAGGCCACATACGTCACGTCACGACGGACCCACTGAAAGCTCTGGGTCTAGCTGCCTGGATCCCGCGACTTCAAAAAAGCCATTCAGTTCATTGGCGTATCCACGAATCACCCAAAAAACGCCTGCAAATCACGAGGTTTTTTGATTGACTCTTTGAGTTCGGAACAGCTACTTAAGC
Organism: uncultured Bacteriovoracaceae bacterium; assembly: GCA_964524175.1. Lineage (GTDB taxonomy): Bacteria > Bdellovibrionota > UBA1018 > UBA1018 > UBA1018 > CAZGCK01. Next base: position 61,385 of record CAZGCK010000004.1, on the reverse strand, counting down.
TCACCAGATAGGCTTTCATGAAAATACATCTGCACGAAATTACTGACTTTGAGACTGAGCTCGACTTTACGGAAGACGAGACCTGGATCCGAACTGCCGTTGAAAGTGCAGATGAGACCCAGGACTTAAAACGCAAAGAACGACCCATTGGCGTCCACTTTTCGCTCAGAAAAGTAGATGACGTCGTTGTGCTTTCTGGCCGGGTCAAGACGGACCTGTCTTTAATCTGCAGTCGTTGCGCAAATCCCTTCCAATTCAAAATTAACCCTGATTTTTCTGGCCTACTTTGTAAAGATCCAGTGATGGCCGGAGTGGGCTACCTCACGGACAACAAGCCGGCAGGTCAAAACAAGGGATATGCTCGTCACGCTCACGATAGTGAAGCAGACAAGCAGAGCGCTTTAGGCAAAGATCTTGACATTACTTATCTATCAGACGATTACGTAGACCTCAGCGAAGTCCTCACGGAGCATTTGCGCCTTCAGACCCCTTTTCAGCCGCTGTGCCGGGAAGATTGTAAAGGCATGTGCCTGCAGTGTGGGGCTGATTTGAACATCGGGCGCTGCGCCTGTGCAAAGATCGCCAAGTCCAATCCATTTTCGGTACTTAAAGATTTCAGGAGAGTTTAGTCATGGCAACACCTAAGAAAAAAGTATCCCGTTCACGCCGTAACATGCGCCGATTCTCTGGCGGCAACCGCATGGAAAAAGTGACAGTTAGCACCTGCCCTGCTTGCTCTGAGCCAAGCCGTCCACACCGCGTTTGTCGTTGTGGCGCTTACAACGGCAGAACTGTCATTGCCGTTGCTGCCAAGAGCACAGCTCAAGTTTAATTCGTAGCCATCTAACCGATGCTTCACTCCTCGGCGAATCTTTCTCCCTACGCTTCACGCGTGACTGGGATTGGCTCGGCCTTTCCCGAAACCCGAGTCACCAACGACGATCTTTCCAAACGTCTCGAAACCAATGACGCTTGGATTCGAGAGCGCACTGGAATCGCTGAGCGCAGAATCTCCGCACGAGGCAATCCCGATGAACATAATTCATCATTGGGATTGAAAGCTGCAGTGCGAGCCTTGGAAATGGCTAAGAAAAAGCCTGAAGACATCGACCAAATCATTTACGCGACTTGCACTCCGGACACGATCATTCCTTCTACGGCTTGCTGGCTGCAAAAAAAACTAGGCGCGAAAAAAGCCTATGCGATGGATATCAACGCCGCGTGTTCGGGCTTTGTTTATGCCATGGCCACGGCCGATCAATTCATTCGATCAGGTCAAGTCAAAACATCGCTCGTCGTGGGCGGCGACGTACTCACTGCGTTTACCAATTGGGAGGATCGCGGCTCCTGCATTCTCTTTGGCGATGCTGCCGGCGCCACCCTTGTGGAGCGCGCATCTCGCGAGTCGCCGCACAAAATTTTGTCGACCCACCTAGGAAGTGACGGGGAGCTTTGGGATCTGTTTCACATCGTAGCTGGCGGATCTAACCAAGAAACCACTCCTGATTTGCACGCGCAGAAGCTCGACAAAATGCAAATGAAGGGCAAAGAGATTTTTAAATCCGCTGTCCGCACTCTTTCTGAATATGCGGTCAAAGCGCTCGAACACAATGGCATGAGCGTAAAGGACCTGGATTGGATGGTCCCTCACCAGGCCAATATGAGAATCATCGAAGCAGTCGCCAAGCGTCTGGATTTTCCGATGGAGCGAGTCTTGGTGAATATTCAGAAGTACGGCAACACTTCATCTGCAACTGTGCCAACAGCGCTGGATGAAGGAGTCCGAGATGGACGCGTACGCTCGGGGCACACCATTCTCATGGATGTATTTGGCGCCGGGCTGACCTATGGCTCCTTGCTCATGCGCTGGTAGAGATTTACCGGTTAAACCTTTATTTTGACTCATTAAAGACGTCGCTCCCGGTGGCCATCAAAAGCACTTCATAAGTTGACCGTTTTAGTATAGACACGAGTCTGTGAAAATTGGGCTAACACTTCTGATTCTAGCCGTACTGTTGGTGACGCAAGGCTGTGGGCCTAAACGCCTCCCCATGGTTGTCACGGTCAAACCGATCACTGCCGAAGAGGCCGGCGAGCTGAGAAAGCGATTGGAGACGGGTGAGCCTATTTTACCCAATGTCCCACTCATTCCTTCCTTGCCCGCCCCTGGACCTTCACAGAACCCGCCCGCAGACGAAGGAAGAACCGCTGTCCCATTACCGCCTGTCGAGAGAAAACCACAACAACCCGCAGCACCTGGAAACTCTTCGACGGATTCGACCTCCCTCACCCCTATTTGCCAAGCGTTTGTAAATTCCCTACCCCAGGGATTCGAACATGCGACGATCAGCGTACCCGAGGATTGGTCCAATCCGGAGGGACGTAAAATTCGCGTTTTCTACTACTGGCGCGCACAACAATCAGCAGCCGGTGAGACAGCACCATTTCTCGCTTTCTTCAACGGCGGGCCCGCATCGGACAGCCATTCGTTTAAAAATGGCATTCTTGCACGAGTGCAGTCGCGAAGTTTCTCGGTCGTGTTTATTGATCAACGTGGAACCGGCTGCTCGGCCCCATATGATGCAACATCTTTCGACGAAAGCACCGTTCGAAGACTCGCCCTCTACGGCTCTCGCTCCATCGTACGAGACGCAGAAGCCATTCGCGAAAAACTTTTGGGCTCGAATTCCAAATGGCAGATTTTTGGACAAAGCTACGGAGCTCTCATCGTCCATCGCTACGCAACGATTGCCCCTCAGCATGTATCAACCGCGTCAGCTCACGGCTGGGCATTGATCGACGGCGTGAGCTTCATTACCGAACGAATCCGAGCTCAAAACCGAGTGGCGGAGAACTATTTTGAGGTCTTCACCCAAGATCGCAAGATGCTCAAAACGGTCCGCGATCAGATCCCTGCAAATCGTTGCTATGAGCAGAAGCCCATTAAGGTTTGCGGTCCCGCCGTTTTGGATGCCTTCACATCGATTCTGGTTTTTCGCCCGAGCTGGAGAACACTCCATGATCAACTGAGCGCCCTCCTCCGTGCGGATGAGACACTTCATGAAGACGCACTCGATCGCTTTGTTACGCTCTTTGTTTTTGGATTGAGGATGGGGCCAAATGCATTTCCTTCGGCTGTCCTCAGCGCCCTCGAAATGACACCAGGACTCACCGACGCAGAAGCCTGCAAGCAAGCAGAAGACGAACTCATTAAACAAGGCGAGAAAATCGCTCATTTGACGTTCAACGAATGCCGCCTCGTGAAGCAATTCAATAGGCCATGGGAAGTCGAGCTCCTCAAATTCCTTCAAGCGGGAGTTTTGGACCCAGTTGTCTTGGATTCGTTTTCAGAGTCGCTCGCCGCTCACCCAGAACTTAGGTTCTTTCTCTATTCAGGCCAGAAGGACACTGCGGTTCCTTCATCGATATTTACTCCCGAAGTCACAAAATTGGGTCAACGCATCACGTATCGGGACTTTCCCCGCAGTGGGCACGAAGGCTACGCTACTGAGCAGCAAGTCTGGCAGGATTTGCTTTCTCATTGAAACCCCCAAATGCATCGTCTAGATCTTTTTGTCATGTCCTCACTTACCATGCGCCGAGTCGCACTTTTTCCCGGTCAGGGATCCCAACACCCTGGAATGACCCAAGAGCTTTACGAGAATTTTAAGGTCGTGCGCGAGATCTTCGAAGAAGCCTCCGATTCGATCCGGGTAGATTTGAAGAAGCTTTGCTTTGAAGGACCAGACACCGAGCTGACCCTCACCGAAAACACACAGCCGAGTCTGCTCACTTCGTCTATTGCTGCATTTAGAGTAGCGCAGATGGAGCAAGGCTTTACGCCGGACGCTGTCGCTGGCCACTCGTTGGGCGAGTACACGGCACTCGTGGCTTCCGGATCTTTGCACTTCTCGCAAGCCGTGCGCTGGGTTCGTGAGCGAGGTAAGGCCATGCAGGTAGCCGTTCCGCCCGGGCAGGGCACGATGGCTGCGGTATTAGGGATGGAGGACGAGGATGTCGCTAAGATCTGCTCGCTTGCGACTGAAGCAGCGATCGCCAAGAGAAAGAGCGGTGCATCTGCCGATGTGACAGTAGAGTCCGTGGTTGAACCTGCAAACTTTAATTCTCCGGGGCAAGTCGTCATCGCAGGATCGAAAGATGGCATTGCAGAAGCGATTGCTTTGATCAAGTCAGGCAGCCCGATTGCAGGAGGTAAAGCGATGCCTTTGCCTGTGAGCGCCCCTTTTCATTGTCGCCTGATGAAGCCTGCGCGCGAGCGGATGGCTGAGCTATTTGGGCAGGCCACCAGTAGCGATCGGCCTCAGCCGCTGCAGTTTGCTTATGTCCCAAATCGGACGGGCCGACTCTCACGAGAGCCAGGGGTTGTTTTTGATTTGCTCATTGAGCAGGTGGACCATCCAGTGCTTTGGAAGCAATCCATGCAAACGCTTCTAGAAAGCGGCTGCACGACTGCGATTGAATTTGGCCCCGGAAAAGTCCTCGCAGGACTCATGAAGCGAATCGCACAGCCGCGCGGTCACACCGTTTCGCTCCTCTCCGTAGGAGATCTAGCGGGACTTAAAGCTCTCGAGTCCTTGTCTGCCCCAAAACAGGAGGAAGCTGCCCATGCCTGAACCTCAAGAAAGTGCATTAGTCACGGGCGCATCCCGCGGGATTGGTCGTGCGATAGCACTTCGTCTCGCAAAAGATGGTTTTCGAGTGCTCGTGAACTTCGCTTCAAATGAAGCAAAAGCGCGCGAAGTCGTAGACCAAATCACGCGTGAAGGCGGCAAGGCCGAGCTGTTTGGATTTGACGTTGCAAACGCCGCTGCTGTGGACGAAAAGTTTGATTGGATAGCAAAGAACCATGCCCCCCTGCGCGTCTTGGTGAACAACGCGGGTGTGACTATCGACGCCCTGCTTATGCGCCTGAAAAATGAGGACCTCGATCGCACCTTGGATATTGACTTAAAAGGCGCCATTTACTGCACGCGCGCTGCATGCAAACAGATGATGCGCGAACGCCAAGGCAGTGTCATTCAGATCTCTTCAGTGGTGGGTGAAAGCGGCAATGCAGGCCAGAGCGCCTATGCAGCAGCTAAAGCCGGGCTAATTGGTTTTAGCAAAAGTGTCGCGAAAGAACTGGGAAGTCGCCAGGTTCGAGTCAATGTCGTCACCCCAGGATTCATCACGACTGACATGACTGGGGCCTTGACGGATGCCCAAAAAGAGGCGATTCTCCGCAGCGTCCCACTAGGTACACTTGGAGAACCCGAGGACGTCTCGTCCTTAGTCTCTTTTCTCGCCTCCCCAGCCAGCCGATATATTACGGGCCAGGTCATCGGGGTTAACGGCGGGATGTACATGTAAGTAATCATGCAATTCTTAGGAGAGCTATTCGATGTCCGCTTCCGTTGAAGAAAGAGTCCGCAATATTATCTGTGACCAACTCGCCGTAGAGCCAGAAAAAGTCACCTTGCCCGCTTCATTCATCGATGACCTGGGCGCGGACAGCTTGGATATCGTCGAACTCGTGATGACGATGGAAGAAGAATTTGATCTCGATATTCCAGATGAAGACGCTGAGAAAATGAAGACCGTCGGCGACGTCATCAAGTACATCGCTTCTAAGGCTAACCACTAATCGGTTTCAACACAGGGATGGCTTTTACGACATCGGGAACCAAGCGCAGAGTAGTTGTAACGGGTATCGGCGCAGTGAGCCCTTTGGGCAATACCGCGCTGGAGACCTGGAAGAACACTCTCGAGGGCAAGCCGGGCGTAAACACCATCACTCTGTTTGATACCAAAGACTGCCCGGTTACCATCGCCGCTGAAGTTCGCGGCTTTGACGTCACCAAGCCCTTAGGCCCCTTTCACCCAGCAGCTTCTGCTACTGGTCCTGGTGATCCACTCACCACTGCAGCCAACTCCAAAGACGCGCGCCGAGTGGGGCGCTATGTTCATTTCGCGTTGGCTGCGGGCCTCGAGGCCTACGCAGATTCAGGACTCGATGCACATCGCGCGAAACTCAATCCTGAGCGCATGGGAATCAATATCGGCGTAGGAATGGGTGGCCTACCTGAAATTGAGGCCGTTCATAACGACTTCCTTGCCAAGGGCTATCGCCGAGTCACGCCGTTCTTCATTCCGCAAGTCATTGCCAATATGGCGTCTGGTCAGCTCAGTATTTTGCTGAATCTCCAGGGCCCCAATCTTTGCAACGTCACTGCCTGCACCTCGAGCGCTCATAGCTTGGGCGAATCTTACAGACACATTCAACGCGGCGACGCTGACATCATGGTGGCCGGCGGTGCAGAAGCAGTTATCGGCAAACTTGGGATCGCCGGATTTGCAGCAATGAGAGCGCTTTCTACACGAAACGATGCCCCTCAAAAAGCCTCGCGTCCCTTTGATGTGGGCCGCGACGGATTTGTGATGGGAGAAGGCGCGGCCGTTCTGATACTCGAAGAACTAGAGGCTGCTCGCAAGCGCGGCGCGCGGATCTACGGGGAGATCAAGGGCTACGGACTTTCGGGCGACGCCTACCATATGACATCGCCTGCACCCGAAGGCGAAGGCGGTCGTCGCGCAATGGCGATTGCGATGCGCGACTCGGAGCTAAACCCTGAGCAAATCGGCTACATCAATGCGCACGGGACCTCCACTCCTGCAGGAGATACAGAAGAGGCGCGGGCGATTAAGAAGATCTTCCCGGAAGGTCCTCAGCACCTTCATGTCAGCTCGACCAAGTCGATGACAGGGCACTTACTGGGCGCTGCGGGCGCGATCGAAGCGATGTTCAGTCTTCTCGCAATTCGAGAAGGGCGGATTCCGCCGACGATTAACCTCGAGAATCTCGACCCCGGATGCGCTGAGTTGGGACTGAATTTTACTGCTCACACTGCCGTGGAAAAGCGCTTTGATTACGCGCTCTCCAATAGCTTTGGCTTTGGCGGAACAAACGCTAGCTTGGTGTTTGGGAAGATTTGAGCATTGAAAGGCCAAGAGTTCCAAAAAGCGGAACTTAGGGGGGATGCGCTCCGATCGACTGGGGTGTTAAGTTCCGGTTTTTGGAACTCCTTTGCCCATTTGTGCCGGCAGGCCGCAGACGCTCATAATTTTTGAGCGCTTCACTCTTGTATCTAAGCGCTGCCGAAAGTAAATAGAAGGGACCTAACCACTCAAGAGGTCTTCGATGGGTTCATCCAGTTTATCCTCTCAACGAGTCCTGATCGCTTCTGACCACGCGGGATTCGCCCTGAAAGCGGCTATTCAAAAGGCCCTGCCCGACCTAAAGTGGGAAGACCTAGGCCCCCCAGATACTGGACGAGTCGACTATCCCGACTTTGCAGAAAAGTTGGCCAGGAAAGTCGCTGCCGGAGAAGCAACCCGAGGCGTTCTGATCTGTGGAAGCGGCATTGGCATGAGCATCGCGGCGAACAAAGTTGCCGGCATTCGAGCCGCATTGGTTGAGAACCCAGTGGCCGCACGCCTCTCCAGACAGCACAACGACGCCAACGTGCTTTGCTTAGGTTCACGCTTTCTCGCGCCCGAGTATGGAGCTGAGATCGTTCAAGTTTGGATTGATACCCCCTACTCTAGTCAAGGAGAGGGCGCTCGCCACCAAGCGCGTATCGATAAAATGACTGCACTCGATTCACCCACAAAGAGGAAATAACCGATGGCTCACTCCTGGCATTCCGACTTTCATCGCGATTTGAAAGCCGCAGACCCCACTGTCTTCGCTTCCATTCAAAAAGAAAACTTACGCGAAGAAGAAGGCCTCGAGCTCATTGCCTCAGAAAACTACGTAAGCAAAGCAGTTCTCGAAGCGCAAGGCTCGACCCTGACCAACAAATACGCAGAAGGCTACCCTGGCAAGCGCTACTATGGCGGCTGCGAATACGTCGACCAAGTCGAAGCCGCAGCGATCGAGCGCATTTGCAAGCTTTTCAAGGCAGAGGCCGCAAACGTGCAGCCCCACTCGGGCTCGCAGGCTAATATGGCCGCCTACTTAGCCCTCATGCAACCAGGCGATACGCTCGTCGGCATGAGCCTCTCGCACGGTGGCCACCTTACCCATGGCAGCCCAGTGAACTTCAGTGGCAAGCTTTTTAAAGTCGCAAGCTACGGATTGCATGCAGACACTCATCGATTGGACTACGACCAGATCCGCGACATTGTAAAAAAAGAGTGCCCTAAGCTCCTAGTGGCGGGAGCGAGCGCCTACCCTCGCCTCATCGATTTCGAAACCATGGGCAAGATCGCGCGAGAAGCAGGCGCTCAGTTCATCGTCGACATGGCTCATATCGCGGGCCTCGTGGCTGCGGGCCTGCACCCATCGCCTATTGAGCATGCGACCTACACGACTTCGACCACCCATAAGACGCTACGCGGACCCCGTGGGGGTCTGATCCTGTGTGGCGGATCATCTCAAGGCCTAACTCCTAGCGCAGACCGTATCAAGGCAGTGAACTCCTTGATCTTTCCAGGCATTCAGGGCGGACCGCTCATGCACGTGATTGCTGCCAAGGCAGTCGCCTTTGGTGAGGCCCTTTCGCCTTCGTTCGTCGACTACCAGAAGCAAGTCATCGCGAACGCAAAAACCTTGGCTGAGACGCTGATGAGCCGGGGAGTAAACCTCGTCACCGGAGGCACGGATAACCATCTGATGCTGGTCGATTTGCCTGCAACGGGCGATGGCAGCGTTTCTGGTAAAGACGCAGAGGGCTGGCTTGACCAAGCGGGCATTACGGTCAACAAGAACACGATTCCAAACGAGAAAAGGAGTCCGTTTGTAACGAGCGGCATCCGCATCGGAGTGCCCGCGATTACAACTCGGGGTATGGGGTCGTCCGAAATGAAGCAAATTGGTTACTGGATCGCGGATGTGATCGAAGCAAAGGGTGACGCAGCTAAGATTCAGAAAATACGTGGAGCCGTCAGGGAGCTTTGCAAGAAATTTACGCTCTACCATTGAGCCAAAACTAAGCCTGACGCACAAACGGTTGACACACCACGAAAGCCTCCGATACAAGGTACCGTTCAATGCGATGCCCATTTTGCTCCACGCAAGACACCAAAGTCGTTGATTCGAGAATGAATCAGCTTGGCGATATGATTCGCCGTCGACGCGAGTGCCCGCATTGCGAAGGCCGCTTCACTACCTACGAGCGGGTTGAAGAGATCATGCCGGCGGTCATCAAAAAAGACGGCCGCCGCGAGCCCTACGATCGCGCAAAGGTCGTCGGAGGCGTTCAGAAGGCATGCGAAAAGCGTTCGGTCCCGATGCAAAAAATTGAAGAGCTCGTAACAGGAATCGAACGCAAAATTCAGAGTTACGGCCTCAAAGAAGTGCCTACCAAAACCATCGGCCACATGGTGATGCTCGAGCTTCATAAGCTGGACAAAGTGGCCTATGTGCGATTCTCCTCTGTCTACCGCGAGTTCAGAGACGTCGAGGAGTTCGTAGCCGAGCTTCAGATCCCTCAACCCGATGATGAGGATCCCAATAGCCCAACGTTTTCGTTCGCGCCTAAGGAAGGACCCGCATCATGAGTAGTCATCCAAGACCCTCTCGGCATCAGGCGCGCGAAGTCGCGCTCCAAATTCTCTACCGCCACGATTTAGCGCACCAATCAGGAGATCCTGGTTCTGCGAACCTTGCAAACTTTAAAGACGCCCAAGCGGTCATTGAAGATCTGAACGGTCACTTTGATCACTTTCAAACCCCTGAAGAGCTTCGGGGATTCGCCGCAGAGTTGGTGGCCGGCACCCTTAGGGAGTTGGCTACACTTGACGCCCTACTTGAAACTCACGCTTCGAACTGGAAGGTGAGTCGCATGGGGATTGTCGACCGGAACCTACTGAGAATGGCCGTACACGAGCTGAAAAACTTTCCCGATACGCCACCCGCTGTCGTTATTGACGAGGCAATTGAATTGGCCAAGGAGTTCGGGACTGCCGAAAGCCCAGCTTTTATCAATGGCGTGCTGGATGCCGTCAAAGATGTCGTGCTGAAATCGTGATGCAACCGGCAATCGCTGCCTAGTGTCCACCGGCGCTTGCCGGAAACCCAGGGTCCCAGCTAAACTAGCTCTAGGCATGGAACCTCAACGGGACGCTGATCCTACTTCTGAACTTTTTGAAGGCCGTGTGCAAGGCCTCGTTGCAACGGTGCGTTTGGACGAGCGCCCCCTTCAGGGGCTCGCAGGTACGCTCGACTGGCATCTTCAGGGTGTGTTGAGCCGCGCGATCAAGAAGGGATTTCTCACCGGCACTTCCGGCGAGTGCGTATATGTCCCGGTCGCACACCATGGAAAAACGCTTCACTTGCTTCTGATGGGTGTTGGCGGCGGAATCAGCGACGGACTTGTTCGTGAGGCCACCCAAACGATACAAAAAAACATTCGCTCTCTCGGCATCGCAAAACTTGGACTCTCTCGCAAAGACTGGGGAAGCTCCGAGAAAGAAGTGCGCGACTGGATCAAGAAGAACTTTAAGGAAGGAGAAGTGTGCCTCCTCAACTAAAGCCCAAGATTTTTACAAGCAAGTCTGCCGATCAGAAGCCGGCCACGCCTGCTATGTCAACTGAGGGGCTCGAGGCCACGCAAAACGCGATACTATTACTCTCACCTTCGAAGATTTTTGAAACGCGTTGGCCAGTGAATCGCCTAGCGATGCAAGAAGGGATGAAACAGTTAGCTAAACTGGGAGCATGGGCCGACGCGAGCCTGCCTGTAAAAACACAGGGGGCAGAAGCCGTTGCGGTTTCAGCTCCGTCTCATGCTCAAGCTCAGGCGGCGACGCAGCCTTCTGAGTCCCCCAAGCCTGCGCCCCCACCCCATTATTCGAGCCGCCAAGAAGCTTATCGCCCTGCACTCACCGATACGACCGTGATCCAAGCCTTGCTCGAGTATCACTGGAAAGCCAAAACCGGCGACCAAAGCCCTCCAACTGCTGGCTTCAGACCGCAAGACCTTTCTCAGATCAACGCAGTTCCCAAACCCGTTTCAGCGCGTTCGGCGTCTCCAGCAGGGACCACGCGTGTATTTAGAGCGCCAGACGCTCGGATCAAGAAACCGTGACATCTACAGCTCAGTGCGCCCCTTCGTTTTCGTCTGAGTTTAGCGATCTGGTCGACAGCCACAAAGAACGGTGGAAACACTGCCAAGGGACGCCTGAAGAAACACTGCTTAGACTTACTCTTTTACGCGACCTGGTTCGCGCCCTTCATGCCCAAAAATCAAAGTGTCTAGCCTTGGGCAAGCGAGACCAGCTTCATACACTCAAAACCTGGGAGAACCAGATCGAGCAGCTGAGAGGACAATCTCGCCTGGAGGGAGAGCTCACGGACTTGATTCGTGGCGCCCCCCCTACTGCGCGCAAAAGGACTCGGCTCTTGCCGGAGGCCATTTACTCGGCAATTGAGAAAGAAAAACTCGATCGCTACGACCGCATTTGGGAATCATCCCTTGCAGCCGAAGCGGTGTCGCTGGGCTGGCGCTTTTGGACATTAGAAGCTTGGGTTGAGATATCTCTCATCGAAGAGTGGAATCGTAAGTTGATCGAAGCGCTTTGGCCTACGGGAATTGTTCTTTTTACAGAAAGCGCGACTTTTGAAGCCCCGCGTGACTCGCGCGAAATGAGCCAATGGCGTGGGCGATGGTTTATTGTGCTCAACGGCAAGTTCAAGCATCCTTCTGAAATCTCCATTAACCCTAGCTCTTGGGCTGGTACGCCGATCCATGTCCCCCAGGCCCCTCAATGGAGGCTGCTTTTTTCGCCCAAACTGGGGTAAACCTCATAGTCATACTGTGAGACTCGTCGAATTTTTGATCCATCTTCTCGAAGCCCAAGCCCAGACGCTGCACCGTCTTGCAGCGCTCTTTGGCGACGACATCTTGCTGCACATGCTAGAGGAGGCAGGAGAGCGCGCAGATGCTGAAGCGACCAAGAAAACTGCCCTTTCGAACCGCGGAGAAGAGCGCCCTACAAAGTCCCCTTTGTTCGAGCCTTCGTGGTTCGAAGCACCTTCGGCAAAGGGCTATTCCTCGCCCTATACCGAGCTTGAAAGCGCTGTTCATGAATTCAAGTTGCCTTCGGTTCTAGAGTTTCATCTTTGGGCCTATCCGACTTATCGAGAGTTCGTGGAAAGCGGACTTGAGCTAGATGCTCGCATCGCGGACGGTGATTTTGGACAGAAGCTTGTAGACGAAGCCACGCGCAGAGCCGAAGAATGGGTGAATACGCTTTCGATCGCTCAAGAGTTCGTCCTGCAAGCTAAAGCTGCCGCACATGTCCCTTGGCTGCGATTTAGAACTCAGACGCTCAAGCGCATCGGCAAGCGCCCGCTTGGCCCTGTTTACGGGTAAAAGTGCAGATACAAATACGCGTAGTCTTGGAAAGAGGCCGCACTGCCTCCCACCCGCCGCTTCTGGTAAGAGACTTCAAACTCCCAGTGCACGCGCGGGTAGTAGAGAAAGCCGACTCCATAAGCATCTGTCTGTGAAAAGGGAAGGTCGAGATCCTTACGTTGAAACTCCTGGTCGATATAAGCGTGCACGCCTTGAAAGAATTCGTAGCCCAGTCGATTGGTCGTTTGATAACTCCAGCTATCGGTGGCTAAATTTTTTGCAGAAGTCCTGGCAAAATCGTGCTCGGTTCTAAGATAAAAATGCTCAGTGAACCCTAAGATCGCCCAAGGTCCAAACACCTGCCGATTAGCCAAATCCGTGCTTCCGTAAAAATAGCTGACCCCCACTTTATGACTGTCGCCAAATATTCGCGCGAGATTGAGCCCCCCGCCCTTTTCGACTTGAGCTCCAAACGTATAGTATTTAGGTGAGTCGAACCGACCTGCGTCGCCATAGGCGGTCAAGTTGTAGGTTTCGCCCACGTAACCCACTTGAAGATTGTAAGACTCGGAACCAAAATTCCAACCCAGCCCCTGCTTGGTCACCGTGAAGTGATAGGGATGGATAATGCCATACGGATGCTGAAACTTGCCGGCCATGACGTGGATCTCATCGGTGAGCTGATAGATCGCGTAATGCCTGCGGCTGGTCAAATAGTCCGAAAACGTGGGATTGGGCACACCCTTGTCGAGTGGGCTATCTCGTCCGAAGGTGCCGACAAAAGTGAACTTACCCAACGTGACCGCCGCCTCGAGATCGACTTGCATGGTGATGAAGCTCGCTTGCGTGAACGTAGGCGTGTTTTGATAAAGCTCTAAAAACCTCACATCTCCGCCTAGATTGAGCCATTCGGGTTGTGCCACGGCCCCATAAAGAAACTCGGTTTCAGGATCTCGGTCATCGTCCAGGGAGGATTGGGGTTCCGCCTTCCGGGAAGGTTCGAAAAAAAACTTTCCGGTACTAAGAGCGGCCTTAGCTGTTTGACGACCATAAGCGGTGAGGATGCCTCCCCCGTTTGGACTCACATGGCATGCGACGCAGTTGGTGTACCGATGCCGCACCATCTCCGGAAAAGCGAGAGCCTGTGAAGCGAAACGAGTGGATAGAAGCACAGAAAACAAGAGCGCCAATAAGAAAAGCCGACAGAGCTGCATAAGACACCCCACATTAAATGTGGATTTAAACTATCCTGACGATATGAATTGGCAATAGAATTTGGGTGATGCTGAAACGAATGCAAACCAATCGCCACAATCATTTTAAAACTTGGCTCTTAATCATAGGATCTGCTTTGCAACCGTGGGCGAACGCAACCCCCGCACCCATGATCCCGCCAGAGAAGACGCTCGAAATGCATGCGCACCTTTTCATGAATGAAGGCATGACCTGGGCGTTTCGTGGCGATTTCGACGGACCCCTTCAAGCCAAGGACTGGACAGCGCGATTTAGCACGCAGGCAAATCCTGAGACCCTGAATCGCTCCCAAATCGGCATTGTCTTGGCGACGCTCTATGCGCATCCGCTTTTTACTAGGTCGATGCGCGAATCGATTCGTCGACAGATCTCCCAGGCAGAGTTTTGTGGCCTCGCATCCGCAGTGGATTATAGCCCGAACCTCGGCGCAAGCGCGTGCTGCGCTCGTGAGTGGCAAACAAGTCCTGGTTCTTGCGCTCGAAGGAAATGACGGAATCCTCGACACTGAAGAGGACCTCAAAGAATTTGTGGATCAGAAGGGAGTGCGAGTTGTCACGCTTCTGCATTTGACGGACGACCAGTATGGTGGCGTAGCTTTCTTGCGAGGAATCCGCGGGCTTGCAACCCCCTGGGCGTGGTTGACTCAGCTCTTGCATCCTCTGCACACAGAGGAGGGAGTCCGGGTCAATCGCAATGGACTGAGCGAGCGCGGGCGCGAGCAAACCCGAGCTCTGATCAAGCGCGGGGTCTGGATAGATTTGTCCCATGCTTCGGATCAGAGTACGCGCGCTGTAGTTGAGTTGTTGGATGAGGCCAAACTGCCAGCGCTCTACACACACACGGCGCTTCGCAAGTATCTGGGTGCCGAGCGAGGGATTTCGAGCGAGCAACTAGAGATGGTCAAACGCACTGGAGGAATCATCGGACTGATGCCGAGCGAGGAGATGACTGAGGGGACACCGACCGATCTTTGCGGGCCTCATTGCGGCGACCCGAACACCTGTCGCGGAGGCGTACGCGCTTTGGCGGTTCAGTACCGAGAGGCCGTGGCGGCGCTGGGAGCAGACTCGGTGTCCATGGGATCAGACTATAACGGAGGCATCCCCCACCTACGGCCAACTTGCCCAGTGGGCGCAGGACTCGATATGGAAGGCCTGTGGAATATCGGGCAAGTTCCTGAGCTTTGGAAGTCGCTCGAATTGATGAAAATGCCAGTCCCTGAGCCGCGAAGCCTCATGGTGGAGAAGTTTCTCAAGGCATGGGAGCGGGTTGAGCGTGCTTCGCTCATTTATTGATGTCGTGGCGCTGGCTCAGATGGGTAGGTCCTCGAGGCAGGGGCTGAATCGAGGGCAGCTTTTTCGTTAGGGCTAGGGCTTGGGAATCTTGAAATCTCGATCGGAGTCGCAAAAAGAAAATACAGCCCAAGCAAGGTAAACGCGCAAAGGGAGAGCAAGCCGATGATGAGGTCTGGCTTGAGATCACCTTCGATCGGGCGCTCGGGGCGCCCCCAGTCAGCGCTGTCTTCTAATTCGGTGCACTCCCATGCCCTTGGGTTGCCGAGTACTCGTGGCCAACGAGGACGGAGAAGTCGTTCGCGAGCACTGAGATTGGACTGATTTTGCTCGAGCATTTGTAAATCCCTTCGAGAAAAAGCTTTGTTTAGAGAGCGTATCGCAAAGAGTATACCCAGAAAAAGTAGCTTAAAAATCAATAGGACGCCTAGAATAGAGGCGTCTAAAGAATGGACAATTGTGAGGGCATGAATGGGAGTCATAAGCCACTCCCTCAGCCGGTTTAAACTGGTTCTTCAGCCAATTTCTGATTGACCTCAGCGTCGGCTACAAAGACAGCGCCGTGCTCTGGGCTGCCAAACATGAGTCAAACAGACTTTAATGATCGAATGATTGCTCTTGAACGGGCTTTCAAGAACATCGGCGACCTGCAAAATGCCTTAAGCAGAATAGGTGACCACTTTTGGAAATTTGACCTCAAAGCAAGTATTGGGGCAATCCGCTACGACCCCAATGGTCGCCCGATGCTCATCTAGAATCCCCTTTGTAATCGAAAGGCCCAAGCCCGTGCCTTCGCCCACTTTCTTGGTCGTAAAGAACGGGTGAAACAATTTATCTCGAACGCTCTCTGGTATGCCCGGACCTGAATCCATCACCCTCATCACGACTGAGGCACCCTCTTCGAAAATCGAAACCTTAACCCACTTCTCATTACTCGATTTTACGGCATCAATTGCGTTATTAATGAGGTTAACCATGACCTGCTCAATCTCAACCTCGTCGCACAGTATATGAACATGAGTCAAACACTCGACGCTCACGGAAGTATGATGCCTCTTGGACTTCGACTCTGTCAGAATCAACACTTCTTGAGAGATGTCACAAAGGTCATGAGGCGCAAAGCTGCTTTTCTCACCGGATCGAGAAAACTTTCTGAGACCACTCACGATTCTCGCAATTCGGTCACACGACTTTTGAATCGCCTCTATTTTTGATGCCCATTTTTCAGGGTTTTCCTTAAACTTGGACAAAAGCCCCACAGACCCTAAAATAATTGAGAGAGGGTTGTTAATCTCATGGGCGATGCCTGCTGACATTTCCCCTAGAGAGGCGAGCTTAGCGTTTTTAACACTCTTGATTCTCTCCAGCTCCAACTCTTGCCTGAGCTTATAGTCTTCAGTGATGTCGTTTGAGATGCCAATCAAAAGCTGTGGATGACCGTTATGATCATATGTAGGGACCTTGTAAGTCTCGAGTAAGCGCACTCCCTTAGGAGTACTAATCTCCTCTTTCTCGATTTTTACCAAACTCCCTTTTTCTAATACTTTTTTGTCATTGAGAGTAAAGAAGTCAGCCTGTTCTTTTGGAAACAAATCATAATCATTCTTTCCTAGAATTTGACCTCGATTGACCCCGAGGAGATTCTCTCCCGCTCTATTGAATAGCGAGAAGCATAAATTTCTCTTAAAGTCTTTCGCAAAAATCATCGAGGGTACGTTATCAAGAACGACCTGCAGGAGATTGTGCAACTCTTCTCTCTCCCGTTCAGTTTGTGCCTCACGATTTCGGTCAATATTGACCCCCCACATCTTCAACGCTTTGCCGCTGCTATCCCGAACGACAAACGCGCGGGTTCGAATTTCTTGGATCTTTCCGGAATTTTTATGGACCACCTGAAAAGTGGTGTCGAACGCCTTCCCTCCGGCTACAGCAATGTTGATTTCTTCAATCGCTTTGGCCTTTGTCTCAGAAGACAACGAGTTCTCCCATGCCTCGTAAGCACCACTAAAGTCTTTAGGATCCGCACCGTAAAGTCGGTACATATTCTCATCCCACTCGAGACTATTTGTGACTAGATCCCATTTCCAAATCCCTATTCCAAGAGAGTGAATAATAAACGAAACATCATTGTAAGCCTGGCATTGAGTTAGAGTCTGGACCTGGGATTCTAAAACTCTGGCCGTTTCGTTCATCTTATCAATCAAAGGCTTTAAACTTGGATCATCACACCTAGTGAGTGTCCTGGAAAAGTTACCCGCCTGAAAATCTGAAAGCATGCCAAGCACGGAGGCGATATCTGTTGAATGAATATTTTTATCTTTTGTGCTCACCTGATTCGTCGCTCCTCATACCGAAAGCCTAAATGGGCATGTATCCTTATAAAGACCGGATAACGCGTCTAGCTGTTTTACGAACATTTCGGACACTTTTCTCACATGATCGAGTTTTGCCTGGGTTGAGCAGACACCCGCTGTACGCAGTTACTCCGATGACGATCTTTACATAGGAGATCACCGAGGAGAATCTATATTCTTGGGTCGATGCATGAAGTCCATGTCTGATGCAACAAGCAGCAAGAAAAAGTCAGCGATCATGTCTCGGCGAGGCTATCTAACGGATGCTTTCAAAAGCCTCCTCAAACATCCTGCCAGCTCGCACCCGAAGCGGAGTTTACTTGTAGCGGCACATCGAGCTTCATTGAGCTCACCATGACTTCAGTGACCATGCGTTCAACATCTTTGGCTTCCTTGGCAGGACAATCGAGCAAAACTTCATCGTGAACCTGGATAGTCAGCTTCGCCTCAAATCCATCCGCCTCCAGCCTGCGATCGATTTCGATCATGGCTAGCTTCATGAGATCAGCGGCTGTGCCCTGAATAGGCGTGTTCATCGCCATGCGCTCGGCGCCGTTACGGACGGCGGGGTTCTTTGCGTTGATATCGGGCAAGTAGCGTTTGCGCCCAAGCAACGTTGTGGTCATGCCCGTTTCTTTGGCATCCAAGATCGATCGTTCGAGGTAGCGCTTCACGCCGCTGTATCGCTCAAAATACTTGGCGATCACGTCTTGGGCCTCGCGCCGGCTGATCTTGAGCTCCTGCGCCAGCGCAAACGCGCTCTTGCCGTACATCAGGCCAAAGTTGATCGCCTTTGCGATCCCCCGCTGACGATCGTCGACCGACTCGGGAGAAACGCCAAAGATCTCGCTCGCGGTTCGGCGATGCACGTCTTCATTGGTGTTGAACGAGCGCGAAAGCTCTTTGTCACCACTCATGTGAGCCAGAAGCCTAAGCTCGATCTGACTATAATCCGCGGCGACCAGGACATTGCCCGGCGATGGGATAAAGGCCCGACGGATCTTGCGGCCACGCTCGGTTTTGATGGGGATGTTCTGCAAATTAGGATCCGCGCTCGAAAGACGTCCCGTGGCCGCCACTGTTTGATGAAAGCCAGCGTGAATCTTGCCGGTCTTGAGATCGCGCAATTCAGGTAACGGGTCGACATAAGTCCCTTTGAGCTTGGAAATCTCTCGGTACTCAAGAAGAAGTTTTGGAACTTCGTGAAGCGGAGCTAGCGCTTCGAGCACGGACGCATCCGTCGAATACCCCGTCTTTGTCTTGGATTGCACCGGGAGCTTGAGCTCCTCAAAAAGCAGCTGCGCCAGCTGCTTGGGAGAGTTGAGGTTCACTGGCCCTTTTGTAAAAGCAGCAATCCGCTCTTCGATACCTTTGAGCTCGTGAGCGAACTCGCTGGAGAGCTTTTTCAGCCAAGGCACGTCGATGCAAACGCCTTGACGCTCCATGCGAGTCAGCACTTCGACCAAAGGCAGATCAATCTCAGCAAAGACGCGCATCAGATGATCGGCATCCAACTTATGCTTGAGCTCGCTCCAAAGCTTTACGGAGATCCAAGCGTCTTCGGCGGAGTAGCGAGTAGCGACGTCGATCGGGAGCTGATCAAAACTCAGCTGATCCTTGCCTTTGCCACAGACTTCTTCGTAAGTCATGACGTTGTAACTGAGATATTGAACAGCAAGCGTCTCGAGATTATGGCGCCCACTCGGGTCTAGCACATAGGCTGCCACCATGGTGTCTGCGCCAATTCCCGCAGGTTTGAAGCCATGCTCAATGAGCACGCTCCAATCATATTTGAGATTCTGACCAATCTTTTTGTAGCGAGAATCCTCAAGAAACGGTTTGAGCTTTTCTAAAACATAGCTCGAACGCAGTTGCTTTGGCTCGCCTGCCTGGAGACTTGCTCGATGACCGATGGGGATGTAGCTGCCAAAGGCCGGGTCGTGGCAGATCGCAACCCCTACGATCTCCGCTTGACTCGGGTTCAGCGAAGTGGTCTCGAGATCGAAACCAAATTCTTTGGTTCGCTCGATTCCTTCTAAAATCTTCTGAAATGAAGCCTCCGTATCGACCGTGCGAAAAGTTTTTGTTGGATCCACGGCGCCGACTTCGATGCGCTTGCGCTCGCTCGGGGCCTCTCCATTGCTAGGCTCTCTGGCGCCAGGACTTAAGGCTGGAGATTCAGCATCGCTCAACTCGGGAGACTGAGGCGCGGACACGACCGACTTGCCGCTACCCGCTGTCACATAGCCCGCCCATTTGGAAACCAACGAATGAAAGTCCAAATCCTTAAGGAGCTGCAAGCACTCTTCTGTCAGCTGAAACCGATACGTAAAATCCTGCTCCGCAAAGTTGACCTTGAGGGTGTCTTGCAGGCTTGCGAGCTGCGCCGAGAGCCGCGCTACATCCACGCTCGCCTTGAGCGTCTCGCCCTTCTTGCCCGCGATTTTGCCGTCCAGCGCGGCCTGAAGCACGCACTCCATCGAGCCGTGCGTTTTGAGCAGATCCGCAGCAGTTTTTGGCCCCACCCCTTCCACGCCCGGAATATTGTCCGAACTATCTCCGACCAGACCTAAGTAATCTCGCACCTGCGCCGGCCCGACTCCAAACTTCTCCTCAACTTCGCGCGGTCCATAAATCTTACCTGTCATCGTATCCCAGGAACAGACGCGATCATCCACGAGCTGCATAAGATCCTTGTCGCTCGACACGATCACAACTCGGTTCTTTGGACCGGCCTCGCACCATCGACGAGAGAGAGTCGCGATCAGGTCATCGGCCTCCACTCCAGCCATCCGATACGAGTGCATCCGAAACCCCTGAATGAGCTCCTCGATCCTCGCGAACTGAGGGATCAAGTCATCCGGCGGCGCGCTCCGATTGGCTTTGTACTCGGCGAAAATCTCTTTACGAAATGAGGGCTCTTTCGAGTCATAGACGACCGCGAGATGCTGAGGCTTCGCTTCGTCCACGAGACGTGCGAGCATCGTTGCCACGCCATAGACGGCGTTGGTGGGCTCGCCTTTCTTGCTCGTCAGGGATCTCACAGCAAAAAATGCGCGAAATATGAACGAGCTAATATCAACGAGATAAAGGGTGTGAGCCGGATCGCCCAAGCGTTCTATTGGTCGTGAATTCATGATGTGCCGGGGTTATAACCCTGCAATTCGTTCACCAGCAAACCTTATTCGGACGTCTAATGCAACGTCCCAGCGACTCACTGATCCCAGTGTCTCACTTAGATGTGCTTTTGAATCGCCTGAACGATCACGCTCTTGGGATGATTGCCCACGAGCTGATCAACGACCTGGCCATTTTTGATCAAAAGCAGGGTCGGAATCCCACGCACATGAAAGCGCGTCGGTGTCGAAGGATTTTCATCGACGTTCATCTTAAATACTTTCATCTTGCCTTGAAACTCATCGGCAATCGAATCGATTGTAGGACCAAGCTGACGACAAGGACCGCACCATTCTGCCCAAAAATCAATCAGCGCAAGCTGCTGCGACTTCATGACATCGCTCTCAAAGTTGGTGTCGGTGGCAGACAAAGTATTCTTGGAATCAGCCATAAGATATTTACCTTTCAATGCACTACGCTCTCAAAAGCGACCGTGATAAACTCAGTATTAACATCGCTTTTTAGGAGACCGCAATTTGAATCCTAGAGACTATTTAATGGCTACAGCTGCCGAATCCCTGAAAATCCGCGGGGCCTTTGTCGCCGATAACGCGGACTCACTAGTTCAAGCTGTTGAGACACTTGGCCAATGCATCCTTCATGGGGCAAAATCCTCATCCTCGGAAACGGTGGCTCCGCAGCTGACGCCCAGCATATGGCTGCAGAAAGGGTCGGTCGGATGCTCATAGAACGCCCGCCGCTTCCCGCCATTGCCTTGACGACGGACAGTTCTAATCTGACCGCCATTGGCAATGACTATGGGCATGACCATGTCTTCGTCAAGCAAGCGCAAGGATTAGCAAAGAAAGGTGATGTGATCATTGCGATTTCTGCGTCGATCCAGGAGTCCCGTATTTTTGGGGTCCACTCGATGATGGACCATTTGGCGCCCAAGGCCGTACCCACGTGACCCAAACACCCACGGCTCCAGTTCATGTGCTCAACCGCGTGCTAGCAAAAATGCTGGACATCCTCATCGTCTTCGCGCTGGCTGGGGTTCTGCCCTACCCACTTGGACCTCTCGCAGGGTTTATCTACAGCTTGGTTGCGGATGGGATTCAGATAGGCAAATTTCAAGGCCAGAGCGTGGGCAAAAAACTTCTCGGGCTCCAGGTAGTGCAGCTCGTTGCGCCCGCAACAGGCCTTGCGACGGGAGCGGCGCTTGAGCTTCAGGGCAGCGGAGGGTTTGCCGAGAGCGACGCCCCTGAGGCTCGCATGAAAACTCCTCGCGAACGCAAACCGATGAGCTTGCGAGCTTCGGTAGTTCGCAATGCGCCGGTGGGTGTGGCCACGTTTTTTGCGATTATTCCAGTTTGGGGCTGGTTGATTCTTGCACTCGTGGGAGTGCCACTCATGGTGATGGAGATCTATCTCATGGTAACCGCGGAGAATGGCCATCGACTGGGCGATGTCATGGCGGACACTGAGGTGGTGAGGGCGGAAACCTCTGGCCACCCAAAGTTACCTCAATCCACCTCGAAGCCGGCCTGATCGCTTTTCGAGTATTGAACGAAATAAACGGCAAGATCGCTCTGAACTTAAAAATAGACTTGCTAAGAGTCTTAGCTGGATTGAATAGCCACCCCCTCGTTTTTCTAAAGAAAATTCTGTTTGACGCCCTCCGAGCTTCCGGTATTCTTTAAATAAGATCTAGAAACCAAAAGGATTTGGAACCGAAGGGGTAGCTCATGGAATCTCCGAGCTTCATGTCAGGCATCGTAAGCGCATTTCAAACGGGTGGCGGATGGATGATCCCAATCGCCATCGCTTTGACGGTATCAGTAGCCGTCACGTTGGAACGGGTCATCCGCTTGTTTCAGTTCAACGTGGATGGCGCTTCCTTTATGTTTGAGGTGCAGAAATACATTCTGGCCAACGACTTGGACGGAGCGATTCGCCTCTGCAACGGCGCAGGCAAGGCAGCTCTTCCTAAAGTGATCAAAGCAGGTCTTCAGCGCGCCTCGCGCGAAGACGAGCAGATCCAGAACGCCCTGGATGCCGCGAGCTTGGAAGTGATCCCAAGGCTCGAGCGCAGGCTCCATTACTTGGCCCTGATCGCCAATATCGCTACCTTGCTGGGCCTTTTGGGCACGATCAGCGGTCTGATCAAGTCCTTCGCCGCCATCGCTCTGGCCGACCCCGCTCAACGACAGGCGATTCTCTCAGCCGGGATCGCCGAAGCCATGAATGCGACGGCATTTGGTCTGGTCACCGCTATCTTTACGATGATCGCTCACAGCCTGCTCGCCGCTCGCGCACAAAAAATCCTCGAGGAAATCGACGAGTTTGGCGTGAAGCTCATGGATCTGCTCTCGGCCCGCAAGGTCCGTGGAGCAGTCGGCCGGTCTGAGTAACGAAAGCAGCTGAACGCGAATGCTCAAGCGACCGACCTCACGACGCAAAGGCGGCCATAAGCAGATCGAGCTAAACCTCGTTCCGATTTTGGACGCGATGGTCACGCTGATCGCCTTCTTGCTGTTCACCATGTCGTTTCTGACGATCGTGGGCATCGAGTCGCCATTTCCAGAAGCGAGTAGCGAGGCGGTTGAACAAAAGTTGAAGGAAAAACCCCTGCAGCTCACCGTGAGCATGCATGAATCGGATCTTCAGATCTGGAGCCCCTTTGAGAAAATTCCTTCTAAGATCATCCCTCACACAGGAGCAGGCCAGCCCGACATCAAAGCGCTCCATGATGCGTTGATTGAGATCAAAAGGCAGTTCCCCACCGAAACCCACATCGTGATTGTCCCCAACGACTCCGCCAACTACGACACGCTGATCGCCATGATGGACTCGATGCGCGGGATGGAGCCGACAGACCCTCCCATCTTTGCCAAGAATGCGCAGACAGGCGTGGATGAGCAGATCAAGTTTCTGTTTCCGAACGTGATTTTTGGCAACCTTTTGGGAGACGGCTGAGATGGCAAGACGCTCGATCCGCAATCGCCGAGGCCGCAAGAAAATCACCCAGGGCTTTGAGCTCCAGCTCACCAGCATGATGGACGTGCTCGTGATCATCGTCGTGTTCTTACTCAAGAGCTACGCGACGAGCGCAAATAACTTTACCTCCGTGCCGGGACTGAAGCTTCCGATTTCGGCGTCACCCGACAATCCTCCCGATAGCTTGCAAGTCATTGTCACGCCAGAGGCCATCACGTTTGAAGGCGGACGCGTGGTTGAGTTCGTGCAAAGCGCAGGTGCGGTAGGATCAAGTGACACTCATTACGCTTTTAAGCCTACGGATCTGGACCCCAAGGAACGGAACCTTCGCATCACGCCTTTGTTTGATGCTTTGACGAAGGCGAAGGAGAAGTCCGAGGTTTTGAGAGCTAAATCCACCGCGCGAGACGCTGACGGCAAACCATTGCCGTTTGATGGGATTCTGGCCATTCAGGCGGACAAGCGCATCCAGTACGATACGCTCCGGCGGATCATGTATACGGCCGCGGCTGCGGGATACAAGACATTCAGGTTTCTAGCGTTGAAGCGGGATACCTAGGATTTTTGAACGTGGCTAGGCTGCCGAAGTCAGGACCCCTAGA
Source organism: uncultured Bacteriovoracaceae bacterium (assembly GCA_964524175.1). Classification (GTDB taxonomy): domain Bacteria; phylum Bdellovibrionota; class UBA1018; order UBA1018; family UBA1018; genus CAZGCK01. The sequence continues at coordinate 37,407 of CAZGCK010000004.1, read as the reverse complement.
GTCTGATTGAACCGAGTTTCTGCAAACTCCCAGTTCAGCACGTGCTCAAACGCCTCAATGTACTTAGGGCGCTCGTTACGATAGTCGATGTAGTACGCATGCTCCCAGACATCGCAGACGAGGAGTGGATTGAGCCCTTCGCGCATTGGATTGCCCGCGTCGTGAGTCGCTTGGATATGAAGCTTGCCGCGATGATCCAGAACCACCCACACCCAACCTGAGCCAAAATGATCATTTGCCGTAGCCGCGAACTGATTCATGAACTCATCGTGAGAGCCAAAGTCTCTCGCGATGCACCGCGCGAGCTCGCCGTTTGGATGAGTATTGGAGCGTTTGGGTGGACAGAGCGACTTCCAGTAGAAATAGTGATTCCATGCTTGAGCGGCATTGTTGAAGATCGCGCCTTTAGAGGCTTTGAGCACAATTTCTTCTAAAGTGAGCTCCGAACAGGGCGTGCCCGCTATCAAGTGATTGAGTTTCTCGACATAAGCCGCATGGTGATGGTCGTGATGAAACTCGAGTGTTTCGGCTGAAATGAACGGGCTTAATGCTTCTTTGTCAAAGGGCAGCGGCGGGAGCTCGTGAATCATGCACCAAGATATTGCAACGGTCAGACCAGAACTATTTTTCTATCCAGGCGTTGATCTGTTTCTCGAGGACACCCAATGGCAACGCGCCATTCTCAAGAATCCTGTCGTGAAAAGCTCTGATATCGAACTTGGCGCCTAGCTTCTGCGTTGAACGAGCTCTCAACTCCTTGATCTTAAGCTCACCAATCTTGTACGCGAGCGCTTGACCAGGCATCACGATGTAGCGATCCACTTCGACTTCGATGTCATGCTCGCTTCGGCTCGAATTTTGTTTGAAGTAATCGATCGCTTGCTGGCGGTTCCAGCCCAGGGCGTGGATGCCGGTATCTACGACAAGCCGGATAGCGCGCCAGATCTCGTAAGTCAGTTGCCCGAAGCGCGAGTAAGGGTCTTTATAAAGGCCGACCTCTCGCCCTAAGCTTTCTGCGTAGAGACCCCAACCTTCAACATAAGCTGTGTAACCAATGTGTCGCCTGAACTCGGGCACGTTCTCGAGCTCTTGGGCGATCGCGACTTGGAGATGGTGACCCGGGACAGCTTCATGCGCAGTCAGTGCCTCCATCTCCCAGGTGGGACGAGTCTCGACCTTGTAGGTGTTGGCAAAGAAAAGGCCTGCTCGGCCAGCCGAGGCCGCGCCACCTTGGTAGTATGCGGTCGGCTGAGAAGGCGCTGCGTACTCGGGCACCGGCACCACCCCGTAGGGCAACCGAGGAAGCTTGCCAAAAAGCTTGGGCAGCTCGGCATCGATGCGCTTGGCGATGTCTCTGTAGCGAGTAATCAGCTCTTCTGAGCTCTTGAGGAAGAACTGCTTGTCGGTCCTGAGAAACGCCGAGAATTCTTCGAAGCTTTTCTTGTGTCCGGTAGAGGCAATGACCTCGTCCATCTCTTTGCGGATGCGTTTGACTTCAGAGAGACCGATATCGTGAATCTGCTGAGGGGTGAGGTCGGTGGTGGTGTGATGGCGAGCTTTATGGGCGTACCACGCTAATCCGTCGGGCATGGAACTCCAAGAAACGGAGTCGCGGCAACCAGGAAGATAGGTCTGCGTGAAGAACTGGTAGAAGCTCTTGAGGGCCGGGAGCACCTGGGCAGTCATGATGGCGGAGGCTTCATTTTTTAGACGCTCTTGATCTGGGGCGGGTATGGAAGTTGAGAATTTTTTGAAAGCGGCGAGCATGGGGCTTTTGAGTGGATCAGCGATGATCTCGTCGGTGATCTGCTGAGCGATCTGGCCCGGGACGCCTTGCAGGGAGATCTTAGGGTAGGTCACGCCACGCTTGAGACCCTCTTTGAGCAGTGAGGTGGTTTGATCGAGGACTTTAGGAATACCTTTGAGCCGAGCGAGGCGGTCTTCGTAGTCTTTGAGTGTGGCGGTGGACATCGCTTCAAGGGTGTCGGCCAGGTTTTTTTGAACACCATCCATTTGGCTCACCGGGATGAGCTCGCTGGGGAACTTTCGGGCAGTGAGTTGCTCCTCGAGACTGTGCAGAAAAAGCTCGTAGCTGGTTCGATCCGCAGGCTTGAGCTGTCTGCGGTCGATTGACTTGAGCACTGTAGCTGTTGCCTCAAGCTCACGCTTGCGGCGCTCGATGGATTCAAAGGAAAAGTCGGACCATCGATCGTTCTGTCCCGGATAGCCGACGTAGGTGGCGGCCTCGGGAGACTCGATCATCTCGTGCTTCCAGTCGAGGTCGAGGAACTGTTTGAACCGCTGCTGGTCGCGGCCTTTCTGGCGTGCGATCGTAGCGCAGTCTTTTTCGTAGGGAGTCGGTGCGGGCCTCTGCGCTGCCAGGCTAGCGGCACTGGCGAGCAGGGATGCACTCAGGAAGACGCGAGTAAAACTGGGGAGCAGTTTCATGGTGTTTCTCACTTCGGGGTTAATCGGTGACCGAAAAACTGACCTGCAAAATTGTATAGCATTTCGTCTGCTCGGTGCACTGTACTCCAAAAAGGCGACAGGCACCCTCTCTCTGCCCTACCTCACCGAAGAGTACTTAAACGGATACTTCACGTGCACAGTGCCGCCGCCGCGCGGGATGGGGAAATCGATGCGCTTGATGACCCTGACTACACAACCCTCGACATTGGCATTCTTCATCGTAGAGGACTCGATACCAGCTTGAGTGACTTTGCCGCTCGGTCCAATGACGAAACTTGTGCCGATGCGTCCGGAGAGGTTCGGGTGCTCTGCATTGATCTCTTTCTCATAGCAGAACCTGAACTCATCCTTGTGCGCTAGCAAGGCGGCCTCGACGGCATCCGTGTCGATCGAGCCCATGACGATCGCCTCTTCGGGACCACCGCTCTTGATCGCCACACGCGCCTGGCCGCCAATGATGCCGCTGCCATTGCCCGCGGCACCTAAACCTGTGCCAACGCGCCCAAAACCACGGCCTTTGTTGCCTACGCCTTGCGCGAGGTCAGAGGTACCGCCGCCTCCTTTGCCACCACCGGAGATCGCCAGCCCCCCATTGCCGCGGGTATCGAAGCCGCCGAGACCCTTGAGGGAGTCGCCACCCTTTCCTAGCTGAGCCCCAGCACCGGCCAAGATATTCTCGATCTTACCGGTGGCTCCTTTGAGGAAATCGACGTTGCCGATGTCAGGTGTCTGACTATTGCTGCTGCCAAGTCCCTTGCCGCCCCTAGGATCCGGAATCGCTGCTTTGTTCTGGGGCGTTTTATCAGCAGCAGCGTTCTTCTTGCCACGTGTGCCCTCGACACCTTTTGCGCGTGCACCCTCGCCTTCTTTGGCGCCTCGTTGCCCCTTAGATGGGGCAGGCTGCTTTTTGCTCTGCGTGGCGATCTTGCCCCTGTTAGAGCCCGTGTCCATTTCTTTAGGCACCGGCTTCTTGAGATTCGCCGGATTAGGCTGAATATCGACGTGAGTCGTGGGCCGAGGCTTAGGCGTCTCTTTGGCCACGGGAGTCGTCTGCGTCACTTCTTCACGAGTTGAAGTATCCTTTTCCTGACTCGGAGGCTTGTACGCGTACTTCTCGGGCTGATACAAGATCGTAGCAATGCGATCGGGCAGCTGCTCGGCTTCAAGGGTCTGCACGACTTTCATGTTGAGCAGAGAAAAGATCGTAAGCAACGTCAGCGCAAGAGATGACAAAAAGAGCTTCAGAAAAAACGGATCTTTGTCGAATAGACGACCTCGCTTCAGCCGCGGCGGCGCCTGCGTGAAGCTGAGGTAGAAATCGACGTTACCGATCGAAACCTTGGCAAAATCATCCTTGAAGATCGGGATCACTGCAGGCTGCCTGCCGCCGATCGGGAGAAGTTCTCCTTTGCGCTGCATGACTCCTTTCATCTGCGGGTCAAAATTGAGAACGAAGTCCCCACCCGAACGAGTCACGATCGCGTACTTGCCCGAAGACAAAATCGGAGGAATGCCAAAATCGTTTTGAATCTCGCTTCCTACTGTAACCATCTTCTCGCTTACGAAATGCTCGACTGCGAGCACGGTCCCCTGCCATGACATGATCACTTCAAGCGCGGTTCGTGAGGCTGGGCGGTAGTCAAAAATCTCATCCACTTCGCGCTCGTCTTCGAGCAGAAGCGGCTTGAAGTCTTCGTTGGGGTTGAAGAACAGCTTGCGGCCTTCGGAGTCCCACACGCTGTCCTTGCCAAACTTGGCAATCATCTTAGCGGCAAGCTCTGAGCGATCCTCGAGCGAGAAGCTGAGCTTGTGGCGCCCAATGGTCACTTCGTCGGCATTGCTGAGAGCTTGAGTGATGACTTTGCTCCCGTTGACGAATACGCCGGTATCGCTCGCTAAGTCGTAAACCATCGCTTCGGGCGCGCCTTCTAAAACCGCGTGGATCGGAGCGACCCCATCCCCTGTCAGCCTGACATCTGCCGAGATCACCGACCCGATGACGATGCGTTCTTTATCCAAACGCCATGTCTTGAGCTCTCCGCCCACTTGGCCGCTCAGAACGATGACCTTTCTTGGGCCAGGCGGTTGAGCTCCCAAGCCCAAAGCTGGTTTGCCGCCAATCGTTTTATCGTTATTGTCTGAGCTCATAGGTTACTTGCTCAGGACTGCGTCCCGAAGCATCTCCTGGTGAAAGTTTTTGCGTCTTTTGACGAGTGAATCGAACTTTTCTTCTGTCCGGTGCTGAAAATAAAATTCGCCCGGATTGCGAAGCTCTCCTTGGAGCTTAAGACCCTCGAAGTCGAGATCAGTCCGCTTAGGGTAAAGCACATTGGGTGCCTTGCCCCCTTTGCTGACCTCTGCGGAGGGAAGGCGATCTAGAACGATGTCAGCTGGGATAGCCGGACGCTCAACTTCGTCGATATCAAACGCATGCGATCTGCCCGACGACCATGCCAGCCCAGCCGCGAACGCGACGCCTCCGACTGCCGCCAAGATGAGGATGAAGACCGCCTTACGCAACAGTTCCCTGATTTTCATTTGCCACTCGCCTCGCCTTTTGAGCGACTGCAGAGATTCTTGAGATGCTCGACTGAGCTCTTCTCGAATCCCGCGATCGCTGTCGAATCGATGTCCGAAAGCTTCGAAAGACATTGCTCAGCGCCGGTGAGGCCCGTCTGCGTCGCGATGCGAGCCGCCTCATGATAGAGCAGCGCGAAGCGCGACTTGCGGGCACCTGCCTCGGTCGCCTTCATAAATTCGGTTTCGGCCAATCTCTGCTGCCCCATCCCTTGAAGCACGATCCCTAAACCATCATGAGCATCTTGTGCCGCGTCGGTACCCACTACTTTGATCAGAATCTGATCCCAGATCGGCTTGGCTTTGCTAAACAAGCGGTAATAACTCAGCAGAGCAGCGCGATTCATCTTCGCAGCTAAGAAAAACTCTTCGATCTTGAGCGCATCCAAGAAAAACTGATTGGCCTCCGCGGCCGCAAGCCATGCTTCTTCGCCCTCGGTGCTCAAGACTACCACCGCATGGTTGTTGAGAGCCGCGGGACTGCGAGCGTTTAAACTGAGAGCGCGTTCATAGGCGATTCTAGCTAGTCCCGGTCGGCCATCTCCCCAAAGCAGATTGCCGTAGTCAACCCACGCCTGAGTGTCCTGCACACTCTTGCTCAAGCGATCGCGCGTTTTCTTAAACGAGGTGGACCTGCCATCTTGGCCACCGTCAGCCGGAACACCCGCCAAACGAAGACGCCCTCTGAACCCCTGGGCGCGCGCAGGCACGTTGCTGCCCTTTGCGTCGATCCCGAGCGCATCCGCCAACCGATCCGACATAGCAGGGAGCACCGGGCTCAGCGACTCTGCGCTCAGCGCTTTGGCGTAAGCCTCGGCCCAAGTCGTGATCGCACGCTTGCGAAGTGGAGAGCTGACTTGCTGCAAACTCTTATGAAATCGATTGATAGCCTCACCTTCTGCTGCGTGAGGTGGCGAAATGTTGTCGACCTCGTCGGCAAAACCCATCGCCCAGCCGGCCAAACGATCCAGCGCGGCCACGGCCCATGGGCCTCCGGCGTCCACCGCTGACAGGTAAGCGCGACTCAAAGGCTCGAGAAACTCCATGCGCTGATTGAGGCCTTTTTTTAGCCGCTCTTCGGGCAATTCCATGCGCTCAAACTTAGCTTCTTGCTCCAGGAGCTCAGCGAGCTTGAATCGCGCGTAACCCACAAACGGAGAAGACACCCCTTTGACAGCCCCTGCGGAGCTAGCAACCGCGGGCGGCTCGACTTGCTTGGCCTTGCCTTTTTTTCTCTTGGCTTTGCGCTTCTCAGGGCGAGAGGCGGTGCCACGGTTGGCGCTGACCTCGCGATAAGCCGCCTTGGCCTGCGGCACTTCTTGGTTGCGCATGTATAAGTCGCCCAGACGCGCACCGCACTCGGCAGCGGCCTGGCCATCGCCGGCTGACATGCAGGTCCGGTACGCCGTTACGGCTGGAGCATCTTGTCGGCTTGAGTCGAGGGAACGAGCCAAGTCAAGCGCGACACCCGATCGGCGCGGAGAACTGGGAAACGCTTGCAAATGAGCCGACCTAGCCTGCTGAGCCTTGCCGGTCTCTCCGATCCCATCAAAAATCTTAGCCGCAGTCTCGAGCGAATCCGCGTCGGAGGCTTCGCGCCCAAGCTTGTCAAAGATTCGAGCTGCTGGTTCGAACTGTCCGGTCACCAAAAACTGGGTGGCCGCGCCCCGGAGCGCCTCACTGACCCGGGCAGATTTTGGATAGCGCTTGAGCCATGAGCCCGCTACGCGTTCGATGCCCTCAGCGGCGTCCGATCCGCCTGCCTTGAGATAGCTTGTCACAGCGTTTGCGTAAGCCTTCTCAGCGAGGTCCTTGCCTTGAGAATCGTTAGCAAAGCTCTCGTAGTTTTTGCCGGCATCGTCGAAGTCGTGGTTCTTCTCCTCGCGATCAATGACGCTGATCTTGAGCCGTGTGTCCTGGTCGGCAAGCTGCGCTTTGAGCTTTCCGCCTGATTCTTGATCAAAAGCCAAGAGAGTATCGTTCTTGCGCAGCTCCTTGATGACGCTTTTCAAATCATCCGGATCGCCTTCGGCTTCGAGCTGAAGCCAGAGTTGAGCGGCAGTAAGGGCTTGAGCAGTGCGAGGCCATTTGTCGATGATCTTCTTGATGCGCTTGATAGCGGTTTTTTTTGTGTCTTTGTAGCCAGCCTGAACCTGCGCGGCTCGCAAAGCCGCCTCGCGGCCCTCGTTGGTTTCTCCCAGAGCTTCTTGCAAACGGTCGGCAGCTTCGATGAACTCGACTTCGAGCGCAGAGGGCTCGGCAGCTTTGGCACCCGCTGGCGTCTTGGTGGATTGAGCGGTCTTGCGAATCGACTCAGAGAGGCTCGAAGTCCAGAGAGCTCCAGCTTCCTTGGCGTAACGCTTATCTTTGCTCTCGAGGACTTTGCGATAAAGCTGCGAAGCCTCGCGATCCTTGCCAAGCTCCCGCTTCACTTCTGCGAGATACATCTGGATCTCCGGGGTCTCGCGTCTTGAATCGTCGAGAGACAAGAACGTATCCAGATAAGTCGTGTAGTAGCTCTCAGCAACGCCTAGAGAAGGACGATTGCCAGTGCGCCTAAATTTTTCGTGATGCTCTGTCGCAGTCCGACGAATCATTGCGCGAAGATTCTGAGATGCCACTTGAGTCTCATGCTCGCCGCCGGTCGGCACCTTCACTTGAGCTATGCGAGTTAAGGCTTCGGTAAAGCGTCCTCGACGAAGATCCAGGTCCACAAGCTTCACGAGAACGCGAAAAGCGCTTTCAGATTCTGGATTGGTCTTAAGCAACGACTCATAAACCTGGGTCGCTTTGGCAGGCTCGACATTGCGCTCATATTGCTTTCCCAGCTTCTCGAGCAGCTTAGGATAGTACTGCTTGTCGTTGACGACTTGGCTAAAGTACCGGATCGCCTGCTCGACCTGGCCCGTCTCCGTCATGAACATGGCCATGTCTCGGAGCGCCTCTTCATGCAGGGAAAGATACTTCTCGCCGCTTCCCTGGGCTGAGGTCACAGCTTGCTTCATCGTCTCAACTGCGCGGTCAAACTGCTTGGTCCTGTAATAACACCAAGCCAGGCGATGATGGATGTGAGGCAGCGAATCTGCGTGCGCGCTTTTGCCTGAAGCGGCTCTGAGAGCCTGCTCATAATACCCTTGAGCCTTGCGATAGTTTGCCTGATCGTACGCGGCGTTTCCGAGCTCTTTGTAAGCCTCGACGACAAAGGGACTCGATGGAAAATGCTGCGTAAGGTACTCGAAATACTTGGTTCCCCTGGAGCGATCGCCCAGCTCGCTATGATTGAATCCAAGAAAGTAATAAACCTGATCAAGTTTTGCGAACGGGATCTTATACGAAATGATCTCGTTGCAGGCTTTTACCCCAGCATTCAAGAAGGGCTGCGAATGCGAGTGATCGATGAATTTGTCTTCTTCACCCCGCTCCAACCGCCTGTCGTGAACACGACCCTCAAGAATGTACTCGGAGCGATAGGCTTCGATATAGATCTCGGCCAATCTAAAATAGAGATCCGCTCGGCGATTGGCGGCAGCTCGACGCCCTAAGGCGATTCGAATCTGCGTGATCTCCTCTTCCCGGATCTGCCGGATCTTGCTCTCGTCGCCCACTTCAGCGGCACGCATCTCGCGCTCGGTGTAAGGCGCACCTGCAACCGCGACTAAAGAAAAGCAGAGTCCGAGAATCGCTAAGATCTTAGCCGCCATCGCTCACCTTGCATTGGGACTCGAGCCCAAAGACGTAATCACCCAGTTCATCCGTCCAGAACTCTCCGTTAAAAGACCAGTAATACTGATAGTCTCGCCTCGAAGGCTCCCGTGAGCCGCGCTCACGGTCCTCGCTTGAGCGCTTGAGGTTCTTGTAAACCAATTGATCTTTAGCGCGGCTGAGCATCTCGAGCTTGATGAAAGCCATTTTCTCGAAGTCAGCGATCAAGGTCGCATAATAGTCGAGCATGCTGTTCTTGACGAACGCACCGCCAATGACGTGAATCGCGCGAATCCGCCAACCTAGCACCTCGCCCAAGAACCCAGGAAAACCCCGGCCTTTGGGAGAAACACCTGACTGTTGAGCGGCGAATTGCTTAATCGCAACCGCCTCGCCCTTCACCTCGCGCTCGGAGCGAGCCAAGTTCTGAAAATAGGGCCCACGAACAAAGCGATTGATCATGCGTCTGAACTCGTTTGACGTGTAAAGGGACTGAGAAAGCGTCTCAGCTCCCAGACGATAAAAAGCATTCAGGTCATTGGAGTTAGACTCGATAAACCGCTTGGTCTCCTCGCCCACTTTGGTGTAGCGACTATTGAACTCGTTGATCACCTCGTTCGCATCGCTGTACAAGCAAAGCGTCAAGTAGGACTGAGCGCGCAAGACATCGGCCTCGCTATTGAACATGAAGCTCAGAGCCGGACTCTTGTACGAAACAAGTTTGCCCAATGTGCGATTGTATTCTTTTTGACCAAAAGAATTCCACGCCTGCTCGAACAAGATGTCAGGCCAAACCAAGCTCGCCTTGGCAATTTGATCGTAGGTCTGATCGGCTTCATCAAACCGGTCAGCCTGGTAAAGGGTGCGCGCCTCGCCTGCTTGGCAACGCGCCTTGAGATCCCCTGCCTCACGCTCGGCCTGCTTGATGCGCAAGCGATCGACGTCACCGGACTCGCTCAAACCCTGAGTAGCCTTGCTCGCTTCGTTCTGACAGGATTCAAAATCAGCCAAGGCTTCATTGGTCTTGCCCTGAATCGCAAAAGCAGAGCCTCTGAGCTGAAGCGCAAACGGCCAAAGCGGGCTACTCGACGAGATCGCGTTGAGATAACCCACGGCTTGAGTCTCGCGACCAGAAAGCAGGGCGTCCTTGCCGAGCGCGTAGAGATAGGCGCTTCGATTGAGGGCATCGTAGTCCTCATAAGTCGTGTGTCGTATAAGGTACTTGCGAAAGATATCCCCGCCCACGCGAACCAACATCGTCTGCGTCTCGGTCAAGACTCGACGAATCGCGCTCTTATTGCCACTCTGAAGCGTGCGAATAAAGAAATAAGAAGCCGCATTGTCTAGGTTCGCTCGAATGAGACTGATTGTGATCTGTGCGTCGGCCTCGGCCTGCAAACTGGCATCCATCTCGTTTGCAGCAAACGCATAGCGAGCAGCCTTGAAGTACTGCCCTGCTGAGTAAAACTCGCGTGAGTCCCTGAGGTACTGAGCGCCAGAAACGGTCTCCGCCCGCACGCTGTGCGTGCCAAAGACCAGGTAACCGACCGACAGGGCCACCGCGATCCCAAGCCGTCGCGGGCACACTCTATAATGGTAGAACCCTGAGCGTCTCACAGCTTGAGGCCCACCCCGGCCCCGAAGTTGTAGTTAGAAAACCAGGCAGATTCACTAACCCCATTTGCGGGGCTGATCACCGGAGACCGATAGTATGCGCCCGTTACGTCGATGCGCGCGAAAAAGCGATTGGTGAGATGAAACTCATGGCCAGTTCCCAGGAAAATCCCAAAGGCTGTCTGAGGTGAATTAAGAACAGCGCCATTGATGCCGGTAGGAAATGACAGGTAGTTGTAACTGATGCTTCCGCCACCAGCGGTGAAGTACCAATCAAAGTAAAGAATCTTGTTGAAGACATTGATCTTCGCGTACCAGGGAGCCCACTTAAGCAAAGCGCCAAACTGGCCGGTAATCTCACGAACCGCGGGCGAGACCGTGGTCGAAGTCAGCGCGGTTTGCAAAGCGCTAAACGAACTATTGGCTGAATTGCTCGTGTAAGTGTAAAAAACCTCGAAGCCCCAAGACTCATTCATGAAGTAAGCGGCGCGGGGATCAATGTTCCACGTCGAGCGATATGGGTTTGAAAAACCCAGTCCCCCTAGGAGACTCAACTCAAGTTTTCCGCTTTTGAGGAACTTTCGATTCTGAAGAACGTAGATTTTTTTCTCCGGATCCAACCAGTTGAAGTTGTACTCGTCGTCTTCACTCGCTTCGCGATTGGCCGTGCTCGCTCCTTCGCGTCCCTCAGCAGCATTTGCCTCCTGCTCCGCCCAAGCAGCAGCGACCAAGCAAAGCCACAAAAGTCCCATGAGGGCGACTCCGAACTTCACGATTCCTTCCTTGGAAAATCTCTGCACACCTTGTCCCATTTGCTTCATGCTTGCCTCACGCGCATCATGCGCTTTTCCTTGGCTTTTCATCATTTTAACCGGGACCTGCAAAGATCAGCAAGGAATTTGACGGGAGAAAAAAAATGAGTACTCAGTAAAGCTTCAAATTCAACCGGCACCGCTGGCACGAGATTCAGGGCACTTGGACTTAAAGTCACAGTACCTGCAGAGCGGACCAGGGCGTGGCCGGCCCGCGCGCCCTGCTACGATCTCAGAGGCCAACCGCGGTAAGGCATCGATCGGAGCGCGCGCCGGGCTTACTTGATCCAGCGGCACGGGAACAACCTGAATCGTACGCGACGAAATATTGACGAGAAACGCTTCAACCTGAATAGGCTGAACGCGACCCTGCTGCAGCAGACTCGCGCCCTCAAGCTTTCTTAAACCAGAAGCATAGAGCTCCATCTGGGTTTGATAGCTCTCCAAAAGCGCCTCAACAGACTTGGGCTTCTCCGTGACCTTGAAGTCAACAATCGTGTAGATATCGTCTTTGACTACGACGCGATCGATCGAACCCACGAGAACTTCTTTTTCAAAGGGAACCTCAAAAGCCAGCTCGGCGAAAACATCCCTTCCCGGAGCCTGCGGCGCCATCCACTCCGAGCTCATTGCCCAGCTGATCAACGGATCCGCCATGAAGCGTTGAGACCCGACGCGAGACTCGAGGGCCTTGAGACCGTCAAAATCCCCTCGCTCCAAGCAACTATGCACCGCAGTACCCAGTTCGCGCTGACTCAGCTCGTCCTCTTCTCTAGACGCAAGCTTCGAACCCGTAAACAACCCGGGCTCCTCAATTCCCTCCAATAGGGGCATCGGGCGCACATAGGTCCAGTCGTAGGCTCGCTCGCAGCGAGAAAGAAGATTCCACTCGGTAACGCTGTGCCGTGGCCGCCTCACAAGCTGAGGTGCCAAGCGAGACACCGGGGATGAAGGGAGAGGTGCAACCTGCGGGATCAAAACGCTCGATCTCACCTCAGGCAGTTGGGCCGTCTTAATTCCGCGCTGCCCTTCAGCACTTTCGATCCATCCTCGCCAATAGTCATCGCCATAAACGGCTTCAGGATCCACAGCTGCAGTCTCCGCAAGCTCCGGACAAACCAGCACCAATCGCTCCTGCGCACGAGTGAGCGCCACATAGAAAAGCCGTTTGCTTTCAGCCAGATTTTTGGACTTCTCGCTCTCACGCCACGTCTGCTCGTCGGCATTTTTCTTTTCGCGCTCGCCGTCTTCGGTTCTTCTTCCAAGAAAAGCCCCTCGCTCCCGATCCCAAAAGAGCAATGGGGTATCGCTCGAGCGGGTCTTCTTGCCAAAATCGATGAGGATCACATGCGGGAACTCGAGCCCTTTAGAGCCGTGAAGAGTCAGCACTGAAAGCTGGCCTTGATTGCGCGGCGGCGGCACATCGCGATCGCGCCGCTCCTGCTCGATGCCCAGATTCACATCCGAGACGACCGCGTGAAAATCCAAGCCTCGCCACGACAAGTCTTCTACTCGATGCCAAAGTCCCAGGAGCTGAGCACCCAACTCGCGCTCGATGGCTTCTCCCGCCTCACCCGGCACTAAAAGCGCCATCAACAACTCACCGGGGCGCACGATCCGCCCTCGCAAGGACTTGAGCGCTTGAGCTACGGGGTGACTCGACTCAAAGAACGGCCTCACAAACGTCGGATCCCTCTTGACCCAAGCATCGATCTCCACGTCGGGGATGCCCATCCAGGGAGAGCGCAAGAACACGGCCGCGCTGAGCGCATTGCCAGGATTGTCCCACCACTTGAGAAACGCACCCAGCTCACGAACGCGCGGGTCACTCCAAAACAAGCCTCCGCTGCCGATCGCGATCGGAACTCCGAGCGATGTCAGCGCCTGCAGCCACTTTTCATTGCCGCGGATCCGACGCATAAGCAGCGCCATCTCGTGAAGTGGGACTCCGCGCGCGTTCTCTGACTGAACCCAACGAGCCAGATCCAAGGGAGAGCGCACATCGAGCCTCACGACGGGATCCAAATCTGGGCGCACCTCCCGCATTGGCACGAGCGCATCAAAGCGCATGTCGGAGGCCTCAAACGCCTTCTCGCAAACGACGTTGGCGTACTCGATGATGCCCGGGCGACTGCGAAAGTTCCAAGTCAGGCGCTTATTGACAGGAAGCTGAGAGCAAAAGTCTTCGAACACCGTTACGTCTGCATCGCGAAAGCGATAAATCGACTGCTTGGGATCTCCGACGACGCAGAGATTCGAGGCATCTGGGCGCACAAATCTCAGGATGATTCTTGCTTGCAGAGGATTAGTGTCTTGGAACTCATCTACCAGAACCAAGTCAAAACGCTTTTGCAGAGCCTCACGCACCGACGCGATCTCGAGGGCTCGATCTGCGCCTCTTTCAAGATCGTTAAAGTCGAGCGCTCCACGTCGGCGCTTGAGACGATCGTAACGATCCAAAACATAGCGTCCTACTGCGCCGAGATCTCGCTCGTGAGGATCTTGGGAGGCATCGAGAAAAGCAAGAACACCAAAAGAAAAAAGCTCTCTCACCCGCGCGAGCAGACTCAGAACACTGGGCCGACTCTCACGCGTCAGAAGCCGCTCGACTCCAGCGCCCACCTCGGGCGGCAGATCATCTTCTATCCAAATTACATCAGTGGCGCGCTCCCACAGCAAGGCGGCTTCACCCTCGGAGAGCATGGTCTCCTCGCCATCGAAGCCTGCTTCGCGCGGAAACTCCCTAATGATCGTCGCGCACAAACCGTGGATGGTCATCACCCAGTGACGACTCAGCACTCCGCCCTGCCCTTGTGCCGGCAAACTTAGAGCGCTGAGCCGCTGCGTGAGCTTGAGCCTCAAATCACTCGCGGATCGCTCCGTAAAAGAAACTGCCGCAAACCTTGCCTCAGGATTGAGCTTGAGCAGCTCCACGCATTTGATCACCAGAGTGGTGGTCTTGCCAGATCCCGCTCCGGCGAGCACTGCCATGCCTTGCCCCCAATGCGATACGACCTCTTGCTGCTCGGGTGACAGATCACTCAGCTCAGCCATCGATCGCCCCTTCTTCTGCGGTCAGCTCCTGGGCTTTTCGCCTAAACCCGCAGAGATCCTTGACCTGGCAAAACGCGCACTCCTTGTCTTGGCGCTTAGGCTGAGCGGCAAACTCACCCCGAGCATAAGCGCGCGCGTGATCCAAGATCCGCCCCTCAAGCTCAGACCATGCGCTCTCAGGCTCGCCGTTCATGAGACTGCGAGCGTTGCTGCGAGCGTTGGTCAAGCGGCCGGGTTCTTTGCCGTTCCACTTCTTAAAGAACAAGCCGCGCGCGCGGCCTCCTGTCCGGCTGAGCTCGACAAACTGAAGCCCAATTACAGGCTTTTTAAGCTGTCTTTGAGCAGCAAGCGCATAGAAGGGAAGCTGCAAACGATAGCCCCGCTCGAGCATCTCCACTCCCTGAGGAAGGTTGCTTGACGTCTTGTAGTCCATCACGAAAAGCCCATCCGGATGCTCATCGATGCGATCGGGAGTACCCACGATCGCGATGTCTTCGAATTCAAGCCTCAGCGCGAGATCATCCAGGTGGGTCGCTCGAGTTCCTGAACGAGCGGCGTACTCGCGTTCCTTCTCGCAAAACCGCTCTAACACCTTGAGCATGCGCGCCTGAGATAAGCGAGCGAGGCGGGCGCTCTGGATCATGCCTCGAGGCGGCTTGAGTCGCCAGGCCTGCTCGAGCGCCTCGCGGGGAGCCACAGCAAAAGCTCCGCCGAGGTCACGCGACGCCACCAAAATCTTCACGGCAGCGTGAAGGATGTTGCCGCGAGAATCTGGCCACGGCTCGCCATCCGGCTCCCGAGCATCACGCACCCGCCAGCGGTCATAGGCCAGCGCTTGAAAAGCGCAGGACGAGTAGTGATCAAGCGCGGTCGCCGTGATCTCGGTCGGAGCCCCACCCGCTTGCGAAGGCAATGGCGAGAGTTTTACCTCTTGGGGCTGCAGGCTTCGATCCGAACCAAAGCTCGCAAGCCAACGCGCGTGCGCTCCCATCTCTCGCGGTTTTTCTGCAAGCTCGAGCTCGTTGCCCCCCGCTCGAACCGCCTGCGCCAGCTCCGCCAAGACCGGATACAACGTCTCCCGCTCCCGACCATCGGCATCGTAAGCGGCATCGAGAAAAGTCGTGCGTTCAGACTGCGCGAACCAATCCCGAAGCGCAGCCAATCGCTCGACTCGCACTTCGCGAGCGGACCGAACCGCGAACTCTCCGGCCAAAATCTCGCGATCCCGTTCTGCAAACCAATAGTCGCCTACGCCTTCGCCCGAGAGCCACTGCGGAGGGAGACCCAAAACCCAGATATTGTCCGCTCCCTGAAGCGGCGCCTGAGAAAGCCGATAAAGCGCCACACCATGCACGGGCTTGGCGCGCTCGACTGGCGCGGGTGCTTCGAGCAGACGCGCCTTCAGACGCTCCCACCAGAAGCGCAGAGGCGCTTTGCGATCGCCAAAGCCGACGTCTTTTAGGTCGTCATTGAGCCCCTTCCACAGAGCTTCAAAAAATGGCGGGATCCATTGGCGTTCGGGATCTGAGCCGGCTTGGGCTCTCAAGAAGCGAACGTGAGCATCAGCGAGATCCTCGCAGCGCTTGCGGCCTCCAAAGAGCTGGCTGATCTCAGTAAGTCGCGAATGCACGCCCGATAGCGCACCACCCGCGTAGGCTGCCAAACCCAATCGCACGCCACGAGCCGAGATCTCTCTCACCCAAACCGGATACTCCGCCTCCGCAAAAGCATGCGCTCTCAGATAGGCCAAGGACTCGCCGCGCTCAAACCCGCCGGACACGCAAGAAAGCGGCAGAGTCGCCCATTTAACCCCCTCATCCCACCTCAAGCGCGTGGGATCTCGTGGATCCGCGAGCGCCACACCGTGAGAAGCAAGCGCCCTGACCACGCTCCGACGGGCTGTCGAAGTGTCAGGAATCAAGACCACGTGGCGAGCCCAGACCTCGGGCCCCTCCGTGCGCGCGACTTGAGCGAGTCGCTCAGCCAACTCCTCGGCTGCGTCGTCTAGCGTGTGCCAAAGCTGCCAATCCCAAACCTGTCGGGACGAGCGCGGCTCGATCGTCGCCAAAGCGCTTGCACAAGGTCCAATGCGCCGGACATCAACGTGGCGAGCGAGACACTCCCAAAAAGCGCGCTCAAGACTCTCTTCATGCTGAACCGAAAAACAGTGCACGGCTTCAGGCTGAGCGAGGCCTTTAGGCCAGCCCCGTTCAGTCAAAACGGAGATCGCCTTGCGCAGGATCGTGACTGGGTCCTCAAGGCCCATGGCTTCTAGCCATGCCTCGTAAGCGCTCGCAAGAGCGGTGATCTCCGCGCGAACCCTGCCCGGACCCAAGCGCTGAGCCAGGCGCTGGTCATAGACCTCGTGTTCTTCGAGGTGAGCAAATGTCATTCGTCCCGACTGTAGCGCTTGATCGAGTCTGCGCAAAAAGTTGCCCTGTCGCCTGAGACGCTTGAGCTCCGTCATGCGCGCGCTGATCCGGGACTCGGCAAGCAGAGTCCTCAGGACTTCTTGCCGAGCCGGAGCTTGTAGAACCCGAACCGGCGCCAAATCAGAACCCAGGGGCGCGTTTGCGGCACGCTCAGCGCTCCATATTTTTAAGCAAATACTATTTAAATTTAAAATAGCATCCGCAGAGATGCCCAACCCCTGATCCAGCAGATGCTGCTTAAAATCCTCGCGCGAAAAACCGGCTCCGACGCAGACCCAGACCCGAGGCCTTAGCCCGGTCAAGCGGCCAGCATCCAGTTGCGAAGCATAGCCGCCAGCGCTCACCGACGGGGTCCCAAGCCTTCTAATTCAAAAATCAGTTCAAACACACTCCTACACCCTCAGTAATGCAACAGAACCCGCTCCGTACCCATCCTCACGCCGACAATGCTGCCCTTTGCGCCGCCAACCCCTCGTGGTCCGCGCTTCTTCACTTCACCGACAATCCACGCTTTCTCGCCGGCTTTGCGAAGTTGGCTTACGGTCTTTATCGCGTCCTTAGCTTTGACGACGCCTACCATCCCAAGACCCATGTTAAACGTCTGCACAAGCTCCTCAAGCGAAAGCCCGGATTTCTCCATCACCCAATCAAAGATGATCGGCAACTGTCCTTTGGGAAGCTCAATCTCGTAGTCGACCTGATCCGACATCCTCGGCACGTTCAAGAACCCTGAGCCTGTAATATGCGCGAGGCCCTTGAACACGCCCTTGCGAATCAAGGGTCCCAAAGATTGTGCATAAATCCGCGTTGGAGTGAGAAGCTGCCTGGCTTTCTTGTCGCCTTCAGGACCCTCAGGCAAAAGCTTGCGCAACAGGCTGTAACCATTGCTGTGGCATCCGCTCGAAGCGATCCCAATCAGCGCATCTCCGGGCTTAGGACCACGCGCTGCCTTGCCTGGAAGCACTTGCTTGGGGTCGACGACTCCCACCGCAAATCCCCCGAGGTCATACTCGCCGGCCTGGTAAAAATCCGGCATCTCCGCCGTCTCGCCACCCACAAGCGCGCAGCGCGCCTGCTTGCAACCCTCAACGATCCCCTCGAGCACTTGCTCCGCGACGCCGTTATCGAGCTTGCCGGTCGCGAAATAGTCCAAGAAAAAAAGCGGTTCAGCGCCTACGCAAAGCAGATCGTTGACGGACATCGCGACCAAGTCGATGCCGATCGTCCGATGCTCGCGCAAGCGAAATGCAAGTTTGAGTTTAGTGCCTACTCCATCAGTCGATGCCGCAAGCCACCTGCGCTTATCCAGCTCAAAAAGCGAGGCGTACCCACCCACAGATGCCTTGACCCGCTTGTTGAGCGTCGACTTGGCTAAAATCGCGATCTTGTCGACCAGCGCATCGGCGGCTTCACGATTGACCCCGGATTGTGCGTAATTGAGAGTTGCCATCGTCAGTGCCTAAAGTGCCTAAAGCCCGTGAATGCCATCATCATGTCATGCTCATCGCAAGCAGCGATGCTTTCAGCATCTTTGATGCTCCCACCAGGTTGTATGATCGCCGTGATTCCCGCCTCATGCGCGGCATCGACCGTATCGCGGAACGGAAAAAAAGCGTCGCTCACCATGACGGTGTCCTCAATGCGGCCACCATCGTGATTCAAGACCTGCTCAGCCCGCGGGACAGCGAGAGCTTTGAGCGCCTCCACGCGATTGGGCTGACCCTGACCAGCTCCGACCAACTGAAGACCCCCAGCAGGAAGCTCCCTCACGATCGCGATCGCGTTGGATTTGAGCGAACGACAAACAGCGATCCCAAATCGACCGAGCCGCGTACGGCTCTCGGGCCACGCACGCTTTGTTACGCTCTTGAGAGGCTCGTTCAACCCTAGGTCTGCGCTCTGAGTGAGCCGTCCACCTGGCACCACCACGGTGGTTTGCGAGGGCATCGCGCCTAGACGACGAATCGGCACCGCCTTAAGATTCTTGCGCTTCGCAAGCAGCAGCTTAAGAGCCGAGCTCTCAGCCTTGAGCTCCGGCGCCGCCACCAGCTCAACAAACTTCTCGGCCAGCCACGCGGCCGTGTCCTCTTCGATCGGGTGCGTGAACGCCAATACTCCGCCAAACGCGGAGACCGGGTCGCCCTCCCAAGCGCGCAGCAGCGCTTGTTTTTGAGCCCCTGGCCCACCCGCCAAAAGAGCCACGCCGCAGGGATTATTGTGCTTCACGATCACAACTCCTGTGGCGCTCGAATCGATCTGCTTAAGGTCGCTCGCAAGCCCATAAGCTGCTGTGAGATCGAGGATGTTGTTGTACGACAGTTCCGTCGGAGTCAGCTTTGTGCCCCAATCGATCGGGCTATCGCCCGAAAACTCAAGCGAGCCGGACTGATGCGGGTTCTCGCCGTACCTGAGCTTGAGCTGACGCCCGCCGCTGCCAAGCTTTTCTGCGATCGCCTGGTCATAAGCCAAAATCCGGTCCCAAGCCGCTGACGCGCACGCATGCGAGGTCTCAGCGCTCACTGTCCCGCTTTTCTTCAGCTCTGCGATCACGCTCACGTACTGCGCGGGATCCGTGAGCACCAAAACGTCAGGTGCGTTCTTGGCAGCCGCGCGCACGAGCGTGGGGCCACCGATGTCGACCTCTTCAATGAGTTTCTTGCGATCAATTCCTGGCTGAGCGGCCGCTTTCTCGAACGGATAAAAATTCACGACCACGCAATCGATCGCCTGTATCTTGAGCTTCGCAAGATCCGCTTCATCCGAGGCATCGCCTCGCCGATAGAGAATCCCGCTGCAAACCGGAAACGAAATCGTCTTCATCCGTCCCTGAAACGCCTCGGGGCTACCGGACACCTGCTCTATGCCGACGACTTTGAGACCTGCATCCTTCAATACCTGCGCGGTCTTGCCCGTTGCAACCAGCTCAGCGCCCGCTCCTGCTAGCGCCTGCCCTAGCTCAACGAGTTGAGCTTTGTCAGAGACGGTCAATAACGCGCGACGAATCTTAAGAGCTTCCACGGAGAGCCTCCTGATAGGCGTTTTCAAAAATAGAGAGTCCCTGTCCTGGAGCGCTGGCGCGCCCAGGCTGGGAAGTCCACTCGGGATGTGAGTTCCAGCGCACAAATGCCTCTGGATGAGGCATCAACCCAAAAATTCGCCCCGTCGTATCGCAAAGCCCAGCGAGGCGCTCCTCGCTGCCATTCGGGTCGTTATCGTATCGAAAGCAAGTCATCCCGAGGCGATCCATCTTGCTCAAAATCTCAGTCCGGCGAGCCGGCGCAATCACGATGCGTCCCTCGCCGTGGCGGATCGGCAGATCCATCGACCCCACGCCCTTGAGCCAAACACATTTGTTGCCAACAGGACTCATCTTGACCCAAGTGTTCAAGAACTTGCCGTGAGAATTGCGCGTGATTGACACATCTTTTCCAAACACGCCAAGACGAATCAGCGCCTGAAACCCGTTGCAAACCCCCAACACTAATCCACCACGATCCACGAATTGATGCAGATCCCAGCCAAGCTTATGCTGAATCTTCAGCGCCAGGACTTTTCCTGACGTCAGATCGTCTCCAAACGAAAACCCTCCCGGAAACGCGATCGTCGAGTAGCGCTTCGAAACGTAGTCGAGCTGCATTTTCTCAGCGATCAAATCATTGAGGTGCCGGATCTCAGCTTCGAACCCCGCCAATACAAACGCTTGCGCTGTTTCGGTCTCGCAATTGATCCCGTCGCCCGTCAAAACGAGTGCGCGCGGCCTACCTGTTCTCATTCCCAGTACCCGCCTTTCTGCCAAGCCTGTCTGAGCTGTTTGACACTCACGCTGAAGCTCCGTCCCCCACTCTCGGAGACTTCAATCCGCTCTTGGCGATCCACCACGCCAATCCGTCGATAAGGTACACCGACCACGCTCCACTCCATCTCAACGACGGAGACGTCCGCTTCAGATACCGAGGTCACGAACGAATGAAATCCCTCTCCAAAGCAGAACTGCCAAGGCTCAAGCCCAGCTGGCAGCGCAAGCGAAGCGCCCAGACCGCGAGCGATCAATCCTTCAGCGATGGCCACAAGCAATCCACCGTCGGAGATGTCATGAAGCGATCGAAGGCGGACATGCTCCTTGCCTTGCGTTCCGCCGATCCAGCTGTAAAGCTTGCGAGCATCGTCCCAACGGGGCTCTCCCACATTTGCTTTGACCGGAAGCCCTTGCTTCTTGGCTTCCATCAAAGCTTGAAACTCAGATCCCAAAAGCCCTAGATTACCCGCCTCAATTCCGCCGAGCAGATAGATCACATCGCCGGGGGCCTTGAAGTCCGCGGTGCGCGCCGACTTGGTGTCGGAGACTTTCGCCACGGCAGTCATGAGCAGAGTCGGCGGCACGGAGATCGTCACGGGCTGGCCGTTTCGCTTGCCCTTAAAATCATTCTTCATGCTGTCTTTGCCGGAGACAAGTGGAGCATCAAGCGCCAGCGCCGCGTCGCGGAGTCCATAGCAAGAACGAACAAGCGCAGCGCAGGAGGCTAGATTGCTCACCGGATCTGGCCAGCAAAAATTATCGACCAGTGCCAGTACTGAATCAGGTCTTCCATAATCGGCACCCGCGCACAGCACATTGCGTACGGCTTCATCAACCACCGATTGCGCCATCAGATACGGATCAAAATCCGAAAGCTTGGGATTAATCCCGCAACCAATGACGAGCCCCGCATCCGAGGAGGGCTTGGGCTTGAGAACGGCCGCATCGTTAGGACCACTCTGAGCCTGCGGCGTCCCGCTCGCAGCAGTGTGCAGAGGCTTAACGACCGACATGCCTTGCACTTCGTGATCGTATTGACGAATCAGCCATTCTTTAGAGGCGATATTGGGGCGCCCCATGAGCTCCATGAGGACTTTGGGCGCCTCTTGGTCAAAAGGCCTCACCATGATTTCTGGATGCTCAGGTCGACCCGCCCATTCGGCCTCGAGCTGAAGCTTAGGCACTCCTTCATGCAAAAACTCAAGACTGAGACAAGCGACGCGCTTCTCACCAAAGAAAATATCGAGCTGACCGCTATTGGTAAAAGTGCCGAGATCACTCACTTCAACGCCGCGCCTTTGGGCTAGACCCAAAAACAGCGCAAGCTTATCGCCCGGCACAGCAAGCGTCATCCGCTCCTGGGACTCACTGACGACGACTTCGTACGGACGCAAACCGGGGTACTTAAGCTTGGCTTTTGAAACATCCATCTGAGCGCCACCCGAAAGCCGCGCCATCTCTCCGACAGACGACGATAGCCCCCCAGCCCCATTGTCGGTGATCGCCCTAAAAAGCCCCATGTCTCGCGCTTCGAGCAAGAAGTCCCCCGCGCGTTTCTGCGTGATTGGATCACCAAGCTGAACCGCTGTGGCCGGCGAGGACTCATCCATCGCAAGCGACGAGAAGGTCGCGCCGTGGATGCCGTCATTGCCGATGCGTCCACCTACCATGCAAATACGATCGCCCGTGTTAACCTGCTTGGTCTCGCACGGCACGCCCGCTACGAGCCTCGGCATGAAGCCTCCGGTGCCGCAATAAACCAGAGGCTTGCCTAAGAAACGCTCGTCAAAAATCAATGCGCCATTGACTGTCGGGATCCCGCTCTTATTGCCACCGTCTTCGACTCCACGGCGAATGCCATCCAAAATGCGCCGAGGGTGAAGGAGCCGGTCCGGCAAAGTGTCGGAATAATCGAGTGGGGCCACGCAAAACACGTCGGTATTGAAAATAGGCTTCGCACCCATGCCACATCCGAGAATATCCCGATTCACGCCCACGATTCCCGTAAGCGCGCCGCCGTAAGGATCGAGTGCCGAGGGGCTATTGTGCGTCTCCACTTTGATGCAGAACGCGTCTTCATCATCGAACGCGACTATGCCCGCGTTGTCCGAGAAGACAGAAAGCAGCCACGGCTTCTGCAGCTTGGAAGTGGTGCCCGCGATCGTCGTCTTAAAAAGGCTCTGCGTCTCAGAAGGAATCAGCGCTCCGCCCTGGGTTGCGCCAGAGGTTTCGCGATACTTGATGTTGGCCCCGAAGATCTTGTGCTTGCAGTGCTCAGACCAAGTCTGCGCGATGACCTCGATCTCGACATCCGTCGGCCCGTCGGTCGGCAAGCCTTGGGATTTGCGTTGTTCGATGACATCGGGAAGCGCGTAGTAGTCGCGGACGGCGCACATTTCTTCGACCGAAAGCGCCCAAAGCTGCTTACGGCTCAACTGATCAAGCTCCGAGTCCGTCAAGCCCGCCAGCTTGTAATGCTCGACCTGATCGGTGCCTCGCAGATTGACCTTGGGGAGATCCCTCTTGATTCGCTCTTGATGGAAGCGATCGTTTTTCTTAAGCTCGGCCTCAGGCACGATAGTCCAGGTTTCGATGAGCTCGTTGCAGAACACATCGCGCGCGATCACGGCGAGCGAATCCTCATCCAACCCGACGCCCTCCAGGACAAGCAGAGCCCCACTGGTTGCGCGCCCTCCGTTGAGATCCTTACCCAGCACGATCTCAAACGCCTCAAGCGAAGTGCGGCCCACATTGTCGGTCACTCCGGGACGAAACCTCCGCTCGAGCGCCCAAAACCTGCCGGGCCGATTGGGAGCGGCTTCCATGAGGTCGAGCACCCCGCCATGCTTGCCCGAAGCCGACGGGATCAAATTAGCAGTGAAGAGCCACTGAAGCACTCGATCCCAAAACACTTCGGTGATCGCAGGGATCATCTCTTCGCGCGTGGCGGGCAGATCCAGCCAGTAAACATCCAAAAGCCTTGCCCAGCGGATCTTTTTCCTGAGCTCGGGATGAGCGAGCTCGATTTTTCGCAGCAAAGATTGCGAAGCAGGATCGTTAAACTCGGGACGCATAGCGACTTCAATGCGGGCGAACAC
Source organism: uncultured Bacteriovoracaceae bacterium (assembly GCA_964524175.1). GTDB lineage: Bacteria > Bdellovibrionota > UBA1018 > UBA1018 > UBA1018 > CAZGCK01. The sequence goes on along the minus strand of CAZGCK010000004.1, from coordinate 13,853 downwards.
GGAGCCTCCTTGTCGACTCGACATCAAACTTTTCGGGTAGGACCCAAGCTAGGGTGTTTGGAAATAATCGGTGCTCGATCTGCAAGCCGAGTTTCTCGACCTCGGCAACCGATCGGCAGGCAGAAATCGAAAATGCTTCTTGCGCGCAGATCGGACCGCTGTCGACTTCGCGCTCAACCAGATGAACCGTGACGCCCGTGGTGTGCACGCCATGGAGATAGGCTTGCTCATAGGCAGAAACGCCTGGAAACGACGGCAAAAGCGAGGGATGCACGTTCACGATGCGTGAGTACCCGCGCTCAGAGCGAAACGCCTCGATCAATCGATCTGTCATGATGCGCATATATCCTGCGAGCACCAAGAACTGGGGAGCCAGAGGCTTGAGCTCTTCTAAAACCTTTGCTTCGTGCGCCACCCGCCCGGCATCGCCGCCGCCCTTAATCCAAGGCACTGAGATCGCGCGGATGCCAGCCTGTCGAGCTTTCTCGAGCGCTGGAGCGTTAGCCTGATCAGAGAGCAAAGCAACAACCTCGGCATTCAGAGAGCCGGCTCGGATTGCCGCCAATATCGCATCAAAGTTGCTGCCTCGGCCCGAAGCAAAGACCGCGACTCTCACAGGGGCGGAGCTCATGCCTGCGCCTCCTTCGCTGCTACGTCAGTTCTAAACTGCAAGCCTTCGAACTTCACTTTGTGAATTCTCTCATAGGCCTGGGCACGCGCTACTTTGAGATTCGCACCCATTCCAAGCGTTCCAAAAACACGCCCCCCGGAGGTCACCAACCCCTGCTCCTGGGCCGCCACTCCGGCCGCAAACATGCGCGGCACTCCGTCCTCGAGCTCAGCCGAAAAACCAGAGATGGCCTTGCCCTTCTCAGGAGTTTCCGGATACCCCTTGGCGGCTCCTACAACGTACACGGCCGCCTCTTTCTTAAATGGCACCGACGGCGGCAACGCCCTAAGATCCCCGCGCGCGCAAGCTTCGAACCAAGGGTAGATGTCGCCTTCGATTCGCGGCATGAGCACCTGTGTCTCGGGATCCCCAAAGCGCGCATTGAACTCGATGACCCAAAACCTCTCGCTCTCAAGCTGAGCCATGAGGCCTGCATACAAAACTCCGCGAAACGAGGCGCCACGCTTCTTCATCTCTCGCAGGGCGGGTTCAAAGACTTGGCTGCGAACTTTATCAGCCAGCGCGCTCGTGACTCCCGGGATCGGACTAAACGCCCCCATCCCTCCGGTGTTCGGCCCTTCATCGCGATCACGAATGCGTTTATAATCACGTGCCGGATCCAAAAGCGCGCAACGGTCGCCATCACAGAGAGCGAGCCAAGAGATCTCCTCGCCCAAAAGCCGCTCCTCGATCACCAGGCTGCCTGAGATTTGAATCAACTCCTCGGCGGCGCTCAACGCCTCAGATTGAGTCGCACAGACCCGCACGCCTTTGCCGAGCGCCAAGCCATCGGCCTTAATCACCCAGCCCGCACCCCAGGGCACGGATCGCAAAATCTTTCGCGCTTCTTCAATATTCTGAGCAAGGCGATACTGCGCAGTCGGGATCCCCGCAGCCTTCATCACATCTTTAGCGAACGCTTTGCTCGCTTCGAGCTGTGCAGCCTCTCGCGTGGGACCCAACGCAAGCACACCCGCGTCGTTCATCACGTTGACGATTCCGTCAGCGAGAGGGTTATCCGGCCCTACGACAACGAGGTCCACCTGGGTCTCCCGTGCGCGTTTGGCGAACTCGACAAAATCAGCCTTCGAGCTGCCCAATTGCCATCGTTCCCAGCCTGCGGGCATTCCTGCATTGCCAGGCGCCACAATCAACCGCGAGATCTCGGGGGATTGCGAGAGCTTCCAAGCAAGCGCATGCTCTCGACCTCCGGAACCAACCACGACGACTGTCTTACCGTGGGCTTCGCTCACGACTCACCGTCCCTGGAGGTCGCGCGTAAGCCTGCGCAATTCATCGACCACTCGCTCAAGACCCCATGCATCGGCGAACCAGGTCCTGCCCGTGAACGAGTTCGCGAGCGAAAGATAGAGCTGCGAGCCCAGCTCGCGCACCGGCGCGGGAAGCGGTGGAGGCGGCTGCACGCCACGCTTCCAATCGGCGATGCCTTGGGCACGCGCCTTTTCTTTGGCCTGAGTGATGGCCTCATACCAAGGAGTCGTTCGGTAATACTGCCTGAGAAACTCTTTAGAGAGCTGAACCCCATCTCGTCCACCGCTACTCCCCGGGACGAGCAGCCTGAGCTCGTCCGGACCAATGGCATCGACGAGAAAACAACGCCCATCTGCACCGAGCGCCCACTCCAATTTGCCGTCGGCGAGCTCCACGCCCGCAAGCGAAGACCTCCACCTGAGCCAGCTCGCAACCCACGCCGTTCTAAAAAGCAAATCCTGGAGTTGATTCGCTGTCAGCCCTGCGATCGACAAGGCTTCAGTGAGTGGAACCGGACGATCCGAGCTTTCGAGCTTTGTGAAAAGCTCCAAGATCGGAAAATCCCAAGTTTCGCCCGCCTTAATTTGGAGATCAGCGTACCCTAAAGAAGCCAGATACCCGGCATCACGCTCCACGCGCTCAAAAAGCGAACTGCCTTCGGGCAAGCTAAAACGAAACACCACTTCCAACGGTACCAGCCTAGGCGCAGGCGCTAACCGCGTCGCTTGATAATCCGGCAACGACCTTCCGAGCACAGTCGCAAGAGTGGGCTTGACCACCGAAACTTGCCCGACCGCAAGCGTGCGGGTCGGCGACTTGAGATCGCGGGTCGGAACCGCCGTAAGGCCGCCCGATTCGATGTTACCCGCTACGGCACCCAGGTAATGGGTGCGCAGCCCTTTTTCCTGAAGCTCTTCTCCGATTTCATTAAAAGACGAGCCAAATCGATTCTGTTTGCGAAGTCCCTGCGCTGGGATGGACTTAGAGAACTCCTTCCAGCTCTCCGCTTGCTCGAGCTTCTCAAACCAATCCGCGGCAAGAACCGCGAGTGCCTCTCCCTTGCGAGCGAGAGGATCGGGCATGCGACCCCAATCAAAAACCGAGTAGGCATCGGTGTACTCGAAGATCACCGACTCTTTGCCATCGATCTTCAAAGGGCCTTTGAGGTCCTTGACCGATCCGCGATAGAGCGTCTGAATCATGCTTCTTTACCCCTCTTGCGGGCCTTGGACTCAGGAGGCGGATCCTCAGACTTGCGGTCAGCTTCGCGGTCTTTCGCGAACCGCCGAGCGCTCGAAATATCGGTGGGATAATTGCCGTCAAGGCAAGCCATACAGGGCTTGTGACCACCCTCGCCCGTCGTCGCTTCTTGAAGCCCTGGCAGATCTTGATAAATCACGGCGTCTGCGCCCAAGTCCTGCTCGATTTCCTTCAAGCTACGATTGGAGCCAATGAGCTCTTTTTCTGAAGGAAAGTCGATGCCGTAGTAGCAAGGATGCTGAATCGGTGGGCAAGTCGAGACGATGTAGACCGACGTCGCGCCTGCCTGACGGATGAGTTCGATGATCTTGCGCGAAGTAGTGCCTCTAACGATCGAATCGTCAACAAGAAGCACGCGCTTGCCTTGAATCTCCGATTTGACAGGAGAGAGCTTGAGATTCACGGCTTTTTGGCGCTTCTCCTGAGAATCAAGGATGAACGTACGCTTGATGTAGCGATTCTTGATCAGCGTCTCGCGATACGGGATGCCAAGTTCCTCAGCGAGCGCGATAGCCGCGATACGTGAGGTTTCCGGAACGGGCACGATGATGTCGGCGACAAGCTTTTGCTCGTCCATTCGTTTCTTAACGAGCTTTGCTAAGCTTTTGCCGAGCTGAATTCTTGATCCGTAAACCGGCACCCCATCAATGACGGATTCAGGAGACGCGAAATAAACCCATTCAAACATGCAGTGGCGCGGCCCGCGATTGTCGAGCACTCGAGAATGGACTTTGCCCTGCATATCGATGAAGAGGACCTCGCCCGGCTGGATGTTACGGACGACTTCGTATCCTGAAAATGCTAGCGCCACGCTCTCGGAGGCAACCATGTGCGCCTCACCCGAGGGAAGCGCGCCGGGAGGATTCTCGCCCGTACGCCGCATCGGTCTTTTACCCCAGATCAGAGGACGAATGCCGTGCGGATCCCGAAACGCGACGAGCCCGTGATCAGCCACGAGCGTGACGATGCTGTAGCTCCCTTTTACCCGCTTGAACACGTCCGCTACAGCTGAGCAAATAGTATCAAAGCTCAGCTCCTCGGTGGCGCCTTGGGTACCTGCCGGAGAGCGAGCCAATGCATCCGCAAAAACATTGAGAACCGTTTCCGTATCCGAATGAGTGAGAAGATAGCGGCGCGCCTTCTTCAGCTCGTCGGCAAGCTCTCCGCAATTGACGATGTTGCCGTTATGAACCATCCCAAGACCAAAGGGATAACTCAGCAAGAACGGCTGAACATCAACAAGATCACCCTTACCAATCGTGCTGTAACGAGCGTGACCCAGCGCTAGATTGCCGGTCAACGTCTTCATATTGTCGCGCGTGAAGACGGACTCAACGAGGCCAATGTTTTTGACCCGATGAAATCCATCAACATCATATGAGAGAATGCCCGCTGCATCTTGGCCGCGGTGCTGCAACGTAGTGAGCCCCAAAAAAGCCTCAGTCGCCGCATCAGGGGTTCCAATAACTCCAACAACGCCGCACATGTATTCACGCCGCCCGTATGTTTGATTTGAGATGGACGCGCATCGCCGAGAATACCCGTATACGGTATTCTTGGCCGCTTCCCTTCTCCAGCGTACTTTCATGTACGCTCGAGTCGGTCAGCCCCGGATTCTCGACGCTGCACTATACTAAGAGCGTATATCATAGCGATGAGAGAATCAGGCTTAAGAATTATAGAGTTTCAAAGATAATGCAGAGCAGGCGACAGTTTCATGACACTCAGTTGAAATTCTTTCGCAGCCTGTTACGCTCATAAGGGAATGAAGGTCAGGAATTCTGATTCATCGTTTGACGTGCGACAAAGACTATTGCTAAGCCTGAGGTCGCTTCATTCACATGGAGGTTCGTTTCAAGTATGAGCTCGAATGGCAGTCCCGTCACAGGAATCATCGACGAAAAGCTCGTCATCATCGACTTTGGAAAATACGAAGGAAAGAGCGTAAGCGAAATCGCTGAGCTTGACCCTATTTTCTATGATCGCCTCGCCTCTGAAAAAGAGAGTGGAGTCTTCGCGATTCGAAGGCACAAAGATAAAACGTTTCGACTTTATGTGAATCCGTTGTCGAATATGGATCACTGAGGAAAGACCAGTTTGCGGTCGTCGACTTCCAGGTATCAGATTGGTAATTGAATTTCGAACCTGTTCCTCCACCTCTGCCACTTCGCAAGAACATAAACACGGGCTTTCAGCGAGCTTATTCATCCGCCACTTATCCGCCATCTCTAACATGGCGGAAGGCCTTATCTATCTAGGCACTACCCCAGCAAATACTCCCCACGAAACACCTCAGTCGCAGGCCCTTCCATCATGACAGGATGGGTTTCGCTGCGTTTGCTAGCGCCCTCCCACCCGATCTGAAGCGCGCCCCCAGGGAGGACGACCTCAAGCCGGCCCTGAGCGCGACCCGTACCCAGTGTGGCCACCGCCGATGCACAGGCGCCGGTCCCGCACGCGAGCGTGATGCCGGCGCCGCGCTCCCAAACACGGATTTTGATACTGGATGGGCCCGTGACTTCGACGAATTCGACGTTGGTGCGCTTCGGAAATCTTGGGTGACGTTCGATCTCTGGGCCGATTTTTTCTAGATCCACTGTGGAGACGCGATCTGTGAAGAAAACAGCATGGGGATTGCCCATGCTGACTTCGTGAAATCTTAATTCCTGGCCGGAGCTGAGCTTGAGAGCCTCGCCTTTGTCGAAATGTGCGCCTAAACCAGGGGCTCCCATATCGACGTTCACGAGATCGTTTTTGATGGTCACGATCTTGGTGCCCGCGAGAGTTTCGATGCGGTAGCTGGAGCGGCCTTTAATGGCACTATGTCTTTGGAGATAAAGCGCCACCGCGCGGATCCCGTTGCCGCACATCTCCGCGCTCGAGCCGTCGGAGTTGAGAATCTCCATCCGGACGTCGCAGCGGACACCTGCATTACCTGGGCCTTGCGAGGCTTTGAGCCAGAGGACTTGGTCTGCGCCGATGCCGAAGCGGCGATCGCAAAGAGTTTGAGCTTCTTGGGGACCTAGGTTGTGAGGGGATTTGCCGAGGTCGTCGATGACGACGAAGTCGTTGCCGAGACCATGCATTTTGACGAAGGGGATGCTTGCCATCCCTTAGTTCTAGCAGAGGTGGGGCGTGCGCGCTAGGCGACTGAGATCAGCGAGCGCCGCCGGCTTCGCCTAAGCCGAAAGATTTTTGGGTGTTGACCAGATCCCTAATTTTTGACTGTTGGCTGGCAATAGAGCGGCAGATCGCTTTGCTCTTAGCTGGATTCGCGTCTTTGAGTTTATTACGAGCCTTCTTAGCTTTACTTAAAAGTTCCTCCGCCTCGTCTCTTCGCCCCACTGTTGAGTTCTTGCAAGCCTGGTCCGTACCACAACTCGCTAACTCTCTTTCAACACGCTTAACCTTTCTATCAGCGAAATCAACCTCGTCATCCGCCTCTGCCAATTGCGCAGTATTTTGCGCCGTAGATGCACAGCCACTCCCATTGTTCAAAGCGGACTCAATAGAAGCAACCTTTTCCTCATCCAAGCCCTCTGGCTCGATATCTAAAAAGGTACTCATCAAGTTTCCAATAGGAGTCTGCATCTTTTCGCATTCTTCTTTATTCTTCGAACACTCCGCATTCTCGTAGTCCTCGGCTCTAGCCAGGATCGCATCCAACTTCTTATCCAACGCTTCCTTCGCACAGCTCATTTTGAGCCCCTCAAGCTTATCCATCGCCTCGTTGAGCGGCCCTTCCTTCTCAGTCAACCGATTTACCCCATCCGCAAGCGTCTGCGTCGAGCCCGACAAATTATCGCCCGCAATGTCCAAGAGCGGCGGACTCGTATTGCCCGCAATCAGCGCTAAGGAGCTCTGAGGCGCGATCGGCAGCCCCTTCTCGTCCAGCTGCGGATGCACCCGCGAAAATTCGATGG
>CAZGCK010000004.1:3226-6718 GCA_964524175.1 uncultured Bacteriovoracaceae bacterium | reverse complement strand
ACCACCGGACTGCACTTTGCCGATGTTGATACCGCCGATACCGAGCGACGCAAGCGCAGTATTGATCGCCTGGAGCCGGTTTGTCAGCACAGCACTTTGACCGCTAAATTGCTGCCCCATCTGCTTGACGAAACTCTCAGCGCTTTGACGAGCCCTCTGGACGTAACTCTGCTTAAACTGCTGCACCCGAGTGATCTCGATCTTGATGTTGCGATCGACGTTCTGAAGCATCTGGATGCAGCCATTGAGGCCCATGCAACTAAAGCCAATATTGGCCGCGGGATTCGTGCCTTTAATGAGCATCGAGACGCTGGCCTGCTTGACGTTACCTGAGAGGATGCCCTCTAAATTGGCTTGAATATCCCTTAAGCAATTGACCTGCGTTTCAGGAGCCGCGTTTTTGCACTTTGCCGTGTTCAGCGGCAAGCTCTGCCCAGTGAGGCCGCGAATCGCTTCGTCAAATTTAAGCGCGTTATCGAGAATGAGAGTGTTGCCTTGGCTCTTAAGATTGGCCTGGGCTTTCTTAAGCGACTCCTGCTGAACCCCGATTGGAGAACCTTTGCGAGCGCGCTCTTTACGAACCGTGCGATTGGCCTCCTGAAAGCAGTAAGCGAAGTTCTTCATCACCACGTCGTGGATCGGGATCGACTGGCCGTTGATCCCAACTTGCTCGAAGGCGCGGAGCTGATCGCCAAACTGTGCTTCTACATCGGCGGCCGTCAACAGAGTTGCCGCAGGGCCCACATCTGGAGGCGGACTACCGGGAGCGGACTGTTTGGTCTTTTGAGGCAATTGACCCGTGATCTGATCTAAAAGCGTAGCCAAGCCCTGGGCTTGACTCTCGCCTTCACTAGCAACGGTGCTGCTGTCTTCGATCTGTCCATTTTTATTTACTGATTGTTTATCAGCAAAAATACAAAGCACATACTGCTTGGCGCTCACCGGAGGGTTGTTCTTCGAGCCCTTGGGCTTGCAGCGCAGCTCTGCATGGGGACGACTATTGAAGCACTCATTAGAGAGGCCCGCGATTCGATCATCGATCGCTTCTTGAAGCGCTATCTCTTGGTTCTTCACATCTTGATTCGCATCCTGAAGCTTTTGGATCGCTTCAGGGACAGAGCCCTCGCCGCTAGTACTGGCGATTGCCCTCTGAAGGTCATCGCGGATCTGAAGCAATCCTTTTTGGCCGCTTTCTTTGGTTCCACCCAATTTATCGAGCACGTCTTTAGACTGAGCTTCGCGGTCTTGAATCACTTCTTCGATCTTGCCAAGATCTTGTTGCATGCGATCGGAGTTGGCCTTAAACGCCCCTTGCATCGCGCTGATCTGCTGCAAAAGCGCTTGAGCTTGAGCGGTCATACATCCCACCTCCGCGCTCACGGCCTGCAACTTGGTCTTCTTGCACTTGATGGTGCCTAGAGCATCGAGGATACTTCTGAATTTAACATCGAAGGCTGACTTGCTAAAATTTCCACCTGGCGCGATCGACTGACAGGAGAGCGCGTCGGCCGATGGGCCAACTTCGCTTCCCGAGCAAACCGAGTTTTGCCCAAACCCTCCGGCTCCTACAGCAACGTTGGAAGTTTTTGATTGGAGCACATCGCCCAGCGTTTCGATTCCCGACGAGATCGCCGACTGAAGTCCACCCTGGCAGCTGCCAAACGATTGCGCCTGACCCGCGATCTTGGCGGCGTCAAAGGCAGGAGGCAGGGTCGCGTCGAATCCAGGGTTCACATGGGCAGCAGGGTTAGCGCCAACATCTTCGACGGCGGCAGCATCACTCAAGCCCAATCCGCTCAAAGACGGAGCAAGAAGTGAGCTCGGCACGAGGCTGATCGTAAACACAAACAAAACGAAATAGGAAACGCCCGACTTAAACGAAAGATGGGACTGTCCCATAAGGTATAACCCCCGAAACTGGTTACTTAAATTCTACATATTTAATAATGTTTTTTAAACCTGATTCGGCTCTCTGCTATTCAGCAAGGCACCCTCAGGTAAAGACTCGCCATTTAGGCTCAGGTGTCTAAACTATGACGAAACCTGTCGACTCTATCAACACATGGGACGTCGCAAATTGCCTAGTTCTCGCTGATGCGAGCGCAAGGAAAAATCACGGGTTTTAGCCGCTCATCATACGCAGTCCTGCAGGCCATCCTGGCCTGATCTTGACTGGGGTCGTTTGGCTTACGTTTGGACTACGCTCGCTCCAGCGCGACTTCCCGAACCGCATCCACGATGCCGCCCAGTTGAGGCGCACTCGCCATTTCAAGCGGATCCGCAAGGCCGATGCCCGGAATGAATGCGCCCGCCAACAGGCGTGGACGCGCTTCGAGGTGATAGAACAGATCCTCGCAAGTGCGACGGATCAGATGCTCACCAAAGTTCGTCACCTCAGTGTCCTCGTTCACAAACACTGCTCGACCCGTCTTCTGGATCGACGCTGAGATCATTTCCCAGTCATAAGGCCACAGGGTGCGAAGATCGATGACCTCCACGCTGATGCCTTCTTCCTGCAATTGATCCGCAGCCTGCGCACAAAGCGGCAACGTGCGGCCGTAACTCACAACCGTGACATGCTCACCCGCGCGCACGATCTTGCCTTTGCCGAGCTCAACTGTGTAATCGATCAGCCCTTCTGGCCAACGCGCTTTCCAGCCCTTGTTGCGGGCATCGGTCAGGATCGGCATGTCGATCATGTCCTTGAGCGTCTTCTCGTCTGCAGGCTCACCCGGGATGGGCTCCTGACCGCGGATACGCAGCAAAGCCTTAGGCTTGAGATACATCGTTGGATTCTGGTCCTTAAGGCACGCGAGCATCAGCCCATACGCGTCCAGAGGATTTGAAGGCATGACGATCTTCCAGCCCGGAATATGGGTCATCGTCGCATCGAAAGAATGCGAGTGGTAGATCGAGCCTCGGATCCCGCTACCCACAGGGGTCATCACCGTCATGGGCAAATTCCAATCACCGTTCGAAGCCCAGGATTGCATCCCTGCAAGCTTCAATAGGTCGATCGTGTTGTAAATGTAGTCGCAGAACTGCACTTCAGCTACGCAGCGGGAGCCAGCAAATGCCAACCCCATCGCAGCGCCGATAATCCCGCGCTCATCGAGCGGGGAGTTCCACGTCGTCTGCAACCCCTGAGTCACAGTGAAAACACCCCCCAGCGGAGGACCTACGTCTTCACCAAAGATATCTTTAATTCCCAAATGCTTTTCGCCGTAATGCAATGCCATGCGAATGGCTTGAGCCATGTTTGCCATTACCAGTACTTTCCTTTCTGGCCTGCGTAGACGTGATCGTAAATGGTCGAACCGTCTGGCCAAGGCTCCTGCTTCACACGCTGGCTGATCTCCAGCATCTCTTGGTTGTATTTCTCGCGGATGGCGTCCATCTCCTTGCGAGTGATGATGCGGCCTGCTTCGAGCTTCTTCTCGAACTCCACCAAGCAATCGACTTCATCGGTAGCCAGGTTACAGCCCGTTGCGG
>CAZGCK010000004.1:0-3216 GCA_964524175.1 uncultured Bacteriovoracaceae bacterium | reverse complement strand
CGTAAAGACGCGAAACCCGGGCCTCGAGAAGCACTGGCTTGCGCTGTTTGCGGATATAACTCATGGCTTCTTGAAGTCCCGCGTAGGCCTCTTCGACATCGTTGCCATTGATGACCATCGTCTTCATGCCAAAAGCTTTGCCACGATCCGCGATGATCTTATCGCCGTGCTGAGTCTTCGAAGGCGTCGAGATGCCCCACTCATTATTGGTCACGATCATGAGGATCGGAAGCTCATTGCCCGGACGAGTTGCCCAAACCAAGCAAGAAGCAAAGTCACCTTCTGCCGTTCCTGCGTCACCTCCATTGACGATCGAGATTGAATCGCCACCATTGCGACGCTGGGCAATGCCAGTGCCGATGGCGGTCTGATACTGCGTCTCAATCGTGGAAGTCACTGGAACGACATTCCATGCTCTGCGCGAGAAGTGGTTGCCAAAGTTGCGACCGCCCGAGAACGGATCGCTGGCCGTGTTCTTCATCTGGCGAATTGCGTCGATGGGCTCCATACCCATCGCAGTCAGAATCGCGCTCGAGCGATAGTGAAGATGCAAGAAATCGTAATCGACGCCCTGCCCTTTTTTTACCATCATGCCAAGCGGAACATTGAAGGCCTCTTCTCCAGGGCCGCCAATCCAGAAGTAACCATCCGATTGCTTGTACATGCGGATGAGGCGCTCTTCGAGAACCCGCGCCTTCACCATGAGATCGTGGATCTCAAGAAGAAGCTTAGGCTCGAGCTTAAACCGCGTAGACGGACGGTCCTCACTATTTGAGGAGAGCTGTGATGATGACTTTTTGATGTTCTTGCCTGGGTCTTTATTCAGTCGCAAGCAGGGTTCCCTCCAGGAATCTTCGAATTGGAGGAACCTATACGAATCCTTCGGTTTCCTCAAGGCCCACACCATCCGATGGCACAAGTTCTCTGAATGAGAGTGTGAGAGGTCCAGGCCCTTCCTTCGATTTTGAGTTACTCTCCTAGCTTACCGCGTATTTTTTCAATTCGCTGTTCCCATTTCTGCCAGTCAATTTCTTGAACTAGATCTCGCCTCACAGATCCTTACACTTTCTTCTAAAAGTCTAAAATTGCCCACACTTCGCCGAGTGACATCACGGTTCTCGGCAAAAAGTTCCCACTCAGCACGCCCTCGACACTTTCGAACTGAGAACCTTCCTCTCTCCTCGGTTTAAAAAGTGCTTCGAGTGAGGCTGAGCGCCATGCGTAGCGACCTATCCCCGTCCGGTCAAAGCTCGACCCTCCCCACCTACCGCTTTGCAGCAAAAACAATACTCTGGTTACACTTGAGATCACCGCTGAGCTCGCTCTGTACTTTTAACGCGCGAGCCGTTAGCCTCCGGGCATGCATTCTTCATCAGCCGACTCCCCAAACGGTGCGTACCATTGGTACCGCGGCTTTGTTCAAGGCAAGACCCGCGCCGTAATGGCCTGGATTTTTGCGATCACACTCGGACTCTCCGCTCGAGAGTTTCCGCTCTGGCATGGAGTGCTGCTCGCATTTCTAGGCTCTTGCCTGCGCTTTTGGGCAAGCGGGTACATTCGCAAAGACTCGCGACCCGCCGTAGGCGGGCCTTACGCTTGGGTACGCAACCCGCTTTACCTGGGCACTTACTTGATGGCGCTCGGTGCAGCCGCTGCGATCGAGAACTGGTGGTTGCTCGGGATTGGTAGCGTATTGTTTGCGCTCGTCTACCACTTCATCATCTTGGATGAAGAGACCAAACTTGTGCGCATTTTTGGCGAACCTTATCTGAAGTACTGCACGCTCGTGCCTCGGTTTTTTCCTAAGCCTTGGCGCGCGTCGCGAGCGGCTTTGAGCGAGGTGAATCCGGAGATGGAGCACCATGGGTTTAGTGGCAAGCTTGCGATGAAGAACAAGGCTTACGAAGCGCTCGCTTCGTTCGCAGGACTGGTCGGCGCGATCACGCTTGTGGCTTGGGCTTGGAAGAATCTACTCAGCATTTAAGATATCGGTGCTTACGGCGCGATTCCCTTATGTGGGGCGCCATCTAAGCCTTGAGTCATCAGCTTTTCTTTGGTCATTGGATCTAACGCAGGTAGAGCTTCCATCACGCGGCCGGCACGCAGAAAGCGGTGGTAGGTGCAGACCTTACGTTCGAACTTACGATCGTAAGGATCTTTTCCATTGATCGCGTTCTTGAAAATTAGAGCATAGGGATTCGATTGGTACTGAGCGACGTCGGGAGCTGAGTCAGAATGATGAGATCCAAAGAGGGTGGAATCAGTAAACTCACCCGCTCGGCTTTCAAATGGCGTGTAGCCGTCCTTCGTATTTTCCCAAACCATTGAGGCGGCTCTTCGAAGGGGACTTCCTAGACCGTTCCAAATCTGAGAAAAGAGGCGATCCACACGAAAGCCTGAATTGGGGTAAGGGCCATAGCTGAAAGGCAGAACAGGACCGTAGTCGAATTTAGACTCACGCACCTTGGCACTTGCTGCCATTTTGTCGATAGCTTCCCGGCGACCACTGTAGAGCAAGAAAGTTTTGTTATAATCCACTCCGAGCTGCAGACCTCCCAAAGCTGCGTTTTCGAAACCCGCTCGCGCCGCGTAAGGAGACATGAGAACAGTTCCTGCGCATGCATCAATAAATTGGCCCGGCTTCGAGAGATCTTTGATGTAGATTCCGCGCTCATAGCGATTATCCGGCGCCGAAGAGATCAAGGTCAGCAAACAAAGCTGCGCCAACTTCTGACGGTTCGCACCGTTCGGCCCTTCCTTAGCTTCTTCTGCTTGATTCAATAGCCACTCTGCCGAATCAGATAGCGGGTTATTAAAAATGTCGCCTGTAAAGTAGTCCAGAAAGGCTTTGAGATTTCCTTGAATCATGGACTTGGCGCCGTTGATATCTGACACCACTTCGAACAATGAACTTGGGTGAGAGCCCAAATGGTCATTAAGGTCACCACCCAAAGCGATCATGATGCCAGCGGTGTTATTCGGGAACTGCCCGAGTCGAAGTCGCCGTTGGAGGTCAGCCTCTACGAAGAATTTAATCCGGTCAACAAGGTACTGAATGCCCAAGCGGAGCTGAAATTTCTCGAAGATCCGAGCCAAAGTGATCTTATCGAGAGTCTTCAAGGCCGGGCTTGCATTGGCCTTAATGAAGTCTCGTTCAGCCGTATCAGCTGTGGGCACACCTGCCTCCCCACCACGAGTTTCCGGCGTAAGACCGAC
>CAZGCK010000003.1:79049-80275 GCA_964524175.1 uncultured Bacteriovoracaceae bacterium | reverse complement strand
CTCGGGATGATCGATCCCGATCACAGCCACTCTAACACCGGCTACTTCCTTGATCAGATAAGGAACCAAAAAGTCCGGCCGCCGTGCTTGAGACCAATCGATTGTCGCGCCCCCTGCAGGGCTACACCCTCCAGCACTCACCTGAATCGGGGCACCTTTCGCGTCGACCAAAGAGTCTCTCATGTAAGTATTCGCAGAAACGAGTGGGAAGGAAACCTTCGATAGTGCGCGCTTCAAAGCGCCTCGAGGATCGCGATCCTGACCCGCTGGAGTGCTAGCAGTCACTGAGTCTTCTAACCAGCCAATTGGGCCAAAGTCATAGTCGTGATTGCCTGTCACCACAGCGTCGTAGCCTGTGATATTCATCGAGGAAAAAATGAGCTGCCCCTCATTAAAGTTACTGAGCAGAGTGCCTTGAAACTGATCACCCGCATCGAGAAGCACCACTCCTGCGCGAGCGCCCCACTGAGCATCTACACCTTGCCGAATGGCATCGACTGCGCCCGCTAGGCGAGCCAAGCCACCCAGAAGATACTTGCCGTCACGCGAACGACTCTCTTCGGCGCCGCCGTGGATGTCGTTGGTGCCTAGAATCGTGATCAATCTCTCGTCGGCCTCTAGATTCACCGGAGGAAGAAGCACTGGCAATGAGTCAGCATAACTGATCCCCAAAACCGCCCATGCGGTCGCAGCAATCAGAATTCCGTTCAATATTCGTCCCATAAAATGCCCCCGCCACGGGTTCTAGCTTAAGTGCAGTCGAACTACAAATCGGCCGAATCAAACAGGCGGCGACTCACATCTACCTGAATTTATGGGCTTGTCTCCGAAAAGACTCCAAACGGTGGGTCCCACGGTGGCACAATCACATCACAAGTCTCGCCCTCTCGACTCACGACGGTCGCAAACCCAGAGCCTCGTCCGTAGTCATAACGAAGATCCCCCATCGTCGTCTCTGCCCCGGAAACAACCCAATAGGGAATCCGCATAAACCGAAGCGCTGCCTCGATCTGGCAATGCTGAGGGATCAAGCGCTTAAGTTGGCCCAAATCTCCCCTGAACTCTCCTAACCAATAAGAACCCGGGAAAGTCACAATCGATGTCGTGTCGATCATCTCAAGCGGAGCGCCCTGCTGCCCTCGTTCGGCGTATCGGGTAAAGCAGGTCCGCGGCGCTTGCCCCCAAGCGAGCACTCCGACTCGGGCTCGATAAAAATCCGGATTATT
>CAZGCK010000003.1:61955-79039 GCA_964524175.1 uncultured Bacteriovoracaceae bacterium | reverse complement strand
CGGGCGTCGTGACCAACGAAACTACCCGCTCATTTTCAGGCACGACACTCAATAGATCCGATCTGAACTTTTGAGCACTTGCAGAGAAAACCACCAATACGGTCAACGCGCTTCCTAGCGCTTGCGAAACGCTTTGACTCTTGTGCTGGGTAAAATAGCCAACGGCCATCCAGACGACCACACACGCGATGATAGGCCAACCCATGTAGGGACCGGCGATAGCGATACCCAAGATCCCGATCGAAGCAATCGCGCAAAGCACGCGACCCCAGAGCGCGCGCGCGGAGAAGAACAAAAACGGTAGCAGAGCGCCCCAAATGAGCGGCTCGATGATCATGATGAAGTCGCCGTAAAACCATCGATTCACAAGTGGCCAAAACGGATGAACGCCATAGTCATTCCAGAAGTCGGCGCCAATGTGCAAGAGCGCCCCACTCCATGCTGCGATCGCAAGAGTGGGAAGCGCGGATTTCCAAGCGACCATGGATTTTTCGGCGGTTTTGCGCTCAATGAGGCTTTGCACCCAAAAACCAAACGCTACGGCTACTACCGCCATGAACGGTGACAATGCGACGGTGTGAGTAAAGCCTCGGTGATGCAGCAGGTACCCAAGCTTTCCGCCACCCACGAACGGCCCCATTGCAAAGTCAAAGTCCGGAAGATTGCTCGCAAGCGCCGTAGCCCAGAGAATGGCAGGGCGAAAACGCGCAAGCTCGGGACGGGAACGCCCGCGCGCCCTGACGATCGCCTCACCCAACGTCACACCGATCAGCGTATGGGTGATGTTATCCATTTACTGGCCCTTCCTCGCTGCAATCCGCGCCGCAACCAATCGTGCCGCCATCTCAGCGAACCCTGCTCCACTCGCTTGGCGAGTCACCCAGCGAGGAGGGTGCTGCAAGCGATCCAAGTAAGCGCTCAAGTTGGCAACCCCTACCGTGTAATCAAATGCCGCAAAAAGCGGCTCATCGTTGGGTGAGTCACCGATAAAGAGCCACTCATTCCACGAGGGAGTTTTGGATCCGTCTGACATCTTCAGCCCGGGGGCGCCTTGCGACAACCAGTGCTCCATCCCCTTGCGTTTGTCATAATCTCCAAACCAGGCATTGACGTGGATGCTAGACAACTTTGCATGTGCCCCCAGAGATTGGCAGAACGCCAAAAGCTCATCCGTCTCCGCGCGTGACCATGGCGGAACATCCTCGCAAATGTCGATGGCCAGATCAAACTCACGATAAGCTTGATCCGAGGCCCACTTCGCAAGCGGAAATCGCATCAGAATCTGCTGCTCGAGATACCCGAGCTTCGTGCGCCTTGCCTCGGGTGAGTTTTCTCCAGCCTTTGTTGCGCCTCCCGGTGTATCGATTCTTCGCCTCACGCCACCTTCAATAAAAAAGGTAAACGCTCCGTTCTCGCCCACTACCGCATCAACCGGCCAAAAACGGGCAAAATGATCGACCCAGCCAGCCGGGCGGCCAGTGATCGGCACAACCGCAAAGCCCGCCTCTTTCAGGCTCCAAAGCGCAGAGTAAGCCTCCGCCGTGAGCTTGCCTTTTGTCGACAGCGTGTCGTCGATATCCAGACACACGCCTCGAACCTGACGGAGCTCTTCTATCGAGGCGAGCGACCACTGGGCAGGCTTAGAAGTCATTTACTTTTCCTTTCGCGATAAATCGCGCAATTCTCGTGGCAGCCGACGATCTCTTTCTCACATGGCTCGACATGGATGTTCACCGACGAACGAGGAAACATAGCATCCACCCGCGCCTCGATTCGATCGCAAACAGCGTGTGACTCGTCCACGCTCATTTGTCCGCAGACCACGAGATGAAAATCCATGTGCCGATTGGCGCCGCTTTTACGCGTCCTCAATTCATGAGCTTCGATCGCGTCGTCTTTGAACTCATCCAGTAGACGCCGAATCGCACGAATCTCCCTTTCAGGCAGCTGCGTATCGGTCAACTCCCCAATCGACTCGCGAACCTGCTTGAGCGAGATGATGAGGATGTATGCCGCTACTGCGAACGCCATGAGAGCGTCAATCACCAGCCAACCTGTAAACTTGAGAATCAAGAGCCCCACCAAGATCCCTGCACTTGCCACGACGTCCGATAGGAAGTGAAGTGCATTGACCTTGATCGCGCTGCTATCGGTCACGCGAGAAGCAGCTAAGTTGTGGCGATAAACGGCAAAACTCACCACCAGTGAGACCACCATCGCGAACATCGCCAACGCCTGAAACTGAACAGGCTGAGGATTCTTGAAGTGCTCAATCCCCTCGACTACGATCAGCGCAGCCGCCGCGACAAGAAGCAGCGACTCAAAGAGGCTAGAGACCGTTTCGATCTTGCCATGCCCAAAGGGGTGATCTTCGTCCGCAGGTTTGCCAGCCACGCGCACCGTAAAGAAGGAGATCGCCGCCGATACCAAATCGAGCGTGGAGTGGATCCCTTCAGAAAGGACCCCTACCGAGCCCGAAAAGTAGGCCACGATAAACTTAAACGCCGTGAGCCCGATCGTCGCTCCCAGCGCAAGCGAGGCAGCGCGATGACGGACTTCAGTGGTAATAGGTGATACCTCCGGAGAAGTAGGTTTCGGTGTGGTTCACAGCGATCCCGAACTCCATTGTGTACCAAAGATTCTCTGTGGCTTTGAAACCCGACCCAATCACGACCGTAAACAATGATCGATAGGAGCCGTTGTCAAAGACGAGCCCAAAAGGCACAGCCAAAAAAGGATCGATTTCTTTACCGCCTGCATTAAAGGTCTTATGGATGAATGGAATTGCCGTGAGTTCAGTCACACCGGTGGTGTCCGAATTGCTTGAAGTATCCAATGTCGTTGGAATCCGCATATAGAGCACCTGCGCCGCCAAACCGACCCCCGGCTGCCCCTGGCTATCCGGAAAAAACTCAAAGCTAGCATTCCCGCCCACCCTGAAACGACGGGGCCCACTCCCTGTTCCCAAGATGCCCTGGACGTTCAACATATCGTTGATGCCCTGGGTGTACTTGGCGTTAATCGCTACCCCTGCCCCATGCGTCAAAGTCAATTCAGGCTCAAGCCCCAGCCCAAAATCCCCCGCCGGCACAAAATGCGGGATATTAAAGACACCAGCCTGGGCTGTAACTCCTGCCAGCAGTGCTCCCCCCAATAGGGACACAGAAACCCACTTGCTCCTGCCGCGCCTCGTTGAAAATGGCCTACTTTGAAACATTTGCATCTGCTTAAACTCCGTCTCATCGAGTTTCAAGTCAAGCCTTGGTTGACAGGTTTGGGCCGACCGCGTAATAACTGTGCCTTCGATCCTTGTGAGATGGTGGCCGTAGCTCAGTTGGTTAGAGCATCGGATTGTGATTCCGAGGGTCGGGGGTTCAAGTCCCCTCGGTCACCCCATCTTAGGATCTTTAAAAGAAAACGGCTGCCCTTCGAAAGAAGGGTGGCCGTTTTCTTTTCATGCTTTGGATTGCGGTGGCCAAGGGGGTCGCAGAACCCGCGACAGGAACGCAAGCGACCCGGGGGTTCACGACCCATTCGCCAAAGGCGAAAATATAAAAGAAGAAGCGCAGGATGCGCGACATCCATAGGGAGCTCCATTTCGCAGGAGCGAAATGGGAAGTCCCCTTTGAGGACAAACTTTCTACTCCGCTGAAGCAAGAGTGTGGAAAGACTAGTCCCCTTGGCCTCTCTATTAAAAACATACCACAAAATATCAATTTTGTGGTATGTTTTTAAAATGCCTCCCAAACCCGAAATAACCGAATCAGATCCAATCATTCGCGCGCTAGACCGCAAGCAGCTGATGACTTACGCCGAGCTCGCGGCCTGCGGTGCACACGGTACAAGACTGCGCACTCTGGCTGATCAGGGCCTTATCCTTTCCCTCTCTAGCGGCATCTATGCCTCCATCCAACTCGACCCTTTCGTCGCCTCGGTGCTAGCGACGTCCCGCTACTATCCGCAAACCGTGATCTCAGGTCTGACCGCGCTGCAAATTCATGGGCTCGCCCAAGAGTTTGTGGAGAAAATCGATGTCGATATTTCCCGCGATTCCAGTCTCCGTAATAAGCTGCTTCACGTGCATAGAGTCCCAAACCAACGACTGATCGGAATCACTGAGCTGAATTTTCACGGAGGGAAGATCCGTATCTATGATCTCGAAAGGTCTCTATGCGAGGCTTACAGGATTGACCCAGCAGGAGCATTGTTCTTCAAAGCACTCAAGAGATATGTAGCTCAAGGTTCCTCCAAGCCCGACGCCCTGAAAAACTACGATCAAACCCTCAAAACGCGGGTACTTTCCCACCTGCAACAGGAGCTAGCGGATGGCTAAAGAGACATCAGTAATCGCTAAAGCCAAGCAATGGGCCACCAAAAAGAAAGTTTTCGGGCCACAGGCGTTCTTGCGTTACGTCATTCTAAGTTTCACCGAATGCCTCAACCAAGTGTCGAATGACTTTGTTTTCAAGGGAGGTAATTTACTCTGGGTTTATATCGCAACACCGAGAGCTACCATCGACCTTGATTTAGCCACCCTCAAGACCACGTCGCATAGTCAAGTCAGAAACCTATTGACTAAGGCGTGCGCAAAATCCTCGGACTTCACATTCACTCTTCTCAGCTTTCAGGAAGTCGAAAAGGAAGAACACGCCGGTGCGGCAATAACGTTGGGGTACTCTACAAACCAAGGAGCCAAGAACCGATTTGAGATCGATATCGTCTACGGGTTGGCGACCGACAATCATCAGGTTCCATCCCCTGTACATGAAGAAATCATGATCCGCTCAGCTACTATCGAAAACATCATTGCCGACAAAGTCACAGCTTGTCATCGATTCAAGTCCGGAAATACTCGCATGAAGGACTTTGACGATCTCTGGAGACTTAGATGGAGCAAAGCTGCAGTGAATAAAAAGAAACTCGCTAGCCTCGTGAAGGCGCGGAAACTGCTTCTCCATTTAGACACGGACTGGATCAACCCGGATATTGAGCGGGTTTGGTCGAGCCATCGATCTAGGTACAAAGACCTTCCAGAAAGTCTGGAAGTGTTGTTTTCTGAAGTAAATGCGTGGCTCTCAAAATTTTAATCTCAGATGCCCAGGAAAAGCCCAATGAACATAGAGAGTGAGGAACAGTCCATCGTTAGCGTCCGAGGAAAAAAAACTCTCCTTCCAGCAAATCGGATCTGGAGAGCTCCGTAGGGCGAGCGAGTCTTCCTACAATAGGCAAATACGGCCCTCAAGCATGCGGAATGATTCACTGTGATTCTGTCACCCAAAAAAATTCTTGAAGAACCCTCGACACTACGAAACACGGTGTCGGGGGTTTTTCTTTTTCTAAGCCGTTGAAATTACTGATCCCGAATTTGCGTGAAGATCTCATTTCCATCGCGCCAAATAATCAATAAGCGCGGAAAGAGGCATCGCTCCTGACTGCCGATCAACCTCAACTCCGTTTTTGAATACGATCAAAGTAGGAATGCCACGAATCTGAAATGTCTGCGCCGCCTGAGAGAAAGCCTCAGTGTCCAGCTTCGCAAAAATAATCTCACCACCCAATTCGCGCGCAGCAGCTTTGAACGTAGGCGCGAATGCCTTACACGGCCCGCACCATTCAGCCCAAAAATCGACCACGATTGGTTTGTCGGCGACGCGAACAAGCTTATTGAGTGCAGCGCCGCTGACGTCTTGCACGCCGCCGTGAAGGGGTAGGGTCGCCTGACAGCTTCCGCAGACAGGACTTGCAGTCTCAGCCCTCTCGAGCGCGACCCGGTTCACTTTTTCACACTGAGGACAAACCACTAATGTGTTCATAGAACTGTATTCCTCCAGGGACCGGCATTCACGACCTTCTTGAAACCTTTACGCTTAAGTACGGCTGCTGCCATAGCGCTACGAGTCCCCGAGGCACAGCACAAAACAACTGGCTTCAGGCGATCAAGTTTTTCAGCTCCACTTTCAAGATCGGCCAGAGGAATATTAAGGCTTCCTTCACGAGCACCACTTGAATACTCACCTGCACTGCGAACGTCGATGACGACCGCGCCTTGCGACAAAAGCGTCGGAAGCTGCGTTCGCACGCGACGAAACCTTAGAAAACGCCAAGCGATAAAGCCAATCAACGCTGCAGGAACCAAGTAAGGTTGCATTTGCGAGACTTCCACCGAGTAATCCTCCACTATTTGATCTTTCGAGCAATGACTTGCACTACAGCGCTCTTTCCGAAGTGCCCGTTCCCCTCGTGAACTTCGCGCTCAATCACCTGGGCTACGACGAAATCCAATCCTGAGAACTCTTCACGTAGATCTCGTGTCCCAGGGATTCGTTTTCATAAGAGACCTGCTTTCAGTTTGAGTATGAGACTTCCAATCGCGACGAACCAAGTAAATATTCCAAAAGAGCGCTTCAAGCTCTCGGAAGAGAAGCGATGCGAAATCAAAAATCCCGGGATTACGCCCAAGACTAGGGCTGCTATCCGCGGCGGTGAAGGAAACAAATCCTCACGGGACGAAAAAAGAAGTCCCGCCGCCGCCGTGGCTGTGATGACCCACAGAGAAGTTCCTACCGCGCGTTTCATCGGGATACCCAAGCCTTTCACCAAGCTTGGGACGATGACGAACCCGCCGCCTGCGCCGGTGAAACCCATAATGGTGCCCGCCAGTGCGCCCCCAAGAAAGGTACGCAATGGGTTAGCTGCGGGCACCCAGGCATCCTTATTTTTTGGAAGGACCATGAGGGTTCCAGAAATCATCATCACAACCAGAAACAGACCGAAGATGATCGCGTCGCGCGCTCCTGCTGCTGGAAAAAGCGGAAGCACGACCTTCTTAGCAAGAAGCCAGGAGGAGAAGCTGGCAACGGCAAACAGCGTTCCTTTCGGAAAGTCTACCTGGCCTCGTCGGGCATAGAGGGCCGCACCCATGGCTGCGCCGATTCCGAGCAAAGTCAGAGATTCCGACGCAGCCGCAGCCGGGGTCGCACCGCCGAGGAACAGGAGCAGAGGGACAAGGAGAATACCGCCCCCACCCCCAAGTAGGCCGAGGAAGAGGCCTGCAATAACGATCCCGCCCGAAAGAGCCAGTTCCGAAGTCATCTCTTCTATCGTTCCACGGGGTAACCAGCAGCTATCCAGTCGGGCATGCCCGATCCCACGATGCAGACGAGATTCGTCACGCCCAGCTTTTCGAGCTCGGCTACCGCCGCCTGAGCGCGACCGCCCGATCGGCAATGAATATACACGGTCTTGTACTTCTTGAGGTCGCTCGCCTTGTGGGCGATCTCGTCGTGAGGAATGTTCGTGCTACCGGGAATGTGGCCTTCCGCGAATTCCTCGCGGCTTCTCACATCAAGAATCAATTCGTTCTTCTCGTGGTGCTCTACGTGCTTTTGCTTGAGTTCGAGCATGGAAATGGATTTTTTCATGGAATTCTCCCTATTTAAAATTCTCAAAGAGGCTTTCTTTGAGGTTCTTTGGTGATGGGCCAGAAAAAGCGCCGGCTTCCTGGACGAAAGTACTGCGATCTTGGGTGAGCGAGGGGCTCACTTGCAGCTGGGTCTTCCAAGAAGTCGCACGCCCTCCTTTGGCATCGTGCCCGGGCAGGATGAAGTGCTCGGGCGTAAGCCGTGCGTGAAGTTTCTGAATACTCTCAAAGTGCGCATTCGGGTCGCCGCCGGGCAAGTCGTCGCGGCCAGTATCGCCGTAGAGCAAGTGGTCGCCGGTCATGACAAACGGACCCCATACGACCGTCAAGCTGTCGGGCGTGTGACCGGGCGTAGTCAGAATCTGGAGCGGTGCAGCCGCGCTCGGCAGATGAGTGTCTTGGCTAACTCGGAGATGAATTCGGCGGCTCGGGCTCTTTTCATGCTGCACGAGTGGCGCGCCGACCTCGGCTGCCAATGCGGCTGCGCTCGAGACATGATCCGCGTGGGTATGGGTATCGATCACCGCCAAAAAGCGATAGTCCCTCAGCTTATGCGTTTCGACAACCAGCGTGGGAAAGTCTTCCCGCATGGGGTCAACCACGATCGCTTCTTTCGTTTCTGTGTTGAAAGCCAGGTAGGTCATGTTGTCGTCGTTGACGACGGCGAGGAGGCCCCAGTTCTTCGGAGGCGAGCTACCATCCGTCGTAATTTGCGAGAGCGATTTGACCTGCGTTTTCATAGTGGCTTCCTTTCTATTGGAGCGTAGATCCGTTTGATGCTTTGAATGAGTTTCTTCACGTCTGGGTCAGCGATTCGGTAGCGAATCTGTCGTCCTGCCCTGGCGCTATCAACCAAGCCTTCGAACTTCATGCGCGAAAGAAATTGCGAGATCTGGGACTGCGAGCAGTCGCATTCCTCGACCAGTTGCCCGACGGTGCGCTCCTCTACCGCCAGCAAGCAAAGCAGCTTAAGGCGGTCGGGATGAGCCAAGGCTTTCAAGGTCTGACTCACCTCTTCGCACCTCTTCCCGAGGAGCTCTGAGTTCGCATTCGAAGTCTTCATATCTTTATCATATTACAATTTTGTAATATGTCAAGCGCGTACCCGATGCCACCATTTCAGACTGAAGTTAGCGCCCTTAAAGAATCGCTGGATGATGAATACAGCACTTTGGCACCATACAATCAAAGGGGGGCCAACTTTTGTGAGGTCCGATACGCATGCCTACAGGAGGTCCGTGAGGCTGGATTATTTTCGGCAGTTGCAAGCGTCGATCCCTATGACCGACTACTTCGAGGCATCCAGAGTCCTGATCAGGTCAGGTTCACTCGGTTCCAAGCGCTTCCTTTAGAAGCTCGAGCTGCCCCTTAATGATGTAGTGCCGCACCTTGAGGTCTTCATGATTGGCCTTCTGGTCAAAATGAGTCTCGGAGGAGTGCTCATGCCTCTTATCCGTGACGTCCTTCAAAAATGAAATTCCCTCAGAAGCCTTTTCAAACTCATCATGGGCACGAATGGCCGCATCATGCTCATGGAGTGCTTGACGGTGGTTTTGCAACCGCTCGCCGTGCAGCTTGAGTCTTTGACGAAGTACTGAGAGTGCGCTCTCCATTTGTGAGAAATCGGTGCCCCAGTCCCGAATATCTGCCGACCAATCTTGGGGGTCAGGCCGGCTCGCTCGGCGTCCAGATTGGGACCCCAAATTTGTAAGCCCTGCTCAGAAATGAGTGGGGCTTTTTCGTTTAAACAATATCAATCACTTGCGAAGAACTTCAAGCTCATGTACTTCGAGTTCGCGCCTAAGAACAAGAGCATCACTCTACGAGTATCCAACAAACTGTTGGATGCGGTTCAGACGGCGGCAAAACGGCGTGGAATTAACTATCAAAAGCTGATTCGCGAGGCGATCGAGCAATTCCTGAAGAAAGCGGCTTGAGTCATGTCACTCGGAAAACGAAAGAAGAAGAGTGAGCACGCTGGTGCCAAGAATGGTGGCGGACATTGGGGCACGCGAAATGAAGCAAAACGAATTTCAAAGAAAGTAAGGCGATCAAACGACAAGGCGGCAATTAAGAGCGAATTGCCCACATCAACCATGATCGCAAAGAAGGACCAGTTGAGAACGGCAATTCAACTTCGTGACAAGGGTCAGAAAGAAGCGTCTTGTGCCATGCTTCTTCGACTCTGCTCGTTGGAGCCGAAGAACCCGGAGTACCTCTATCACTGCGCTTGGACTCATGACGGAATGGGACTTGAGCGAGAGGCAGTTTCCTTCTATGAAAGAGCCATTGCATCTGGACTGAGCGGTGAAAACCTCACAGGAGCATTATTGGGTCTGGGAAGCACGCTGCGGGGATTGGGGCAATACGCAAAGGCAGTTAAAGTACTTGAACGAGGCATAAAGAACTCACCCGGCAATCAAGCGATGCGCGTTTTTCACGCAATGGCCTTATACAACACTGGACAAATGAAGCCGGCAGTTGAAACGCTTTTGAAACTTCTGGCAACGACTACGCTGGACAAAGACATTCAAAGCTTCACGCGCGCGATTTTATTTTACGCGGAAGATCTCGACAGAACTTGGGAGCATTAAAAAGTTCATGAAAACGACATTTCTAGATATTTCCCGAGCATTCGCGAGCAACCTGGATGGGAAACTCCGTTCGCGCTTGCATGACACAGATGCCTTTCCTACAATAGGAAAAAACGGACGCAAAGTCCGCGGAATGACTGTGAACGGGTCGGATCACCCACCGGGGTGAAACCAGGATTCTTCACCACAATCTCAACTTCACCAGGCTTGATCACGATGTGCTCGATCACGGCGCGTAGCAGAGCGGTTTTAGAAGCGATGGGAAGGTATCATCACTAGAAATCACGGGTCGTCACGTAGTTGCCGATGAGTTTCGGATGACTTGTGGATGAGTTCGGGATGGTGGGTAAAGAGGGAAATAAGCAATGACATTTGAATCTCTCCAGCATCCGATACGATGGCTCTTTCTCTTACATGCCCTTGGCGGCGCACTGGCGCTCGCGGTCCTCTTGGTCCCAATCTTGTCGAAGAAAGGGAGCAAGCTGCATGTCAAGGCCGGCTGGGTGTATGCCTATGCGATGATTTTCGTCGGTCTGTCGGCGTTTGTCATTACCCCGTGGCGGGCATTTCTTGATCCAAATCGGACTTCATCTTCGATAGGATTCGCCACGTTCTTGTTCTTCATAGGCACATTCACTTTGTCAGCACTCTGGTATGGCATTGCGGTCCTGAAATTTAAGATGCGGAAGGAACCAAGCCGGTCGTACTTGCATGTTGGACCGCCGATCATCTTGATCGTGCTCGGCATCGCCACTCAAGTCGTTGGGCTTCTGCTTCACAATGTACTTTTGATCACGTTTCCATTCCTCGCACACTTCAGTGCGAAGTCTCAACTATCGTACTGGCGAAGTTCACCTCAGACTAAAATGCATTGGTGGTACGCGCACATGAGTGGAATGGGTACCGCCTGCATCGCCACGATCACAGCGTTTCTCGTAACCGCAGTTCCCAGAATTTGGCCGGGACCAGTATCTGAATCCCCGATACTTTGGATCGCACCCGGTTTAATCCTGGGTACCGCGCTTAATCGTTGGACAGCTTCATATCACCTGGAGTTTGGAGAATCACCTCTGCCCAAGGGTCCTAAGTAAAGCGTACTGAACAATGCTTAGACTGAAACTGGAAATTCACGACAGAGAGCGATCTAAGGCGGCCAAAGCGATCCTGAATGGCTTGATCAAATTCAACTCTACGTACGGGGTCACGAAGACTGGCGTGAACTAACAATTTCATTCAAGGATGAGCGCGGCAAAATCATCGCCGGATTGAACGGATACGATGAAACTTCCGACCTTTGAGTTCGCGAACATGAGGCTGCTCAAGCGCATGGCGTAGATCTGCGAACGAAGCAAGATCGTCAAGGTATTCTATCCAGTCTTTCCGCCTGACAGGAACGCAGAGACAGTGTTGAACTGGATTAAATAAAATCCATGACTGCCGAGATCCATTTCACAATCCGCCAAGCTCGTGTTGAAGATGCGGTCATTATTGCCCAAGCAGAACGAGAGATCGCTCAGACACCTGGCCTACTTGTCTCTCGCCCGAATGAACTCACCGACGAGAAGTTTGCCGCCAAGATTGTCGAGCTGACAAATGCGGAATACGGCCGCTACATTATGGCCGAGATCGGCGGCGAAATCATCGGCCATGCCATGTTCGATCCGCTTCACCTTGAGGCCATTCACCACGTCGTTCATCTCATACTTGCGGTGCATCCAGGATGGCATGGAAAGGGAGTCGGCAAGGCCCTGCTCGGACACCTTATTAACTGGGCGCGCTCGGCACCAGCCGTAGAGAAAGCCGAACTACATGTCCGTTCTGGAAACTTGGTAGCTCAGGACCTTTATCGAAAGATGGGATTCACCGAGGAGGGACGGTGGAAGCGAAGGGTGAAGATTGGTCCCGATCAATACTTCGATGACGTGCTGATGGGGCTTTGGGTAAAATGATGCTCGAAGCTTTCCCGACGATCATCACGGTTTACAGATTGAATCCGAATGCGAAGACTCCCATACTCGGGGCTCCGTAAATGGCAAAAGAGTGCTTTTCGTGTCACAAATATTACCCTATAATTGTGACATGAGGCCAGGCTAAAAGTGTCACAAATCATTGTTTCTAAGGTTAAATCATGCATATACGGCCATGGCAGGGGTTGGTGCCTCACCCCAAACGACTTCTTGGCTGTAGGCCACAGTACAGCGGTACGACAGGCCCTATCGCGTTTGCAGAAGGCTGGCTTCATTAGGCGGCTGTCTTGGGGGTTATATGAATACCCGCGAAAGCACCCGAAACTCGGAACCCTTCCGCCTGATATTGAGCAAGTGGTGAAAGCGTTGGCTCGCAAGGACAACCTCAAGCTCCTGCCCTCCGGGGCTCTCACTGCAAACCTCCTGGGTCTGAGCAATCAAGTGCCGGCAAAGGTCGTTTACCTCACCGAAGGGATTTCCAAGCGGATCCGAATAGGCAAGCAAGAGATAGTCTTCAAAACAACGACTCCAAAGAACATGGCCACGGCCGACACCTTCGCCGGAATAGTCATTCAGGCGCTCAAGCATTTGGGCAAGGAGCACGTCGATGCTACCACGGTCGCGAAGCTCAAAAAGCGCATAGGAAAAGACGAGCGGCTTTCGTTACAAAAGTATCGGCGGTACGCACCCGCCTGGATTCAAAAGATCCTGCTTGAACTCGCTGGACTTACAGGAGGCAAAAGCCGTGGATGATTTTGCGAGACTGTCTGCCGCCGACAAGCGGCCGTACTTTGAATCCGCCGCCGCGGCGGCTGGACGCATGGGTGATCACATTATTGAAAAGGACTTCTGGGTTTGTTGGACGCTGAAACGCCTATTCACAATGCCGGCCCTGGAGAACCATCTGATCTTCAAAGGTGGCACGTCGCTCTCAAAGGTGTTTCAAATCATCGAGCGATTCTCCGAAGACATCGACCTCTCCGTCAGCAAGGAGCTCTTGGGATTCGGTGGCGTCAAAAATCCGGAACAGGCCGGCAGCGCCAAGCAGAGAAATAAGCTCATCGAAAACTTGGCTGAGGCATGTACGAAGTTTGTTAGGACAAAGATGCTTGATGAACTCCGCGACTCCTTCCGGGCGGCGCTCGGACCACTGGCCCGCTCACCAACATACAGTTCACTCCTATCTTGCGACATATGTAGCTCAAGCAATGAAGTTTCCGAACGCGGACGTTAAAACGCTCGATGCCGCCCGAACCTTTTGGGAGAAGGCCACGATCCTTCACGCATTCGCCCATTACCCCAAGGACAAGACCCCGTCCCCGCGACAGTCCCGTCACTACGTATGATTTCTACAAGCTGCTTCAATCCAAGCACAAGGCCGAGGCTACACACGACCTTGATCTGCTCGTACGCGTTGCTGAGCATAAGAGTATCTACTTCCGTGCGAGCTGGGCCAACTACGGCGAAGCAAAGAAGGGCACATTGAAGCTTGCGCCCACCGCCCGCATCGAAACCCTCATGCGGCGCGATTATGAGCAAATGCAGGAGATGATTTTTGATGAGCCTTCGCCTTGGTCGGATATTCTGACTGGGATCGAAAAGTTCGAGAGCGAGTTCAACTCATGATCTCGGGGGAGACAAATAAGATCGCATTCTCAGGGACTATCGTTAGCGTCAAGGCGCGCATCCGGCTGCTCCGCTCCTTTGACCAAGTGGCATGCTCTTCGCGCATGCTTTGCACTCCAGCTCGCACCAACTCCCTCGCGGACTCCAGAATCGCTGAATCAGAGAGGCTGAATGCAACCCCAAAAGCCTCAAAGAGTTCTGACAAGGGCCCTCCCCTTGGTGCGCCGAATAAAAACTCATCCAGTCTTTCAGAGTCTCAATGCAACTCCTAGAGGTCAGAGGTTTTGAAAACAGTGGGCTGAAAAATTTAGACAATGATCAAATGGCGAAATTGCAGCTCAATCTTGACCGATAGGAAAGCGGTGTTCGAGTGCCGACATCTGACTCACACAGTGCTCGCATGCCTTTAATATCTGATTCAGCCCTTGTCCTTTGTCCTCCCTTCTGTTGATCTCAACAGCAGGTTCAAATCAAGAAGTACAAGAACAGCCTGTCCATGATTCTCATAAGGACGAACCGCCATGCTCAACACGATCATCCGTCTTTCTCTCCAATTCAGGCTGACAGTTCTCTTCTTAGCTGCCTCGGCGCTGATCTACGGAGGCTGGATCGCCGCAAACCTCCCGGTGGATGTTTTTCCGGATCTCAACCGCCCGACCGTCTCTGTTTTGACTGAAGCGCATGGCCTTGCGCCCGAAGAAGTCGAAACTTTAGTAACGCTACCCGTCGAGTCTGTTCTCAATGGCACGCCTGGGGTGATTCGGGTTCGTTCTTCAAGTGGCATCGGGATTTCGATCGTGCACGTGGAGTTCGACTGGGGAACTGACATCTTTCGCAATCGCCAGTTCGTGTCCGAGCGCCTGCAACTCCTTCAACAGCGGCTTCCGCCCGGAATGACGCCCATCATGGGCCCTGTGACTTCGATCATGGGAGAGATTCAGTTCGTCGGCCTCACGAGTCCGGACGAGTCTGTGGATCCCATGGATCTCCGGACCCTTGCGGATTGGACTGTGAGACCTCGATTGATGACGGTGCCTGGGATCAGTCAAATCATTGTCATGGGCGGTCAAGTCAAGCAGTATCAGATTTTGGTTTCGAGCGACAAACTCCAGGCAAAAGGCATCTCTCTCGAGGACCTCAAGCACGCCTTAAGCGAGATCAGCGAGAACACGACGGGCGGATTCGTCAACGTCGACGACAGGGAGTTTCTCATCCGCACGATTGGACGCGTGGATACGCTCGAGCAGATCGAGGAGTCGAGCGTAGGCTTGCACCTAGGGCGGCCCGTATTGGTCAAGGATGTGGCTGAGGTCCGTGTAGGCGCAAGGACCAAACGAGGCAATGCCAGCATCAATGGTAAGCAATCTGTGGTGATGACCGTTCAGAAGCAGCCAGGGGCGAGTACGAGTGATTTGACTCGCAAGATCGATGCATTGTTAGGAGACCTGCAAAAAACTCTACCTCAAGGCGTAAAGATCGAGAGCGATCTTTTTAAGCAGTCCCGGTTCATCGAATCCTCCATCTCTAACGTCGAAGAAGCTCTGCGCGACGGAGCCATTATGGTGGCGATCATCTTGTTTCTGTTTTTGATGAACATTCGTACGACAGCCATCACTCTGGTCACCATCCCGCTTTCGCTACTGGTAACCGCGATCGTGTTTCGCTGGATGGGAATGAGCATCAATACGATGACGCTAGGTGGATTGGCGGTTGCCATCGGCGAGCTCGTGGACGACGCGATCGTTGACGTGGAGAATGTGTTTCGCAGGCTCAAAGAGAACCGATCGGCGCGAGTTCCAAAACCAGCGCTTCGGGTGATTTACGAAGCATCTAGCGAAGTTCGAAACTCGATCGTCTTTTCGACATTGATCGTGATTCTCGTGTTCATTCCGCTCTTTGCATTGGGTGGGATCGAGGGTCGGCTCTTTGCTCCGCTAGGTGTTGCTTACATCATTTCGCTTGTGGCTTCGCTGGTTGTCTCGCTCACAGTGACGCCGGTGCTGTGCTCGTTTCTTCTCAGTCACGCCAAGTCGCTTGCTCATCGCGAAGATGGCCCGTTGGTTCGCACTTTAAAGAAGTGGGACGAAACTATTCTCAGGCACACCATTCATCGGCCGATTCCGCTCCTTGCCGGGTGCTTCGCACTGCTGATAGGTGCGTTAGCGCTCCTGCCTTTGATGGGGAGCAACTTCCTGCCCGAGTTTAACGAGGGAACGGCGACTATAGGGGTGGCCGCTTTTCCTGGGATTTCTCTCGAAGCCTCAGACAAACTTGGCACGAAGATCGAAGAAGCGATGCTCTCCATCCCCGAGGTCAAGTCGACGATCCGGCGCACGGGGCGCGCGGAAATGGACGAGCACGCCGAAGGCGTCCATTGGAGCGAGATCGACGTGGATTTTAAAGAAAACGGCAGGCCCAGGCCTGTAGTCCTGCAGGAGCTACGCGAAAAAATCGAGAAAACCGGGGATGTCTACGTGAACATCGGTCAGCCCATCAGTCACCGCTTGGACCACTTGCTCTCGGGGGTGCGCGCGCAGATCGCCGTGAAGATCTTTGGGCCCGAGATGTCTGATCTCAGACGCCTGGGGACTCAGGTCGAGGATGTCATGAAAGGCATCCAAGGCGTGGTTGACCTTCAACAAGAACCACTGGTCCTAATCCCGCAGCTAAAGATTGCAATTGACCGTGAAGAAGCCAGCAAGAAGGCGATCCGCCCCGGGGCGCTTTCCGAAGATCTCGAGATGGCGCTTAACGGCGCCACTGTCGGCTCGTTCCTCGATCATCAGCGCATCTACGACATCTTTATGCGACTGGATGATCCTTCGCGCACCAGCCCAGAAAGCATTCGATCTGTCCTGATCAAGACGATGCCTACGGGACAGCTCGTGCAAGTTCGCGACGTCGCCGAGGTCTACCCTGGAACAGGACCGAACATGGTAAACCGAGAGGACATGCAGCGCAGGCTCGTGGTATCGGCAAACTCCCATGGGCGAGACCTGAGCAGCTTGATTCACGAGATCCAGTCCAGAATCACGGAAAAAGTGAAGCTCCCGACAGGATACTTCATCGTTTACGGCGGACAGTTTGAAAGCCAACAGAAGGCTTCCAAGCTGCTCTTCTTCTTAGGCTCGATCTCGTTGCTAGCGATCTTTCTTGTTCTCTATATTCATTTTCAATCCGTGGTTCTGACGCTTCAGATAATGCTCAATGTGCCGCTCGCGCTCATCGGCAGCATCGTGGCGATCTACCTCACCGAACGAACACTCTCGGTCGCGACCCTCGTAGCGTTCATCACTCTTTGCGGTATCGCTAGTCGTAACGGCATCATGATGATTAGCCACTATCTTCATCTGATGAAGGAAGAAGGCGAAGCATTTACCGAAAAAATGGTGATCCGAGGCTCCCTTGAACGATTAGTGCCTGTATTGATGACGGCATTCTCAGCTGCTTTGGCACTCGTGCCGCAGCTTCTCTCCA
>CAZGCK010000003.1:60443-61945 GCA_964524175.1 uncultured Bacteriovoracaceae bacterium | reverse complement strand
GGAAAAGAGATTCTCTATCCCGTCGCTGTCGTAATCGTGGGCGGACTCTTCTCATCCACTTTGCTCGACATCGTAGTGACACCAGCAGTCTTCTACCGCTTTGGGAAGCGCTCATCCGAGAAGCTGATCGCTTTGCAAAGCTCTCAACACCTCACAACCAACCCAGGAGGAATTCTATGAGGCGCTTCACTGTTCTGACCATTTCTTGTGTCTTGCTTTTATCTACAATGGCTTTTGCTCATGACGAAGGTCATGGCCCCAAGATCTCTGACAGCCCTAAGCAGGGTGGAGTCGTTTCTGGAGTCATCGAGTCGAAAGACGCAAGCAAAGGCGCTCAAGCCACGCTGGTGCACAAAGGAGAGCTCGCACGTTCCGACGATGGCACAGTACGCCTTTATCTTTACGATAAGCAGATGAGCCCTCTCGATGTAACGGGGTTCAGCCAGGAAGCCAAAGGCGTGGTGGAGTTCAAAAAGAAGAAAACCAAGAAGTGGACTAAGGTCCCGTTCACCCTCAAGCTCGAAGAAGGCGTGTTCGTTGGCAAGGCTCCTCAGGCCGAGTCCAAGCCCTTCAATATCGATGTGAAGGTCAACGACGGCAAGCGCGAGCTTCTGACCGCTTTTGATAATCTCGACTAAGCAAGGAACACAGTATGGATCGCGCACGGTATGGGATAGCCATTTGCCTGCTTCTGTCGATTTCTGCTCAAGCCGATGTCATCGAACTCAGGGCCGAGGATCTGCCGAGACTGGTTTCTGAGCGAAACCAATCCGCAAGAGGCTCATTGATTTCGGTCGAGGCCGCTGAGAAACGTACCGGGCACCTTGCGCGATCCTATCTTCCTTCACTGTCTTTGGATTTAGGAGGAGAGACATTTAATACTGGCCCCTACTCCACTTTGACTCAGCCTTATGGATCCGTTGAAGCCAGGATCAACTTGTTTCGAGGAGGCAAGGATCTCTTAGAAAGCCGAAGTCGCTATGCGCAGGTGAATGAAGCCGCCGCACAAGCGCGAAAAAGCCAGGCCTCGGTATTGACGGAGGCACGCAGAGCTTATTGGGAGCTTGTCTATGAGCGAGAGTTGATCAGTGTTCTCGAAGAAGCTCGTAAGGAGAATGATCGCCATTTGGCTGCCGCAAACCGCCGAATTCAACGGGGACTCACGACTGCTACTGATCGATTGGACTTTGAAATTCACCGCTCTCAGGTTGCCGAAGAGATCGAGAGCATGACCCATGCGACTGTATTGACCCAGATCAAGCTTCGCGCGCTTTTAGCTTTTTCTGAGGAAACCGAAATCAAAAGTCTGTCGATCATCCCGCATGTGCACGACGAAACGTTTTTGACCTTTAAACTAAAGAGTGAAAGCCACTACGAAGTCGCATCGCTCAGAGCGAGCGAAGAGCAGTCTCGAAACGAAAGCGCTCAGTGTAATCGATGGTGGACGCCCACCCTGGATGCCTACGGCGTAGAGGCCAATGCCTGGGCAACCTGTGCGCTGC
>CAZGCK010000003.1:25378-60433 GCA_964524175.1 uncultured Bacteriovoracaceae bacterium | reverse complement strand
CGGGGGCTATTATCTATACACCGCCCGGGATCGAGACTACCTGGACCAGTCCCGCAGGTCGGATACCGCGGCAGGCGTTCGCATGAATCTCCATCTATTTGATGGCCTTCAATCTCGAAACTCAGCCTCTGCGGCAGAGATTAAAGCCGAAGCCCTGCGCAACCAGGCTGAGCAGCAAGAGCGAGATATTCAAGGTGCTCTTAAGATCGCCAAAGAAGATATGAAGCATGAGCATGAGCTGACCCACGAAGCAGAGAAACGGGTTGAGCAGGGCAAGTCCTATTTGGCCAGTACGCTAGCTGAGTATGATCGTGGCGTGAAGAACTCGCCAGACGTTTTGGGGGCAAGCCAAAGACTGCTGACCTTTAGGCGCAGATCGGCCGAAATTAGGCGTAACTATCAATGGGCCAGGGCAGAGCTACTTGCAGTGATCGGTCAATAAGAGGCGCAGAGGCCCTTTATTGCTTTCGCCTAAATTCGCTCCAACGCATTTTGAAGCTTGGCATCCGCGCTTCGAGCAAGTTCTACCAAGTTTCGGTTGCCCAGGATTTCCATCATGGCCGTAGGCTTCGCCAGCTCCACCGAAACACGTCCTTCTCCGACATCCCGAATGACCGCATTGCACGGGAGGAGGCTCGCCACATCGGTATTGAGCTGATAGGCTTCAAAAGCAAGCTGTGGATTGCATGCTCCTAGGATCACAGCAGGTTTGATCTCTTTGCCCAGCTTCTCCTTGATCTTTGAATGGAAGTCGATTCGAGTGAGCACACCAAAACCCTCTCCTTTGAGCGCGTTCGTCACGCGTTCAATTATGCTCTCTAGATCGCCAATCAGTTCACGCTTAAAGCAAATTGAATGGGTCATGATGATCATTCCTTGCCATCGTTCATGCGATGACGCATTCCTCGCCCCATTTTACCACCCATCATCGGGCAGCCATCCTTTCCCATCGTTTCCTTACATGCTTGCATCATCTCTTTGCGACATTCAGAAACCAATCGATCGGATTTAAGGCAGGTCGCCATATTTTCGTGCAGTTCTGCCATTTGCTGCCGTTGCTCTTTCGTGGGTTCAGGCTTTTTTCCTGACTTTGACGAAGAATCGGCAGCGAGCGCTACATTTCCGAGCAGAGCCACCATGGATAGGAAACCAGCAATTTTCTTCATTTTGACATTCTCCTTTTACTTGAATCGACGTCCTGCTTTTGAGTGATCAAAGGGCACTTTTTATGCCATCGACCTCATCGTCATCGCGTCAAATAGCCTGTAAGCATGCCGAGAGGCATCACCCCAAAACGATACTCTTAAAGCTCTTGCGCTTAAGTGACGGCATCCTTGGGACACGTGCTGATCCCAAGCAGCGCATAAGGCGGGCACCAGCCAAGCAGTCCCGTTGCAACCGGCACAAGGCCTAGCAGAAACCAATAATTGGTTGGCCCCCAAAATGCCAAACTTGCAAGCCCAGCTCCGCCGACGACGCGTACGACTCTTTCAACTTGGTGTATGTTCTTTTTCATGCTTTGTCCTTCTTGCTAATTAAAATCAGCGCGACCTGCGCCGATATTTTTTCCGTTAAGTTCGACCGTGTACAAAATTGGCACGGCCTTCGAAATCATCGCGCTCACACCACAATACTTAGTTTGCGAAAGCGTGACGGACTCCAAAACTTTTGATTCATCGAGCTGACCCTTGAGCTTGAAGACGAGTTTGATTTCTTTGTAAATAGCCGGATAAACACCCTCTGTCGGAGTTGCGTCGGCTTCAATCTGAAGTGACTCGAGTGGCTGCTTGTGTTTTTTGAGTAGCGCAACCACGTCCATTGCCGTACAGCCGCAGACTCCAGCGATAAGAAGCTGCTTCGGCGTCAACGCTGTATCACTTCCTATGGGCGCATGAGTATCCATCTCGACCTTGTGCTCACCCGACTGAGCCGTGAATCGCATCTTATCGTTCCAACTGCATTGAAGCTTCATGATACCCTCGTTTCCGGATTTTGAACTTTTTTAAGAATAATCTCCAACGGACAAAAGCGCGTAAACGCCGACTGGAGCAGATTTGCCCCCACAAACGCCGTAAAATATAGCCATTTTTCAGAGTGAAAGTGATAAAGTACAAGACTACCTAGAATAAACGTACCCGCAAATGCTCGAATTTGATTTTCAATGCGCATAAACGCCTCCTCCTTCAAGACTCTCTTGCTCCAATGTGGACTTAATGAATCGCACGCGACTTTTTCCAACAAACCAATAATAGAGCAGAGGGACCGCGAACCGGCTTAGAATCGTAGCGGCAATCTCTCCAAACATGAGACTGACTGCCAGCCCCTGAAAAATAGGATCAAAGAGCATCACCGAGCTTCCGACAACTACGGCGGCGGCGGTCAAAAGCATAGGCCTGAAGCGAAGTACGCCGGCGCTGACCACTGCTTCTTTTAGAGCCATCCCCTCTTTGAGTTGATGCTCGATAAAATCAACGAGAATGATCGAATTACGAACGATGATTCCCGCTCCAGCGATAAAGCCGATCATTGAAGTCGCGGTAAAATAGGCACCCGTGATCCAATGCCCGGGAAGAATACCGATGAGGCTGATCGGTATCGGAGCCATGATGATCAGCGGAACCGCGAAGCTTCGAAACCATCCCAAAACCAAGATATAGATCAGTACCATCACTACTGCGAAGGCTCCGCCAAGGTCGCGAAAAACCTCATACGTGATGTACCATTCGCCATCCCACTTCACGACAGCCTCGCGAGTGTCCCACGGCACCTCCGCAGTCTGGGTTGGGTACTTGATCTGAGGTGACAGCTTCAAGATCCCGTAAACTGGAGCTTCCTCAGCCCCTGACAGTTCGCTCATGACATACGAAACTGGCTTAAGGTTTTTTCGGTAAAGGGTCTCGGCTGACTGCAGTACCGGCACCTTGATCACATCCGACGCTCTCGCACTGCCTGACTCAAAAGAACCGAGTGATTGTCCTGAAAAAGGATGCACGCTGGACCTTGCAGCCTGACTGAGCGAAAGATCGACATTCACGTCCTCGGGGCTCGAAGCATCATCCAAGGAGATCACCGGAGTCTCGGAGAACATGAGACGCCCGATGCCGGCAACCTGACCTGAACTTGTCCCGAGCTGCCCTCCCGCTTTCTGGTCATAAGCGTATATCAACCTGGGACGTCCCAAACGCCAAGTCGAGTCCAGGTCAACAATGCTGGGCTCTGCCTTGAATACCTCGAACACCTCGCGAGCCACGCGTTCTCTCGTTTTCTTGTCTGGCCCATAGACTTCGGCAAGCATCGTTGCGAGCACAGGCGGGCCAGGCGGAATCTCCAGAACCTTCGTAACAGCACTATTAGATCGAGCAAACTGCGCGACCACTGGACGAAGCATCTCAATAACCTGATGACTGGACAGCTTACGCTCTCCTTTGTCGGACAGCACCACCTGAAGATCGGCCTGAGAATCCGAGCTCCGTAGGAAGGTGTGCTTCACCATACCTGAGAACGAGAACGGCGCTGGCTCGCCTGCAAACACCTGGACTTTCTTAACATCGGTGTTCTGAAGCAGGACTTTCGCAAGCTCTGTCGAAGCCTTGATATTAGAGCTAAGGGGCGTCGTCGGAGGATAGTCGATTAAAACCTGAAACTCGTTCTTATTGTCAAAAGGAAGCAACTTGACCTTGACTGCCTTAAAGTAAACCAAGCTTCCCGCGGCAAGCAGAAGGCCGAAAGTAACGCCACCAAACACCAGCGCCGATCTTGGCTGCTTCAACAAGCGACCTATAAAAGCTCGGTAGAGGCGATCCAGGCGTCCCTCAGCCTGATGATGGCTTGAAGGGTCCGTTTTACTCCCAGAGTGATTGGACAAGAGTTTAACGGCGGCCCAAGGAGTCACGATAAAAGCCACGAAAAGCGATAGGATCATCGCAAGACTGGCTCCAACTGGAATCGGCTTCATATAGGGCCCCATAAGCCCGCGCACGAAAGCCATCGGCAATATTGCCGCTATCACGGTAAACGTCGCGAGAATGGTAGGATTTCCGACCTCCGACACCGCTCGTAAGGTTGCATTGACCAAGCCAGCCTTACGGTCGCTTTTGAGGTGCCGCTCGATATTCTCGACCACGACGATTGCGTCATCGACGAGAATTCCGATTGAGAAAATCAAAGCAGAAAGAGTGACTCGGTTGAGCGTGTAACCCATGAAGTAATAGATTGCCAAGGTCAGAGCAAGAGTTACGGGAATCGCAGTAGCAACCACAAGCGCAGCGCGCACTCCCATGACGAGCGCTATCAGAACAGTCACCGAAAACGTCGCCAAAAGCAGATGCTCAATCAGCTCTTTGGATTTTTCTGCTGCCGTCGAGCCATAGTTGCGCACCTCCGTCATCACCACATCATTGGGTAGAGCAGCCGAGAACGTTTCGGCGCGCTTCAAAAGCTGTGCAGCAAGGGATACGACATTTGTACCCTTTCTTTTGGCGAAGACGATCGATACCGCCTTTTCGGGTCGGCTCTCACGGCCCTTGTCCAAGAGAACCGATGCGCGAGTCAGCTCCTCGGGCCCGTCGACGACGCTAGCGATGTCGCGAATTCGAACGATCGCTCCGCCGCGACTGCCCACGGCAATGCTCTCAATTGATGCCGCAGAGGTCAATCGTCCGCCGACGTCAATGTCATAGACTTCACTTTCGCCCCACGTCTTGCCTGCGGGTACAAACGCATCGTTGCTCTTCAACGCTTGCGCCACAGACAAGAGCGACACGCCACGCGCGGAGAGTTTGACAGGATCAACAATCACTCGGATAGCCCGCTTTTGGCCACCCAAGAGCTCCACGCGACTTAAGTCCGGCGTGCTCGAAAGCTCTCGGGCCAGAGGCGCAATCAAGGAGCGAAGCTCGTAGTCGCTGCGGCTCGAAGAGCTAAAGCTAAGCGTTAAAAACGGAACGTCATCAATTGAGAAAGATTTGACTACCGGTGTTTGAACATTCTCCGGCAATTCAGCCCGAATGCTCATGAGCTTATGATGCACTTTAACAAGGCTGGGCTCCATTGGCTCTCCCACCTTGAACCGAACCGTAATAAGCCCACCGTGAGCGCGACTGGCCGAGTAGACATACTCCACCCCATCCAACCCCCACACAGCGCGTTCAATCGGTTCTGAGACCCGACGTTCAATCTCAGCAGCCTCGAATCCCGGGGCCGCCACCTGAATGTCGACCATCGGTACCGAAATTTGAGGCTCTTCCTCCTTAGGCGTCAGCCAAACAGCCAGCAAACCAAGTAGAATGCTTGCGATCGCGATGACTGGGGTCAATTTCGAATGAACGAACTTTGCCGCTAACTTTCCAGCGAAGCCAAGATCATTTTTCATAGTGAGGTCCCTTCTCTTGGGCTGCATACATAAATAGTGTTGCGCGCGCCTGAACAAGGCCCATTTGCGCGTCAGCCCGCATCACGAGCAGATCTGCCCTGCGAGCAAGAACTTCGACCAACTGAAGCGCCGTGATAGACCCGTTGAGAAACAACCCTCGCGCGGTGGTCGTCTGCTCCTGAAGGAGTTTTGCGCTTTCATCCATGAGGGTCAGGTTCTTCTGTAAACTGCTCATCGAGTGCTTAGCGCCCGATCGAGCAATCTCGACCCGTTGGCTCTCACTATGGGCTCTAGCCAGTGCAGCAGCTGCTTGATGTTCAGCCTGCCCTACCGCACCCAAGTTGGGCGCCGAGAACAGATCCCATTGAACATATGCGCCAGCGGTGTAACTCAAAGATGCACTTCTATCGCCGCCGTATAAATCTCCTGTACCGAACAGCCCAATCTTAGGCAGAAACTTGGCTCTTTCGGCGCCCTCCAGGATTCCGATCGCATCGGCCTGCGCGTAAGCCGCGTTCTCAGATGCGGAGCGCACAGGTTGATCCGCCAAAGCTAAGTGCTTCTCAGCAAAAGTCTCCAAATCTTCCGAAAGCGGACTCCAATGAATAGGCAGCTCAGATGCAACGACGCGCACTCGATCACGAACCTCGCCGCGCTTCGCTTCGTTCTCGACGAGCAGACCTTGAATTCGATTTCTCAGATTCTTTAGGCCCAATAAGCCAGAATAACCCACCGGGTTTGATTTAGCGCCGATCTTATAGCGAGAAAGGGTGTCTTCGACGCCATCTGCAAGCTGAGAAAACTCTCGCTGTTGTGCCTCGAGAACGAGCATAGAAACGTATGCCATCGCGATCTCTGTATAAAGCTTGACCTGAACAAAGCTTTTTCCGTAACCCCTGGCTTTGGCTGCCTGAGCAGCCGCGTTTGCAGTAGCCGATCTTGACCCTCCTTCGAAAAGAGGAAGATCGAATCCAAGAGTGCCGCGTTCAAAGAACCCGTGACCTGGCTGATTGAGTGTCCCAGGCGCAAAATCTGCCGCCGAAATCTGCCGTTGACCCAAAAGAGACATAAAGGTCAAGGCAGGATCACTTGTAGAATAGACACGTCCTTCTGCGAACACCCGAGGATACCAGTGTCGTGACTGACGTACTTCGTGGATCTTTGAGGCTTGTAGCTCATGGTCCGCCTCTGAAATCTCCGGCGAGCTCGCCTTGGCGAAGCGCCAAACCTCTTCGAAAGAAAAAGTCGACCGACTTCCGGAGGCTGACGCCACTGACGACCCTACAAGAGCGGCGCCCAGCAGAGCTGATTCTATTACTCGACCTCTAATGTGTCTCAACAGTAGATCTCCTTAATTGATCGCAGAAGCTTGACGACATTGACGTCGGCAATCGCGTAGTAGACATGAGTACTCTCTTTGCGGGAGGTCACGATTCCTTCAGCCCGCATGCGATTCAGGAACTGGGACATCGCCGACTGCGAAATTTCGCAGAACTCCGTAAGCTCGCTCACGCTTTTCTCTCCGTCCATCACAAAGCAAAGTACCTTCAACCTGACGGGATGAGAAAGCGACCTGAGTATTTGACTCACGTCTTCGCACTTACTCAAGATTGCTTTTGTAACATTCCCTTTTGACATTTCGCTCTCTTCGTCTCCTAAGACAGTAACATAACATTCATATAATATTATGTCCACATAATATTATATAGGCATAACAAGAAAGAGGAATACAGTAACTCACCTCACTGCAACAGCTATTCCAATGTTTTGATCGCAAATCATAGGGAAACGTCTCGAAATTGAGACAAACCAGAACCAAGTGAGACTTTTCGTCTCGCAACTCGACCAACCGTTTAACTTTTCTGACTAGAATCTAAAACTAGTCCTCGTCGACATTTTCTGGGGCTTTTCGAAGCTCTCACCAAAAAAACTCCATAGGCACCGCTCAAGAGCGTCATAGCGATCTGCATTCTTGATTGCCGCATACAGATGATGGCCAAACTCCAGATAGGGACTCCCAAAATAGGCAAGGTACCGAAATCGCCTGGCTCCAAGCGGTTCGGGATAGTGCTCGCGACTGAGCTCGAGAACCCGCCACAGAAATCGGCCATACTGCGCCCCTTCCTGGCAGGCGTTCAAAGCAACCGCTTGATTGCTCGGATCCATCGCTTGCAGCAACCAAGGCCGGGCCAGGAGCGCTCGCCCAATCATGACTCGGTCACAGTTTGTTTCTTGAGACATTCTATGAATATCATCCAGGGTCTGCACATCCCCGTTACCAATCACCGGTATCTTAAGCCAGGACTTGACCTGAGCGATTTGAGACCAATCCGCGGTCCCACGGCGCTTTTGCTCGGCTGTTCGCGGATGGAGCGTGATCCAACTTGCACCTGCCTGTTGGATCTTCAGGCAAAAGGTCCTGAGAAACTCTGGATCAGGCTTATTAAATGAAGCTGCCTGAAACCTCTGATCTCGATGAGGGGGAGGAGCAGCTCGTAGTTTAACTGAAACCGGCAAATTTCCTGCATATTTGACCGCGAACGCCGTAATCTCTGCCGCGTAGTCTGGATTGCCCATCAGCGCAACCCCATAGTTATGAGTGAGTGCGCGCTTCACAGGACAACCCATGTTGATATCGATGGCTCTCGCACCCCAATCCTTGAGCTTTTGGATCGAGTCGCGGATATGAACTTCTTCATTGGCAAGAAGCTGGGGACATAGACCTTGCTCATGATCGTCAAATCGAGTCTCGATCGTTTGCCCAATTTTTTGAGAAGGAAGCCTGCGTGAATTGAGCATCTCCGTAGGCCAGAGTGTTCGCGCACCTGGAGGTAGGTACTCTTGCAACGCTTTTCTGACGACAAAGTGAGTGAGGCCAACCATTGGGGCCAACATCAAGGCAAACGGAGCATGAGAGTCGAGGGCAGAAAGAGGCAGATGCTCTGTCATTCTTCAATTCTTATACACGATAGACCCAAATGCCGCGACAAAAGAGGCTGACCTGCCCCCAGACTGCGCCTACTTGACCCCGGAAGAATCTTTTCCTTTCACACTCGTTAAGCCGTCTTGAGCCACTCTTCTCGCTGCCTCAGGTTGGTACAATACTTTTTTGACCCTAAAACGCAGATTTCTTCCAGAAGGCATCGGCCACTCAATCACTTGTCCTTCTGAGAGACCAATCAGGGCAGCCCCCAAAGGAGACAAGACCGATATTTTGCCATCGATTGCGCTCGATGACTCTCCGGGCGGAAGCACGGTGACATCTCTCTCTGTTGCATTGGTTTCGTCCACCACTCGCGTTCGAGAATAGAGGGTCACCACGTTGTCAGGAATCTCATCAACTGAAACCACTTCAGCTTGCGCAAGCTCATTCTCGAGGAACTCCCCTTGAAGGCCCGAATACTTTTCAACCACTGACTCCAGCACTTTATAGTCGCCCTCGGTAAGGTAGAGCTTTGCTGCGTTTGACATGACCGATCCTTTCGTTTCTTTGATTTCAGAGTTGCCTTAAGCCCCTTTTGGCTGCTCCTCATCCGAAACCCCATCGAGCCTAGGGGCCCGCTCGCGCTCTCCGAGAAGCACAAGCGCGTTGAGCATGCGAAGGGCATCATGCTTGGTGAAGATTCCGATGACAATGCCGGCATGACTCACGACTATGGCCGATCCGATATTGCGTTCGATCATGCTCGATAGAACCTGCGACAGTGACGTATCCGGATCGACCGCATAAGGCGCATCTGTCATCGAGTCACCCACGGTAAGGTAACCTGGCCCATGGAACGTCTCCGCCGTGCGTATGTCCCGCATGCTGATCACACCTACGAGCTTGCCTTGGTCAAGAACGGGAATATGCCTTGTCTGATGCTCCTTCATTTTCCTCCTGGCCTCGAAGACCGAGACCTCAGGCGAAACCGTGCAGGGCATCCTCGTCATCGCTTCCTTGACTTTCATTCCACCTTCAAACCACTCTCTTTCGCTTCCTACGAGCTTCATAAGCCCCTCCTTATGTGACCTTTGGCCAAGCAACTAAGCAGCTTGCCAAACCGAATCGACACCCAGCATCTGGCTGCCAGCTGAATCTCTTCCCCAATTCTTTAACACCACTAGAAATAGCAAAGGGCGGGAGACTCCAGAAAATGACTGAAGAAAAGTCAAGCCGCGCGCTTCAATCCAGACATGAGAGAACAAGCAACTGATGAACCTGGAGTCGCTTCATGGACGACCCGCAGGATGC
Source organism: uncultured Bacteriovoracaceae bacterium (assembly GCA_964524175.1). Taxonomy (GTDB): domain Bacteria; phylum Bdellovibrionota; class UBA1018; order UBA1018; family UBA1018; genus CAZGCK01. The sequence goes on along the minus strand of CAZGCK010000003.1, from coordinate 50,828 downwards.
TCTTGTAGTTCTGACTCATTAGGAGATGCAAAATCCGGGTAAATTCTCTGTGAGCCGTCTGGCAAAACGACTCTACCACTGCAGGCCAGCGTTTGAGCACTCAGCCCGGGTGATTAGAGTGCCGCTTGCCGTAAATCTCAGCCAAAGCTGATTCTAAATTCTCACATCCTATTGATCCTCAGCGCAAAACTCATGGGAACTTCCACTGCAAGGATCTTCAAGTAGGCGTCTGCCGCAATCCGTAGTAGAAATCGAAGCACATGCCCGAAACTCTTCTAAGAAAATTTAGAAAAGAGCTCACTCAGGTTGCCGACCCCAAGAAGGCACCTCAGATGCAAGCTTATATGAAGTCAGTCATGCCCTTTCACGGGGTACCTGCCCCGGTTTTAAGAAAGCTGAGTCAGGCATTTTTTAAAGATCTTGTTTTTAAAGACGCCCAAGACTGGAAAAAGCAGGTTTTATCTTTTTGGAACAAAGCTAAGTTTCGTGAAGAACGCTATGCGGCGCTTCATCTAGCAGGGCATCGCCGCGCCTACGCATACCAGACTCCGGCAGCAATGAGCCTCTACGAAGACTTGATCGTCACCGGTGCGTGGTGGGACTTCGTCGATACCCTCGCCATCGATTACGTCGGGCCGATCCTGCTTTCTCATCCCAAATCCATGAAGCCTTTGATGCGCCGCTGGAGCAGATCCGCAGATCTTTGGAAACGAAGAGCATCGATCATCTGCCAAATCTCTTTCAAAGATCAGACGGATCTAAAGCTTTTGTACGAGTGCATCGAGCCTTCGATCGAATCTAAAGAGTTTTTTCTCCGCAAAGCGATCGGGTGGGCGCTAAGAGAGATCGCCTGGAGAGATCCTGCCGAGGTCAAGCGTTACGTAAAGCTCAATGCAGAAAGATTGAGCGGTCTTTCTCAGCGTGAGGCACTCAAGAACCTATAGACACTCGCCCGATCCAAGGCGTACAACACGATCTCTCTAACGCAAGGAACTTGCCGAGCGCCCCCGACCGGGGTATCCGTACAGCATGTACTACGAAGCAACCCAGGGCATCGAGATTGAAGTCAAACCTGAGTATCTCCCTAACGATTCTCAACCCGAGCTCGCGCGTTTCGTTTTTGGCTATCACATCACAATCACCAACCAGGGCCAGACGGAAGTTCAGCTCCTCAGCCGCCACTGGATCATCACCGATGGAGAAGGCGTCATTCACGAAGTCAAAGGTCCTGGTGTCGTCGGTGAACAACCCAAACTCAAGCCCGGAGAGAAGCACCAGTACTCTAGCTTCTGCCCTCTCTCCACGCCTACAGGCAATATGCGTGGCACTTTTCAGATGGTGAACAATCTAGGAGCGTTATTTGACGTAAAAATACCGCTCTTTTTTTTGCGAGACATGCGCAACCTTCATTAGACCTACGCTGGCGACGAGAGCCAACGCCTCAGCGCTAATGCAAACGCTGGATCCTGACTCTCAAACTCGACATAAGTACTGTGCATATTGGAGTCCGCAATAGGCGTGACCGAGGTGACCGCAACCAAGCAGTCACTGTTGGCAACTCCTATTGACTTCCAAAAGTCTGTTCGAAGCTTAAACACCGTTCCCTTTGGAATGAAGTGTGGGCACAAGATTTTCATCCCGTCCTCATCAATCTCTTCGATCACCACATCTAGATGCAGCTGAGCAGGTGCGCGTCCATCAGAAAACTCGACGCACTCCGCGCTGTGTTCACGCAGCTTCTCGGTCGTGAGGTACTTGGCAAGCTTCGAGGCGAGATGCACGCGATCCAAGGGTTTGAGAATAAAATCGTTGGCTCCAGCCTCGAGCGCGTGTTCAACGTTCTTTGGATCGCGCTGCTCCGAGATCACGACAATCACAGCCTCGGGATGATCCTTGCGTATGGGCACGATCAAATCGATCCCGGTCGTGTCCGTAATGTGAAGATCCACCAAGTAGAGATCAGGTTTGAGCTCTTTAGAGTATCGATTAAACACATCGATATTGTCCGTCACCTTGACCATTAGTCCTAGATTGTGCAGAACCGAGTCGATCGCTTTTGCGAAGTCGGCGTCATCTTCGATCGCAAGGACAATGGGTTTCGGCCTCATCTCCAAGCCTTTAGTCGAGTACGGATGGACTTAGCCAACAAGTCAGTCACACCCAAAAAAACGAGTTCACACTGATATCGCGCCTTTTCAATATACTTGCTCGGATTTCGGGTTGTACGCGTCACCACATCCGCGCAATCGAGGCGATTCAAGAGATCCGCCTGCACTCTCACATTCTGGTCGCCCGAGAGTTTTACGGCGCAGCTGATCTGCAAGCCTGCTTCACTGATCTTAGACACCTCTGCAGGCAACAAGACGGTAGCCTTGGGGCGCGCCGCCGGATCGAACCTGCGACTCCTGCGCAGAGAAGGGTCGGCTTTGATCATCGCTCGCACTTTCGCGAGCAACATGATGGTGCGGATCGGCTTGAGCACGTAGCCGCTCGCGCCCAGGCCGATGGCCCGAACAATGGACTCCTTATCTTTCCGCGAAGTCAACACGAGCGTAGGAGTTTCGCTTAGCACCTTGTTGGCTTTTCGCTGTACAAGAAACTCAAAGCCGCTTTTTCTCGGCATATTAAGATCCGTGATGATCAGTCGAGGGTGTTTCTCCATAGCAAGCTTGACCCCTTCCTCGACGTTCTCCGCCTCAAAAACGGTCGCGCCTTCGCTTTCCAGAATCCGGCGCACCAAGACTCTAATGTCCCGAGCGTCGTCAATCACAAGTACTTCTCTTCCTGTCAAAGATGGCATGAGTCGTGAGTCGAGGCGACACTAGGCCGCTTTCTTCATCTCCCCTTCCAATGCTTGCTTAAGCAGGGTCCATTGCGCTTCGAGCTCTCCCACCCACTTTGCAACCAAGCGTGCATCCATCTCGTGCTCTAGGCTTTGGCATACGGCCGAGAGGCGAAGTGCACCCAGATTTCCTGCACTGGATTTGAGAGAGTGGGCTTCAGATCGGACCTGCCTCAGATCGCCTGATTCGGCTGCTTTGCGGATCACTTGGATCTGCAAGGGAGCAGCATCCAAGAACATCCGACCTAGTTCAGTGATAATGCTGGCGCCATCACCTTGATCGAGGGACTTCAAATCCTCAATCACCGAGTTATCAAGGATGGGCTCATTGCTCAATTTAGAGTTAAGGGTCATCTGTCACACAATCGGAAGATAACGAAAAAATTTTAAGAACTGTTTTAAAAACTGTTTTCTGCGTAACCTCTCAATAAGTTGAGGTGGGTCTTCTAGTAGAAGCTCACATTCGCAAAGCACAAAGAAAGAATTCTTATTATCTAAACGTTGTTAACTCGTAACAACAACCCACCGACACAGGGACATAATCGATCGAAAAAACAAAGACTTACATTTATCTTAAGCTCCATCTTCATTCTGCCGATGAGCCAAATATGGAACCCTTGCACATCGCATCTGAAGACGAACTTTATAACTACCTAAAAAAATTCCTGAAGGATAAGCCCAACGCAGTTCAACTGGATGGCTCATCTAAGAAGACAACCAACCGCGCTATCTTTCTGGTGTTTACCTACTCGGTGAACAGCCAAACCTATAAGATCCCGGGCGACTTAAGTCGCAAAGCAGCTGAGCAGTTCGTGAAGCTCACTGAAGAGCACGGCTCATCGGCCGTCGTTCTCAAAGAATACATCCTGGACGGCCGTCAGATGGGCCTGATCCTAGCAAACACGACTCAGCCTGATGGCTTTCATTGCTTCGTCTATACTCACAAAGCTTCAGATCGACTCAAAGGCGCTGCATGAGCTCGCAAGCCCCAGATGCCACAGAGTGGCTCACACTGGGCATGATTGCGCTCACAGCTCCAGAGGTCACCGAGCTCTCGGCGCCACCAGAACGATTTCCCGCCGCCGATCTGTCAAGATCGGCTTGAGGTCAGTCACTTCAGAGATCCCTAGAACTTCTCAAAAACTGTCGCCACACCTTGGCCCATGCCGATGCACATCGTAGCCACACCGGTGCGAGCGTTTTTGGCCTTCATCAGATGCATGAGCGTTCCGGTGATGCGCGAGCCCGAGCACCCGAGTGGATGTCCCAGCGCAATCGCGCCGCCATTTAAGTTGACCTTCTTCTCGATGTGATCGAGCAAACCCAAATCCTTGAGCACAGGCAGCGACTGGGCGGCAAACGCCTCATTGAGCTCAAATAGATCGATATCCTCGATCGTGAGCCCCGCGCGCTTCAATGCCTTCTGCACCGCAGGCACGGGCCCGTAGCCCATGATCGAAGGGTCACAACCAGCGGTAGCCATCGCGCGCACGCGAGCCATTGGCTGCAAACCCAAAGACTTCGCCCTCTCAGCGCTCATGACGAGCAAGCCGGAGGCTCCGTCAGAGATCGCCGAAGAGTTGCCAGCGGTCACAGTCCCGTTGCGCGGATCAAACGCGGGCTTGAGCTTGGCCAAGGCATCCAAGCTTGCATCCGCACGGATCACTTCATCCGTATCAAAGCGCTTGAGCATTCCGTTCTCATCATGACCTTCGATCGAGATGATCTCGCCCTTGAAACGGCCCTGCAAAGTCGCTTCGTGAGCCTTCTGATGAGATCTCAGCGCGAACTGGTCCTGAGACTCACGCGAGATTTTGTGCATCTTCGCCAGAAGCTCGGCGGTCAGCCCCATCATCCCAGCAGCTTTCGCACTCGTCTTGCTGGTCGCGGGATTTGGGTCAACCCCGTGGGTCATCGGCACATGTCCCATATGTTCGACGCCACCGACGATAAACACATCGCCGTTGCCGGTCATGATCGACATAGCCGCAGTATGCAGCGCCGTCATCGACGAGCCGCAAAGCCGATTCACTGTCTGCGCGCTCGAAGAGTGCGGGATCACCGTCATCAATTGGGCAAAACGAGCCACGTTAAAGCCCTGCTCCAACGTCTGCTGCACGCAGCCCCAGATCACGTCTTCGACTTCAGCTGGATCGACCTTCGGATTGCGGCTCAAGAGCGCATTGATCACGTCAGCCGATAGATTCTCGGCGCGGACGTTGCGAAACATCCCGCCTTTGGAGCGGCCCATAGGAGTCCGAACAGCATCAACAATGACAGCTTCTTTCATTTGGTACCTTCCATCATGTCATAAAACCCTTTGCCCGAACTCGCCAACTCTCGCATCGAAGCAGTTGGCTCATAGAGCTTGCCAAGCTTCTTCAATTGATCACCGGCATCGCAAATCGCCTTGAGCCCGAGCGCATCCGCGTACCTAAGCGCCCCACCCCTGAACGGAGGAAAGCCCACGCCATAGACCAAGCCCATATCCACTTCGACAGGCGTTGCGACGATCTTCTCCTCGAGACAACGAGAGCACTCGATGATCATCGGCAACATCATGCGCATAACAATCTCTTCGTCCGTCACCTCGACCGGAGCCTTCACCAGCGGCTTGATCAAAGCTGCGACGCTGGGATCTTGCTCTTTCTTAGGCGGGCCTTTTTTGTCGGGCACGTACTGATAAAATCCCTTGCCGTTTTTCTGGCCAAACCGCTTGTTCTCGAACATCACTTCGAGCAAGGTCTTGCCGTCCGGCTTCATGCGATCAGGGAACTCCTGCGCCAAAACGCCTTGACAGTGATGAGCCGTATCGATGCCCACGACGTCCGCCAAGTAAGCAGGTCCCATCGGCCAGCCAAACTTCTCCATCACCTTGTCGATGCGCTGAAACTCAACGCCATCGGCAATGAGCTTCGCGAAGCCATCCAGATAGGGAAAGAGCACGCGATTGACCAAGAACCCGCCGCAGTCATTGACTACGATCGGGGTCTTGCCCATCGCCATCGCGTATCCTACAGCGGTAGCCACTGCGACGTCACTCGACTTAGCGCCTCGAATGATCTCCACCAGAGGCATCCGATGCACAGGATTGAAGAAGTGCATCCCCACAAAGTTCTCAGGCTTCTTCAGACCCTCAGCGAGCCTTGTGATCGAGATTGTCGAAGTGTTGCTGCTCAGAATCGCGCCGTCTTTAGACTGAGCTTCGACTTCCGCGAGCACCGACTTCTTGATCTTCTCGTTCTCAACGACGGCCTCAACCACAAAGTCGACGCCCTTAAAATCCCCGTAAGAGAGCGTGGGCCTGATCCGCCCCATCGTCTCAGCCATCTTGGCAGGAGTCAGCTTTTTGCGGCTCACCTGCTTGTCCAGGATCTTCGCTGCCTCAGCCAACCCGAGATCGATCGCCTTAGGAGCGATGTCCTTCATGTAAATCGGGATGCCCTTGGATGCTGATTGATAGGCAATCCCTCCACCCATGATCCCCGCGCCTAACACTGCAGAGATCTCGAACGGACGCGCGGCCTGACTCATTTTCTTGCCCGTCTTCTTGAGGTATTGATCGCCCAAGAAAATACTCACGAGCGCATGCGCAACCGATGTCTTCGCGACTTTCGCAAATCCTTTGCCCTCTATCGCAAGAGCCTCATCCCGACCGAGCTTCGCGCCTTTCTGCATCGCTTCGATCGCGGCAACCGGAGCTGGGTAGTTTGGGCCTGCCATCCCCCCGACAAACGCTTTCGCGCCCTCAAAAACCATCGTGGACTCGATCGCATTCAGAGTCAGGGGAGCGCGCTTTTCGTCCTGCCGCGCTTTCCAATCCAAACGGCCTTCTGCTGCGTCGACCAGCATCTGAATTGAAACTGCTCTCAACTGACCAGGAGCAGTCACCGCATCCACTGCTCCGATCTTGAGCGCAGCATCGGCTTTATACTGCTCACCCGATGCAATCCACTCGATCGCATTGTCAGCCCCAGCGCGGCGGGAAAGCCTCACCGTGCCGCCCCAGCCCGGAAAAATCCCAAGCTTCGTTTCTGGCAAGCCAACTTTAGCCGTCTCGGACAAAACGCGATAGGCCGCAGTCAACACGACTTCAAACCCGCCGCCGAAACAATAACCATTGATCGCTGCCACGCTCGGCATTGGCAAATCCTCAATATCCGAGAAGCAACGGTTGACCTGAGCAAGCCAGCCCGCCAACTCTTCTTCAGAGCGCTTAAAGTGCGATAGAAACTCCATGACATCCGCGCCCACAAGAAACACGTCCTTGGCGCTCGAAAGCAAGAGACCCTTCAATCCGCTCGAAGCCTTCAAGAGATCCACAGCTTCACGCAATTCTTTAAGAGTGGCTGCATTGAACTTATTGACTGAATCATTTTTCAAATTGAACTGAAGCTCAGCGTAGCTGCCGCCTGACGCGCCCTCTAGGGGAAGAACTCGAATCGACTGGCCTTCATAGGTGGGAAATTTCATACGCATCCTCTTAGTTGAGTGAGTGTGATAGCGACGGTAATCGATATGCAGCTTTAAATCGAGTTGGATTTCGTGGGAGCCCTTGCTTCCTAAAAATGTCAGCCTGACCGACCGCGCCATTCAGAACGCTTCGCAATATTCTAGGCGCAAACGTAAGCAATTCTGAGCGGCGCTCTTAGATTAGAATTGTCTCCCTCTCCTCTTTTGGCTAGAAAAACTTCAGAGGCACTTTCAGCCGTGAATCCTGCATTAAAACAATCAGCCCACCTGCTGGGTGAAGAGCAGCTTCGCCTAATCACGGACGCGCTTCCTGTTTTGGTTTCTTACATCGATACCCAAGAGCGTTACCGCTTTAACAATCTAGCATACGAAGAATGGACCGGGCGGAGTCGAGCAGGCCTCATTGGCAAAACCGTGGGCGAAGTGATGGGCGATGAAGCGCATGATTTGCTCGCGCCTCACATTTGCCGAGTCATCAAGGGCGAGCGACTGAGTTTTGAATCAACGCTGACTCACAATCGTCTTGGCAAGAGAACTATCGAAGTCGATTACATCCCTGACCTATCCGAGACAGGAGAGGTCCGAGGCTTTGTGGTGCTCGCATCGGACATCACAGAGAGCAAGAAGGCGCATGAGCTGCTGGAAAAACGAGTAGCGATGAGAACAGCAGAACTCTCGCAATCTCGATCTTTCCTTGATTTGTTGGTCCAGCACATTCCCAACATGATTTTTGTGAAGGACGCGCGCGATCTCAAGTTCATTCGACTCAATAAAGCGGGAGAGGACCTGCTAGGCGTCAGTCAAAAAGATCTTTTGGGCAAGAGCGATTACGACATCTTCCCAAAGGATCAAGCTGAATTCTTCACATCCAAGGACCGAGACGTTCTCAAGCAAGGTACTTTGGTCGACATTCCCCAAGAGCCGATCGACACCCCGCATGGTCAAAGAATTCTGCACACCCGCAAAATCCCTCTCCTGAACAAGGCGGGCGAACCCGAGTATTTGCTCGGGATTTCCGAGGATATCACCGAAAAAATTCAAGCAGAATTGAATCTTAAGAAAAGCCAAGAAGAGCTCATGGCCTCGCATATAGAGCTTGAACGACGAGTCCTTGAGCGCACGCAAGAGCTCGAAAGCGCCAACACGAGGCTCGCTGATGCCGTGCAGGCTCGCGATGAGTTTCTCTCGATCGCCTCGCACGAGCTAAAAACCCCACTCACGCCTCTCAAACTTCAGCTGCAGAGCTTCTTGCGCCAACTTGATTCGGACAAGATTACGCAAGCGAGAATCGAACAAGCGCAACGCTTGGCCGCAAGCTCAAATCGCCAGATCAACCGAATCACCCGTTTGGTGGACGACCTACTTGATGTGTCGCGCATCAGTGCGGGCCAGCTTAACCTGAACCGAGAAGAAGTTGATCTGCGCGACCTCGTCGCGGAAGCCATAGAAAGATACACTCCTCAGATCCAAAAAGCAGAATGCCAGGTCGAGATCTTTGCCCCCGAGCCTGTGACGGGTCATTACGATCGCCTTAGGATGGAACAGGTTGTGATCAATCTGATCACTAATGCGCTCAAATATGCTCCAGGGCGTCCGATTTTCATCAGCGTTGAAGAGTTTAAAACAGATGAAACCCCTTGCGCTCGACTGCTCGTCCGCGACGAGGGAATCGGGATCGCACCCGAGAATCTGTCTCGAATTTTTAATCGGTTTGAGCGCGCTGGCACCTCCTGCAATGTGGGCGGATTAGGTCTAGGTCTCTATATCACTCGACAAATTGTAGAAGCCCATGGCGGCACCATTCACGCGCAGAGCGATTGGGGCAAAGGGGCGACTTTTGTGGTGGAACTTCCCATGCGGACCGAAACTCAGACTCAAAGACTGAAATTCGCCTCTAATTAACGCATATGGTCACAATAACGCGCTCACCTGCCTGGTGACTTCCCTATTTTTGACCGAGCATTTCAGTAAGCTCTAACGTGACTCTCTCCTCATCCCTGATTTCATCAAAAATCGATTGAGTTGGCCCCCTCGATCAAGATGGAAAGAACCTATTCCAATCCAGAATTTGAGAAAATACCGACAAAAACCTGAAACGATGACGCATTGAATATATCGCAAAAGGACATCAAAAATTTCTCTGAACAGGAAGTAACGAAGTTGGACCATAAAAACAACGCACTGAGTCAAGCTCGCGAAAGTGACTTTCAATCTCCATAGACTGATCAAAACAGGCAGCGTTTGCTGCGTAAATCCAGAAAAAAATTGGACCTGATTCAGTCGCTCGCATACACGGGCAGGTAAGCGAACCTCTCGATCGAAAGGTCGGGATTAAATCTGATGGAGTCAAATATGAAACTGAAGTCTGTTTCACTAGCCCTTGCTCTCGTTTCTTCTTCCCTTTTGTCCGCCTGCTACGTGGAGACCTATTCTCCTTCGTACTACTACGACTGCTACTATGACTACTGGGGATTCTATGTTTGTGACACCTACTACTACAACGGTGACGGCACTCAAGAAACGTCCCGCGATATGGTGACCGACATTGCTCAAACGGAAGCTCAGTTGCTTAAGGCTCAAGCCAAGCACTATGCTTCTAAGTTCAGCCTTTCTGAAGAACAAGGCGCAAAGATCGCTAAGACCGTTAGCGACTTCAACGCAATCAAGGACCGCTCCGAAAAAGACCTGGCTGACTTCGCTCAGCGCTTGTACGGCGTGAATCCTTCTTCGATCGTCTCTGCTGTCGGAGCTGCTCAAGTGGGCTACAATGCTCAACTCAACAGCCTCGTCAACGAAGCTGCTAAGAACTTCAACACGACCTCTGATAACATGAAGTCGATCGTGAAGTCCTTGCACGGCAAGATGCTCGAATCCCAAGGCATCCGCTTCTAAGTTTTTAAGGGCTTAGATTCACATCAAAATAGATCAGGGCCTCTCTTCCGGGTAATGCCATGGAAGAGGGGCCCTGGTGTTTTTAGATAGCCGCAATGACTGAGAAACCTGCTCCTCGAGAGAAGTTTTCGTCAATGTCCGATCCGCAACTGCTTTCTGGAATCCGATCTGAGACCCGCCATCAGAAATCGATCAGAATCAGATCCGATTCTGATTCAGAGCTATTCTCCCAATCAAGAGCCTAACAATCGCTGGCAAAGTACATGCGGTGCGCACAAAAGGGCTGACCGCACCGAAACTGCTCCCCCAGACTGTTGATGGCGGCGCAGATGGCGAGCAATTACTATGAAATAACGCTGGTTTAGCGCGGTACCCTGCTTATGAAGGTGAGAATTTCAGGAGCCTTTTTAACAAAATGTCCTGTTTTGAATGGAGAGCGGTAGGTTTTAGCTGCTCCTACCGTTTTGGGTGATCCTAAAGGACCTACTAGTGGAATTCATTCGACTCTTTGGGTCAACATCAACAGGCTGTGGGACCAGTTTTTACAGTGCCACTTCCACAAAGTGATCACCGCAGAAATAGAGCAGCCTCGACGCAACATCACTCATGCCCAAACCAGCCCCGTTGGCTGAGGTCGAAGCAGGATTAACGGGTTCGCACCCACCTACACCCAAAGTCTTGTAGAGCGCGGGACGCTCGAGCTCTTGAGGAGCTCGGCCATCAAGCTCTGCGTCCGCTGCAACAATGACTTCGGCAGTGAGCGAGCCGCCCTGCCCTTCGGGAAGCAGAAGCGCGGGCAGGCCAGCAGCCCGTACGGGAAGGTGGCGGTTCACGCTGTCGTATTGCCTCAAATTAGTGAACTGGGTCGCGCCGCGCGCCTCATCGCGATAGTAAAGATTGAACCTTGATCGATAGAAGCTCTGATATCTGCTGCCGTCCCAAAATACGCCCAGCACGCGGTTGAGCAGGTCTCCTGGTTGAAGCGCTTCAATCCATGAAGAGCGCAGCGGACCGGCGTAGTCCAAAAGAGACAAACGCATCCGACCCTCCGAGCTAGTATCCGTAAATGCCATGCCCGCAGCTCCACCATCGTTGGAAGATCCAATGAACGGCAGAGCAGAAGACACGGCCAGACGAGGAGCAACCGATTGCTCAAGAGGCACGGGCGCACTCCACCTCATCGCAGAAATTTTTGCGGTGTAGAAATCGAGTATGAAGTTTTGACCCTTAAAAAAGAGCGCCGTAGCTGTGCCGCTGGCGAGGTCAGCTTGTGTGCCCTTCAGAAAGCCGACATATTGCAATCCCTCGGGAGGCTCGACAATCTTGATACCACTAGCAGTCATCACATACATGCGCGTTTCTACCGTGTTGAGAGCCTCGGCTGGACGCCACTCCCAGGGATCGAACACAGGTTTCTTGGACTCTGGTTTTCGTCCCCGAGAGATCCATGTTGGCACGAGGCCGCGCGCATCGCCCGCAGAGAGGAGCGACCCCTCCCCTCGGAGCCATCTCAGTTCTTCAGGCACTACGACCGTATCGCCTGAAACCTGGAGCAAGCTCGCGGTCGGAGAGCTTGGGGACACGCTCGACGGAGCACCTACCGCAGGAGGAGGGCCGCGCCTGCCGAGCGGCTTGAACACAAATTTCTTGTCCTTCGAATCAAAAATCAGCGCTGCAGTCCTGCGAGTCCCATCGCCCACAAAATCCAAACAAGAGAAGGCGATCAAGCGCTCCCTCGATGAATCAAGCAGCAAAGCATCCGTCCTCCTGAGCACCTTGGCTCCTATCGGACGGCTTGGGTCCGCAGGACGAGCGCTGAGAACTTGAAGGATCGTCGACGTGGGCTGTTGCTGAATGATCAGCATCTCGGGCCCTAACTCGGAAGCGCCCCCTAAGCAGGAAATCGGCTTGATCGAATAAGCGCCCTGCAAGGAGGCCGCGGTAACATCGGTTGCGATCCGATGAATGCTTGCGTCCGCCAAAAGGGCATCGCTTTTGATGGGGCGGACCGGCACGACAAACTCAGCTTGCTTCATAACCGTGCGAGTGAACGCTCGACCCTGGAGGTCCTTACCGCTCAGCTCAAGCGCCAAATAGAACTCGCCCGGGAGCTTGGTGAACGAAGAGCCCGCTATGAACTCAAACTCTCCCTTGAGTACTCGCCGCTCTCCCTGTTTCCACGCCGTTTCCTTGAAGGTCGCGCTGGTGGGAGCCGGTCGCAAGAATCGAGCAGCCCTGCCTTCTACTTTCAATGCGACGCGGACTTCTTGAGCTTCCTGCCAGAAGTTCTTGAGAGCGAGCTCAAAGCGCATGCCTGCAAGCAGAGCCTCTCCCGTGCCGCGCGTTCGCTCAAGGGCTATCAATAAAGGCTCTTTAATCTCTGGCAAAATCAGTGGCGACGGAATCACAGCCACTGCTCGGCTCAGATCTAAGTTGCCTGCCATGGTGAACTTAGCCGCGAGATCCTCTATCGCCGTGGGCGGACGCGAGGGGCGCGCACCAAGCATCATGCGAGCATAAGACTCCTCTGGAGAAAACCCTGCATTGAGCAGACGCCCCAAGGCCGCGCTCACAAAGGGCGCGGCCATGGATGTGCCGCTCTTAAAATCGTAGCCTTTACGCTCGGTAAAGAAAGAAGGAAACTGGCTCGTCAGCCAAGCGCTGAGGATCTTATGCCCTGGAGCCGCAATATCCGTGGCATCTCCAAAATCCGAGAAGTGAGAGATCGCCCCGTCCGCACTATGAGAGGCCACGCAGATCACGCCCGCATAGCGACAAGGATAGACAGGCGTGAGCGAGGACTGATTACCCGCCGCGGCCACCACGAGTACGCCTCGCGACTGCGCCAGAGCAACCATTCGCCGCATCAGCTCCGAGTCATCGTGAAGCGGGTAACCCAGCGACATATTGATCACCTGAGCGTGGCTGCGAACCGCGTAAAGAATCCCGCGCGCCAAACCGTCGGCAAAAACTCGCGGCTGAGTGAGCTCAGGCGAGTGAGGATCAGGGACATCGCCCTCAGCGCTTGCGGCGCCAGACTCGCCCTTGCCGAGAACTTTGACAGGCAAGATTTCGACTTGCGAGGCTGCGCCTTGGATAAAACCAGTGCCTGCGATAATCCCGGCGACGTGCGTGCCGTGACCAATGTCGTCTTCAGGCTCGTTGTCTCCGGTAAGGCCCGTTTTAGGATGAATCGGACCTAGAAAGTTCCACCCTGAGCAGTCCAGCGGGTATCCGTTACCGTCGCTGTCAGAGTTGGCATACTGAGCGTGGCAAGGTTCCTTGTCAGCTTGGGTGCGCATGCACTCGCGATAGGCCTCGAGCGCCTGACATTCTTTGGGGGATCTAAACAGGCGCCCCTGCAAAGCAGGATGCTTGCCCTCAACGCCAGTATCCAAAACAGCGATCAACGTCTTGCGATCCGGTTTTTCGGCAGGGGCAGCGGCGAGGCCAGCATCTTCTCCGGGAGCTCCACGAACCCTTCGCACCAAAATGTCGGTGAGCTCGATTTCTTGGTCTTTTCCAGAGTTGCGCACTCCCCATTGCTCGGACGCTCCCAGATGGCTCGGATCTCGAGAGAGCATTTTCATGCTCTCATTGAGGTCAAGCTTGCCGCGCGGACTCCCTTTGCGCCTGAGCGCACGCTTGAGCGATGTCATCGCCTCTGCGTCTCGAAGCCTTAGCTTGAGAGAACCCGCAAGGCCCGCTTGCCCGGACTCTGTCAAAAATTGAGACTCGCTTTGTCCAAACACTGCATCAGCTCTGAGCACTCCGGGCTGACTCACCATCCAAGCTCGAAGTGCGGCACCATCGACCTGCGTCGAATCTCGAGGCACAAAAACAGCAGTGACCTCAGACCCAGCCTGACAAACGGCAGCCCAAAAAAAGGCAAAAAATACCAAAAAATGCCGGATCATAACCCGTCCGTAAAGAATCGAGCGTAGAGCTCAAAAAGCGAAACCCCATACTGTGACGAGAAGTCGCGGTACATCCCCAAGCCACGTTCATTGTCGTAACGGCCTACGGTATCGGTGAGGTAGTCGATCTGGCCTCCCAGGTCGTTCTTCCGGAAACCATTCACACGTGTCACGAAGAAAAAATTCTGCGTTCCGATTTTTTTTAGCACCTCGGGAACCTGAGAATTATAGAGCACCAACGACGCCAAGTTATTATACCAAGACAATTGCTCGAGCTTGTCCGACGGCATGCCCTGAGTCCGCAGCCTCATGACTGAGTGAACCCAAACTGGCGCACAGCCTTTGACTTTCTTGCCCCGGAAAATCTGAGGCCCGTTGCGGCCAAAGTGTTTTTGGGCGATGTCGCAATAGATCCTGTGGCGCTCTTTTCCGTAGAAACCCAAGAGCAGCCTCAACAACTCTTCTTCGTTGTAATCGTTGAGCAGCCAACTACGCAACACCGCCAGACCCTCAGGATAAATCATCAGAGTCGAGTCGACCTGATAGAGCTGCAGAGTTGTCGTATTATTAAATAAACCACGATTAAAAAGACTGCGCCTAGGCTCTTGCGGGCCCCGTGGGTCCTGTCCAGTCGCGCTTCCTAAGTCTCCATAAATGCCATCGATGCGGTTAAAGATCTTTATCAACCCGCCATACGAGAGCAACCAGCCCCGATAGCTGTCTTCAAGCGCTGTGACCGGTTGAAATGGCTTACCAGGAGTGACTTCGGCCTGAGAGGTGACAGAAGAGGTGTGACTCTTTCCAAGCGGGCTGTTCCCGGGGTCACCCCCACCCGCTCCCGGCAACGTAAAGAGACCACCCGTCAATGCGCCCACGGCATTCGAAGCCAAGCCAAAAATGTCTTGCCCGGTGCGCAGGACAAGCCTGCGCATGGCCAGCGTTCTTTTGTAGTCGCCTCGGTTGTGCTCACCGTTGGCGTCTACCGGAGGATAGATCGAGACCTCGTGGCTCTGACTCTGTGACTCACGACTCCACATCAGAAACTTGAACCGCGCGATGCGGGCAAACAGATCGTGCTTCAATGTATAAGGTTTGAAGCTATCGGCCAGCACCTCGGAGCTATTCGTTCTCAGTATGCCTTTGATCGACCGGATCAGCTTGAGCTTGGTATCCGTATCGGCACCTTCAGTCACGATGTTGTAATAATCCGTGTCAGCGTGCCCGTGACGGACGCCTCTTACAAAGTTCACGATGTTCACGAAGAAGCTCACGTCCAGCCCGAAGGTCTCAGCATCCAAGCGATGGTCTTGCAGATAGACCTGAAAACCATTGTTCGTGCGTCTGAGCATGGTTTGTCGGGCCACTTCGTAAGTAATGTCTCCGTTGGGCGAAACCGTAGCTCCCATGAGGCCAGGAATTGGGATGGGCACCGAGAGGTTCGAATCCAGCTTGACTGTATCGGTGACTATGAACGTGTCTCCCACGCCGAGCTTTTCGACAAACTCCTCGAGGTTCTTGTTCACGGCTTTTTCGACTTCAGACTTGCAGTCTTCCGTACGATTGTTGGCTTGCATGATTAGATGGACTGGGTTCGCGCCCTCAGTGATCAGCTTTGCCCTATGGGCGATTGCCTCTTCCTTGCCATTCGCGCGATTCTGATCGTAATTGATGCGAGTAAAAGTGACGCCGTCGACCACAAACGTATTGGTCCAAGGACCTTCGGGAATCTCGCACTTGATGTTGGGATTGAGAGCGCCACCCAAGCCCCTCATGAAGCCCACCACAACGAGGTCGCCCCAGCTTGTTTTGAGAGCGGAGTTCATGTCCTTGACCGGCTTCACGTGAGAGTAAGTGCGGCTCAGAGTCGCAGTGTTGGAGAGACCCACCGAAACAGGCGCAAGCCCATCCCATCCCAAGTAAAAGCCGCCGTGCACATCGAGCGTCAGCGAGTCCACGAGCTGCACCTGCGAGTCGCTGCCCAGATAGGTTCCCGCAACGACGTTGCGATTGGCGCTGACTCTTCCGCCAGCGATCGGCGCTGCCCAAACGCCTGTCGTTTTCTGAAAGCCGGTCAGACTTCCTGTTTTAAAAAGATAGTCTTCGATTCCCTTAGACACATTGGACTGATGATCCCTGACCGCGGACTGAGTCGAGGCGAGAGTCAGGAGCTTGTTGTTGATCTGGTCAAGCGCTACGCCAAGTCCCTTCGAAATACCCTCGATCGCAGCGTATCGCCACAGCTGCGAGAATCGTAGAGGAGGCAGGTCCGGTTTCTTGAAAAACTCAAAAGGATATCCCGAATAGTCATCCCGAACGAGCTGACCATTCTGCACATTGCCTTGGCTCATGTGCGAGGACACGTCCAGAGCAGCGAAACGGTCACTCAAATTAAAAACCTGAACCAACCCATTGCGCCGAGAGACTACTTTTTCGAGGAGCAGGGCCTTTACCTCGCTCGGAAGCTCGGTCCTCGCGACGGCCTCGGCTAGCTCCGCGCGAGTCAACGCCGCAATCCTGGCGGCGATCCACTTGGCATCGCTGTAAGTGACGTCAGAGAAGCCGTCCGAGAAAAGGTAATCAAAGGTGACCGCCTCGTTAAAGATCCGGCCAATCTGCCAGGCAAAT
The DNA here is from genome assembly GCA_964524175.1 of uncultured Bacteriovoracaceae bacterium. Classification (GTDB taxonomy): domain Bacteria; phylum Bdellovibrionota; class UBA1018; order UBA1018; family UBA1018; genus CAZGCK01. The sequence goes on along the minus strand of CAZGCK010000003.1, from coordinate 34,079 downwards.
CCATTGATCTTCTCTTGAAAGTCAAAAAGCACGTTGGGAATGATCAGCGCTCTAAAAACCCTTCGATCCTTTTGAGCCTCTGCACTCATCAATCCCCAATGCACCGTTTGCACAGCGATGCGCCCAGGTTCGAGCACAACTCCTTGAAGCGTGACTTCGGGCTTATCTTTAGGGAGCCCACTGATCCCGCCTGCAGAAGCAGCCACCCAACGCTCGCGTGAGGTCAACGAGTTGTCAGCTAGGTCTTGAAGGAACTGATCGCGCTCGGCAACGGTGTTGAACTTAACCTTGAGCTCCCGATAAGCTTTAGGGTTAGAAACCTTGTATCCCAAGCGTCGCAGGATATCCGCGCGCATCACCGCAGCGGGATTGCTCAAGCTCACCGAAAGCGTAAAGGAGTGAACACGACTCTCGGCCGGCCCTGTGCCGGGATCCATCGCATCGACCGAGCTTCTAAAAATCCCTTTCGTGCTAGCTAAGTTTGAATTGAAGTAGACAGTGGTGCCTTCGGCGGGAAAAGAATGAGAAGCTTCATCACTAGGCGCCTGCTTGGTCGGGCCCCAAAGAATGCTTTCCTGCGGGTTGAGCCGGGAGATATCTTCGCCTGCCCGAATCAACGCAGTGACTTCAGCCTCGTCGACGCGACGACCCCGGATATCTACCAAATCCGACGCAGGACGCTTGGCGATAGCACTCAAGGGGAGGGCAACAGTTCCGGCCTGAACATCTGAACCCAACGCTCCTAAGAGTGAAACCGCAATGAATATGGGCAACTGATTTGATCGCATTACGACGCAGTGCATAGCACGAGCACTAATCGGAGGCACCGAAATTGAATCAGAATTTACCGGACCAAGGAGATAGGCAAAATGGTGGGAAAACCCAATTTACCCCAAGACTTAATCAACTCAGACGCTGCACTCGACCAAGAAAGAGTCGCCTCCATGGCCGACGAAGGAGGAGTATCCGGCGCCTCCATTGAAGGAACCAAAGCCGATGAAGCACCCATGGCCTCCCTTTACCGAATCTCCACCCGGCGCCAAGCAAGCTCTCGAGCCAATGGGACCTCTTCGCCATGGATGGTTCTGGCCGCGAGTTTGGTGCTTGGGACGCTGAGCGCCTATTTTTTTACAAAAAAGAATGCAAGTCAGGACTCATAAAGGCGTTTTTTGCACCTTAACCAAGCGACATATTTAGATTTTTTGATTTTCGTGTGCTTTTCGTTTAGGATTTTTTATAAGGAGAGTCCTACTAAACGACTTTAGCACTTGAGGAGATCGCTTGGAGATCCAAACCGGCCAAACAAATGAAGCTTTGGCAGAACCATCCCTTGATCCCACGACTCTCCCCCTGACGCTGGTGCTTAACCCCAACGCTAGGCAGCTAAAACTTCAATCTCTCACAGAAGAAGACTTCCGCGCGCTACTTCCTCCCGACTCTGACATCCATCTGACTCGTGACTTAGGCGAGCTCGACGATCTCATGGGCAATTGGAAAAACGGCGAGCGAACACTTTGCTTCTTTGGCGGAGATGGTTCAATCGCTCGTGGCATCACCGCTTTCATTCGCCACCATGGAGAAGAAACTCCACTCCCGCCCGTGCTCCCGGTGCGAGCGGGCACAATCAACATGCTTTGCAACCTGACGGGTAGGCGCGAAACGGCTCAGACGACTCTCGAACGCTGGTTAGGCAATCATGCCCACGTGGCTTGCGAGATCCCGACCCTCAAAGTTCAAATCGAAGATCAGCTGCCACACTACGGCTTCGTTTTTGCCTGGGGCATCGGCTATCGAGTCCTGTCCGAGTACTACAAGCGCACCGAGACCCCCAATGTGGTGGATGCCGCGGCCGTCGCAACGCAAGCTTTCTTGAGCGCGGTAAATCCGTTTAGTGAATCTCTCCCCCTGTTTAAGCGAGAGAATCTAAAGCTCCGGATCAATGGCCAGGCTCATGATGGCAACACCCGTGGCTTTCATACGCTCACAGTAGGCACGATCTCTCGCCTCACTCTGGGGATACGGCCATTTCCTCAAGGCGAAATCCGGCCGGGAGGATTTCATTTTTCCGCTAACGGAATGCCGCTCTACAAAGTTGCCGCCTATACGCCCACTCTCTTGTTCGGCCTAACGGATCAGAAGCTCCTGGATTTTGGAGATCAACTAGTGAACGGCCGCCAGGTCGAGCGCCTAGACTGCGAGCTAGGTGAAGGATTCACTATGGACGGCGAGATTTTTAACCTTGAACGCCCATCGCGTGTGACGATTTCTTCTGGCCCTACGGTGCGCTTTTGGAGTCGGCAAAAGAGCTCGGGGTTTCTTCGCTAGATCGCGCCAATCTGCTTTAGCTTCAACATGGGCTTACCGGCCTCTCGAGAGCTATCGAGATCCAAAGCCAGCTCAAGCACCCAGTCATTGTGACCCTCAGCATCGACTAAGACTTGAGTCACACGCAACGTGGATGAATCCTCTGGACTGATGGACAGATGCTTAGGCGCGCGAGCCTCGGGATCCGTCTTGATCCGGCCATGGTCCTGTCGGTACTGTTCGAGCTTTGCGCTCAAACTGTCAACAGTCCACTCAGTCGGTCTCCGCAACAAGTCGAGCGCGGAGTCCCAATCCTGCGAAGCCAGCGCACGAACGAGCCTGAACACTTCGTTGCGGATCGCGATGGCAAAAGCGCGGCGATCTTGCGTGATATCCTTGGGACCGGTTGCCACTGGCTCTGTGGCAACTGCGGCGACACGGACAAAATCAGGGTTGCGGAGACGCTCCCACTCATCCAGAAGGCTTGAATCAATGCCACGAATCATCGTGCCAAAGTACTCCTCGATCGACCTCAGCTCGTCGTTTGGGGCAGCGTCCTTAACGAGCTCTGGAACGGTTTGAACGATGACTTTATACACATCAGATAGATATCTAAGCAGCTGCCCCTCGATGCGATGCAGATCATACTCTCTTACGTATTCGGAGAAAGACTGAAAAGTCTCGAACATCTCGCGGGCGATCGATTTGGGGCGGATATTCTCTTGACCCACCCAAGGGTGACTAGCCGCAAACGCGTTGAACGTGTCATAGATGAACTCGCGCCTAGGCTTGGGATACTCGAGCTTATCGAGCTCTTCCATTCGCTCGTCGTACTCCATGCCCTGCGCCTTGAGCTCGCCGATCTTCTCGCCTTTGATGCGGTCGAGTTGACGTCTCAGCACCATCTCGGGATTCTCGAGGATGCTCTCCACCAAGGTGAGCGCGTCAAGCGCATAGTCTGGACTCTGCGGATCCAGAAGCTTGAGCGTGTCGAGCAAGTAGAGCGAAAGGGCGTGATTGAGCGAGAAATCCTCCTGGAGGTCGACGTTGACCCGAAGCTTAGTCGGACTGCCCGGCGGAAGTATCTCGACGATCTTACGTTCGACGAGTGATCGAAACAGCACGAAGGCTTTTTTTCCAAGCCTTCGCTGCGCCACGGGCGTTTCGTGTGAGCGGTGGATGATCGAGCTCATGGCACGGCATCCATCCTCAAACTGGCGACTGAGCACGCTCAGCAGCATCCCGTGCGTGACTTCAAATCGGGAGACCAGCGCTTCGGGCTTGCCAGTGCGGAGTTTTTCAAAAGTCTCCTTGCTCCACGCGACGTAGCCCTTTTCTGGAGGCTTGCGCTTGACGAGCTTCTTGAGCTTCTTGGCATCACCTGCTGCTTTTTGTTCATTGCGAAGGTTCTCGACCACGTGCTCAGGCGCTTGGGCGACGACGGTGCCTAGATCATCAAACCCCCTGCGGCCTGCACGACCCGAGATCTGATGAAAATCGCGCACGCTGAGGATGCCTGACTTTTGTCCATCGAACTTGCAGAGCTGAGTGAACAAAACAGTGCGAATCGGGACATTGACACCCACACCTAAGGTATCAGTGCCTGAGATGATTTTGAGATGGCCCTTTTGAGCGAGTCGTTCGACCAGAATTCGGTACTTGGGCAAGAGCCCCGCATGATGAAGACCAATGCCATGCTTGAGGACTTTCTGGATCTCCTTGCCGTATGGGCTGGCAAAACTTGCGCCCTCGAGCTCTGTGGCAATCGCCTTTTTCTCGTCCTTGGTGCAAAAGTCGGTGCTCATGAGATCTTGAGCGCGCTCAGCGCTTTCTCGCTGAGAAAAATTGACGACATAGATCGGGGCACGTCCTCTTGTGATCAAACGCGCGATGGTTTCGTGGAGCGGAAGCTCGGAGTACTCAAAATCAAGCGGAACCGGACGATGCGTCGAGCGCACAGTCACGCTTTCAAAACCATTGAGCTCCGTCATGCAACGCTCGAAGAGATCCGTGTCTCCCAGCGTGGCGGACATGAGCAAAAACCGAGACCGAGGAAGCGCAAGCAGCGGGATCTGCCAGGCCGACCCACGATCCTTGTCTGAGTAGTAATGAAACTCATCCATGATCACATCGTCGACGCGCGCATTTGCGCCATCTCTGAGAGCCATATTGGCTAGGATCTCGGCAGTGCAACAGAGGATAGGTGCATCTCGATTCACAGTTGCGTCGCCGGTAGACATGCCGACCTGATCCGGCCCAAAGTCGCGACACAGAGCCAGGAACTTCTCGTTCACGAGCGCCTTGATAGGACAAGTGTATACAGAGCGCCGGCCACGACCGAGGGACTCAAAGTGGAGACTGGCCGCAACGAGCGACTTACCCGAACCCGTGGGGGTATTGAGAATCAGATTTTTGCCCGAGTAGAGTTCGAGGATCGCTTCCTCTTGGGCTTCGTAGAGAGACAAGCCCTGCGTTTCGACACTCTTGAGAAACGCGGTCATAAGCTGGTCGGACGTCGGAGACTGAAGTTCAACGCTTTGAAGTGCTTGCCAAAGGGGCCATTGCTGGCGCGGCTCTTTCTGCATGGTGAGCAAGCTAACTGGAGCTGAGCGCTGGCGCAAGGCATGGCCAGTAAGAGAGAGAGAAGACTGCTCCTTCAGTCTGTGGATGTTGATCAAAAAGTCTAATAAAATTAAACAGATGATCCCTTCGAGGGCCAAGAGACTGCAGGAGCAGTTTCCGTGGTATTACCCCGCCCATGCAATTGCATGACTTTGCGCAAATCATCTTGTTGGGGAGCACCCTCCAAGACAAACTGATTATTCCGCAAGACGGCCTCATTGACTCAACGCAAAGAACAGCCCTCGAAACCATTCCCAGGTTTCCGGGCAGACCCGCGTTGCTCGCGCGGATCGGCAAGGCGGAGTTTCCTAAAAAGCACGAGCTCCTCACCGATTCCGCGCGAGGTAGGATTCTGCACTTTTTTGCAAACCATGAGCTGCTCGCCATGGAACTCATGGCGCTCATGCTGCTTAAGTTCCCCGAAGCCCCTGAAAGCTTCCGGCTTGGAATCGGACGCACGATCCTCGAAGAGCAGGAGCACTTGCGCCTTTACCTGGACCGCATGCGCGAGCTCGGCGTGGACTTTGGCGAACTCCCGCTGAGCGACTACTTCTGGAATCACATGAAAGACATGCGTTCACCGCTTGAGTTCGTGATTCAAATGTCGCTCACGCTTGAACAGGCGAACCTGGACTACTCGCTTCACTACCAAAAAGCAGTCGCCGAGGTAGGAGATGCTGCTACGGCACAAATTCTCGATCGCGTGTATCGGGACGAAATCGGGCACGTAAGGCATGGTGTGACGTGGTTCAACCGGTGGAGAGCGGCGCCCGAAGCACCCCAAGACGAATCAGACTGGCAGGCTTATTTGAGACTGCTCCCTCGCCCAATGACCCCACGCCGTGCGAAGGGCATCGGCTTCACCACTGAAGGCCGCCTTGAAGCAGGGCTTTCGCAGGAGTTCGTGCGGGAGCTCGAAGTGTTTAACGGGTCCAAGGGACGCCCTCCCGTGATTTGGATTTACAATCCCTGGTGCGACGCCGAGATCGCGCGCGGAAAACCCGGGTTCACACCTCCCTCGACGATCGCGTCTGTCAGTCGAGATCTCGAGGGACTTATGGGGTTTTTGGCACGTGACACTGACTTGATCTATGTGACTGAGCGCCCACGCGCCGAGTGGCTCAAGAGACTTTCCGAACTGGGATTTGAGATTCCGGAGTTTCGTGAAACTTCTGCTCCACTCAAAGAGACTTGCATCGGCGGCGTCGAGCCTTGGGGCTGGAGCCCTGAGGTTTTCGAGCAATTTGGACTTTGGCGAGAGCATTTGACTGAAATCGAAGGAGCGAATGCCAAGTGGAGCTCACGAGTTTTAGGTTATGCGAACTTTTCCGAAACTGGGCTGGGCAAACTCTTCTCCAAAGGCTGGAGCGCTCAGTTCTTGCGCGACTGGCTGATAGAGCACCCCGAAGATCAAAGCATCTTTGGCCCAGAATCGATTTCTGGCCGGGTTTTCAGAACCTGGGAAAGTCTTTTGGAATTCTTGAAAACGCGAGCGCACGAAGAGTTTGCAATCAAGGCGCTCTGGGGAACCTCTGGAAATCAAGTCCGCAGACTTCGCGCTCTCAGCGAACTCGAAGAAAGCCTGGGCCAGTGGGCTCGAAAATTAATCGAAAACCAAGGCGGGATCGTCGTCGAGCCATGGCTTAACAAGCTCTGCGACTTGTCTATCAACTTCGAGGTCCTCGGCGGTAAAACCACTCAGCTTCTTGGCATCAGGAGATTCTTGACCGGCGCGCAACTTCAGTACAAAGGCACGATCCTAGGCACTCTCACTCACGAAGGCCCCCAAGCGGTCGACGCAGATTGGATCAAGTTCTTGCACTCAGGCTCGCCGAGTCCGTTGGAGCGCTGGCAAAAACTCACGCGTGCACTTGCACAAGAGCTTCTCGCAAGCGGATACCAGGGCCCTGCCGGCATCGATGCGATGCTGTACCGCGACCCTGCGGGAAATCTGCGGCTCAAGCCAGTCGTAGAAGTCAATCCTCGCTGGACCATGGGACGAGTAGCACTCGAGCTTGAATCAAGAGTCTTGCCGGGAACTCCTGCTGCCTGGAGATTTTTTTCGCACAAAGAAATCATGACCCTTGGATTCGCAAATCCAGCTCAGTTTGCTCATGAGCTCTCAACAGCTCACCCCTCAGTTCTCACCCCTGCCGGCGCGGGGACCAGGCTTTCGAGTGGATTTGTTTCGACTAACGACCCCGAAAGAGCTCGAACGACTCTCACAGCACTAGTGGTAGGAGAGCTCGCACTGTTAGATCCTCGATTGGCAATTTAGCCTGAGCTGGGAACTTGCGGGACTTTCCCCTGCTCGACCTTGAACTCCACGCGCCGGTTGACGATCAATCTCAAATCGCGATCTAATTTTTGCGAGCCTTGCTTGGGACGGCGCTTACCAAAGCCAATCGGCTCCAGAATCTGAGGATCCACCCCTTGGGACGTGAGGTAGCGGCGCACGGACTCAGCGCGTCTTTGAGACAGGTTGAGATTGTAACCATCCGAACCCAGCTCATTGCAGTGCCCCTCGATGTCCAAGCGCTTGACCTCTGCTTCGTTGTTCAGAATCAACTTTGCCACATCGTCGAGTACCGGCAGCGACGATTGCAGCAATTGATCGCTGTCGTGAGCAAAGCGAATCTCCTGACCCAACTCGATCTCATGCGCGCCCAGCACAGCCTGAGACGCAGGCTCGCTTTTCGCTTGTGCGCTACCAACGACATCGCTAGAGGGAGCGGCGCTCGCCATGATCACCTCTGACTGACCGGTAGAGCCGACGTCCACTTTGGGCTCGATCTTCAGTCCCAACAGGATGCGATAGTTGTCGCTCGAAACCGTGCCCGTGGTTCCAATCGATGCGCCACCATGAAGGCTTGCGATCTCAGTGATTTTTAGTCGCCCACCTAGATAGAGCTCGCTAGGATTTTGCACCGAATTGAATGGGATCACACGCGCGCCTCCGAACTCGCCATTCACGCTCCAACGATCTCCAATGGGAACCGCAAGTCCAAACGATCCAAGAAGTCTTTGGCTAAAGTCTAGATCGGCAAACCGTGCCCCAATCGCTCGTCTATATCCAATGTTGCCCACTACCCAAATGTATCGAAATCGATTCTCTAGAACTAAAAGCCCACCGAACCCCACCGAATCGTCGGAGACAAAATAATCGCTGCGTCCAGTGGGCGCCCTAAACTCTGGCACCAAAGAGAGCTGCCAACTAAAATGCCGTGGAAACAAAGGCAGCCGCGCAAAAAACCGCGTATCCCCCAGAGCGAACTCGCGGCGCTGCCCTACATTGTGCACAGAATGCAGCGGCAACGTCGCGTAGAGAGCAAGCCACGGCAGCACCTCGGCCCCCGCGGTCAAATCCCAAGTCATGAGACTATCCACCAGCGTCGACAATCTTCGATTTCGATCCGGATTGAGCACAACCAAGGCGTCGTTCAGGATGTTGTAGTCGGCCGCGAAGAAAAGCCGCCCGAGCCCCCGAGGCGTTGCCGTTTCATTCAGCATGTAACTCGAATTGCCAGGCGAGGTATGCGTTTGCACATTGGCTCCGTTGGCCAACGCAGAAAAAGAACAAACCACCCAAACTGCCCATTGCCACTTCATATCAACGGCTCCTCGTACCAAACGCACGAATCAAAATCGCAGCAGTGCGGATGGCAGCGAGGAGGTTCCTGCCTAGGCGGCTTGTGAGGAGGTTTACCTGGCGGAGTTCCCGGCGGAGTTCCTGGCGGAGTTCCTGGCGGAGTTCCTGGCGGAGTTCCTGGCGGAG
>CAZGCK010000003.1:22846-25278 GCA_964524175.1 uncultured Bacteriovoracaceae bacterium | reverse complement strand
GAGTTCCTGGCGGAGTTCCTGGCGGAGTTCCTGGCGGAGTTCCTGGCGGAGTTCCCTCTCTTCCTCCCGGCGGACTATCGGGTCCTGAACCCGAGGGATCGCTCGGAGAAGAAGGCTCTGGCGCTGTGATGTGAGGATTCTGCCCACAACTCGATTGCAGAGCAACACTCAAAGCTAGAGCCAATAAGGAGATGACTCTCACATCCATTGCACGATCCGCCCTTCGTGGCGAGGATCAGCTGCAACGCGAGTGCCACGCTTCAGTGCACCCTAATTCGCGAAAACGGCAAACTCATCTTGGTGAATCGCTGCTGACAAGAGTTTCCAAGCAAGGTCGAAGTCAGTCCCATCCGAATCTCTAAGTCCAAACGAGTTGCGCACCGACAGAGGTGCTGCGGGATGGCCCGCCGAGAGAATCACAAATCCGTTGCCCGACCACATCTGCGAAATCGCCGCGTCTCCGTTCGGATACTTGGCAATCACTCGGTTGACTCCACCCGGAACCACAGGACCGCCGTACCAAAGAATGTCGCGCTTCGTACCGTCGGCAAAGGTATGAAGCGTCATCGCCGCATCGATGACACCACGACGATTAAGCTCTTCTTCAAGATAGTAGTAGTCCAGAACAGGCCCATCGACGATGGCCACACCATACTCCGGGTTTTTTCCCTCGGATGGGGTCGGCGCCACAGCGATGAACGCGCCGGCACAAAATCCAATCCAACTCACGCCTCGCTCCCGCACAGCCGCTCGGAGATTTGCAATCGTCTGCGAGGACATGTTGCCAGCCTGGGTGCCACCTGTCCCCCCGGGGAATATCAAGGCACCAAACTGAGCCATATCATCTAAAGCCATCGCATTAAGCTCCCGAGTATTGACCCTTCGATAGCTCGCACCACGAGAAGAAAGGATGTCGGCAAGGGACTCGACTTCAACCGACCAAGTTCCATCACCCTCAAACAGCATCGCATCTATCGTAAAATCCCTAGAGTCGCGCGGAATCGAAAGAGGACCTGATTGACTAGAAGATGCGGCAACACCCGAAGTAACCACTCCGAGAGCGGTATCCGGCTGCCCGCTACAAGCGGATAAAGCGAGCACAAATAAGCTAAAAACAGATGCTTTTTTTAACATGAAGCAGTTTACGAAACAGCGAGCAGAAAAGTCTCGGAGTTTTAAAAATTTTTTTCTTCCTAAAAAACAACCGACCGACTTCAGATTAAAGTTTGATTACATATAATTAATTAATCTATATTCACTAGATATGTTTAAAGAACTAAAGCCGCTCAAAGCAAGGAAGCTTGTAGCTGATTTTCGCGCAGGCAGCAGCGAGGCCTTCACAAAGCTGCACGTACGTTTCAGCCGACCCATTTTGCGTTACGTCTCCGGACGTATCTCAGACCTAGAGACTGCCGAAGAGATCACGCAGGAGATCTTTCTCAAAGCCTTCCGATTCAGAGAAAGCTATCAAGAGCGCTACGCGTTCTCTACTTGGCTGTGGACTATCGCGCGCAACACCGTCTCCGATCACCTGCGGAGCGGAAAAACCGAAGACCCTCTGAGTGAACCCGCCCAGATCGAAGACATGGCCTGCGACCGGCCATGCGCTGAGACATCTGCGATCCGCAAGGATCAGTTCCGATCCTTGCTCAAAAGCCTGCAACCCCTCACGAGACTTCAGAAGCGGGTGGTCTGGATGAGAGCCATCCACCAGCTTTCTTACGAAGAGATCTCCTGCAAACTCGGCCTGAGCATCAGCGCGGTCAAAAACCTCGCTTATCGCGCTAAACTCACGCTTACCGATGGCTTTGCGCTTTCGCCCTCGCTCGCTCGCCCCTAAGATGCTAAGCTCGCGGTACTCTCACTATGCCGCAGCCTCAGGCCGCCGACCTATCGGCCTTTCTCGCCAAGATCCAAAAAGAATGCCTTCCTGGAATTTGGTCCAAAGGCGTAGCGCTCGGTCGCGGCGACGCCGTTCGAGTGGATGCGCGAACGGAGGACGAGATCACGCTTCGAGTCCTCACACGAGACCGGCCGGTGAGCCCGAAAGTGACGCTTTGGCCAAAGGATGAAGACTGCTACTGCGATTGCGGGGATCGCAACGAGATCTGCGTTCACATCGCTGCTGCGGCAATTTTTCTAAGAAACGCGCCAGAAGAGTCCAAAACCAGCGTCGTCCACGAAGCAAGCGCTCCACGCCTGATCTACCGATTGAGTCGCATCCAAGGAGCGCTTGGATTCGAACGACTCATCGCGAGCTCCCAAGGTGAGAACCCTCTCACCGAGTCTCTCGTTGCATGGATGGGAGGCGTTTCTTCGGGGAGAATCGCTTCGGCCCCTCTTTCTGCCACACGTGATGACTTTTCCGTGGATGCAGCTCTTACGCCGATCAGACGAGACCCGAAGCTCGAACCAGAGACTTTAGTGCGACT
>CAZGCK010000003.1:0-22836 GCA_964524175.1 uncultured Bacteriovoracaceae bacterium | reverse complement strand
CGCTTTCTGGAATGCCCGGCTTGACATTAGATGGCGCTCCCGTCCAAACCTCGCCTCGAGCCACCGGCATCCGAGCGGTGGTAACAAACTCTGAAAACTTAGGCTTTAAGATTTGCGGCGAGATGGATCAGACAATTCAGGAGGTCTTCTCTAACTCGGCAGCGCTGTGCACAGATGGCTCGATCAGACCTCTCTCTATGCCCACACTTTCTCCCGAGCTTGCCATGCTCATCTCCAAGAAGGGGCTCACCTTTGATGATCCAGCTGCGATCGCCCGCTTAGTTTCAGTAGTCTTGCCTTCATTAGAAGGAAAACTCCCTATCGAGGTTCGCACCACCCGCCTACCGCGTCCACGCATGACCCAGCCTCGCGTGGAGATCCGTCTTGAATCTCCAACTGGCGCCCCTCATCAGCTCGAAGCAATCCCGTCTTTGACCTCGGCCACGGAACTCGCACCCGACGAGATTGCCATTCATGACCCAGTAGCAGAAGAGAAACTGAGAAGGAAACTCCAACAAGAACTTCACCTGACACTCGGCGGACGAACCCGCTTCGAAGGCCCCGCTGCCGTGAATTTCGTCAAACAGATCGAAGCAGCAAAGAAACTCGCCGACTTCGAATCACTCGAGCTCAAAGGACCGGGTTTAGAGCAGTTTAAACTTCACTCCGACCTCAGCCCCTTGATCTCAGTCTCGCCTCGTGGGCATTTGGATCTTTCGTTTGACTCAAAAGATGGCACCGGCTCCACGCGTTCTGCCGACCCAAACCAAGTCTGGCGCGCCTGGCAGGAAGGCGCGGACTACGTCTCGCTCCAAGGAGGAGGCTGGGCCCCATTGCCCCGCGATTGGTTGGCTCGTTTTGGCTCGCGTGTTCTGGGCCTCCTCGAAGCCCAGGCCGCACGCCGGGATTTTGCTGCCGTTCCCACTTTTAGACAACCCGAGCTCGTGCAGCTCTGTAGCGAGCTCGATGTCCCCTGCCCGGCGCCGGTGCTTAAACTCAGTCGCGCGCTCAAGGACCTAGGGGCGATTCCTCGCGCTCCGCTCCCTGTCGACCTCCGGGCCGAGCTCAGGTCCTATCAACAGCAAGGCGTGGATTGGCTCTGCTTTCTCCGAGATAGCAGCCTCGCAGAAACGGGTGACGACGTCGGTCCAGGCCTTGGCGCGATGCTCGCCGACGACATGGGCCTGGGCAAGACGCTTCAAGCCATGTGCGCGCTCGACAGCTCCCCCGGAAAACGAGCGCTCATCGTCTGCCCAACGAGCGTTCTCTCAAGCTGGCAAGCGCAGCTCGCGCAGTTTCGCCCCTCGCTCAGAACATCCCTCTACTATGGCAGCGCACGCACCCTGGATCCAAGCGCTCACATCACGCTCACGAGTTACGCCCTTCTGCGGCTTGACCGCGAGAAACTCAATTCGCCCCTGTGGGACACCATCATTCTCGACGAAGCTCAAACCATCAAGAATCCCGATAGCCAGATTGCTCAAGCTGCGCACCAGCTTCGCGGCAGATTTAGGATCGCCCTCAGCGGCACGCCAATCGAGAATCGCCTCTCCGATCTTTGGAGCCAGTTTCAGTTTCTAAACCCCGGTCTACTCGGTGAGCGCCCCAGCGGCCAATCGCCTGACCCCATCGAGCTTGAGCGCCTGAGAGCCAGAATTCGGCCCTTTATTTTGAGACGCCTCAAGCGCGAAGTCGCGCCCGAACTCCCTGAACGCACCGAGATCGTTCTGCATTGCGAGCTCTCACCCGAGGAGCAGAACACCTACGACGCAATCCTCGCCGCCACTCGAGCTGAAGTTCTGCAAAAGCTCGAGACTGATCGCAACGTATTTGCCGCACTAGAGGCCCTACTCCGCTTGCGCCAAGCGTGCTGCCATCCCGCCCTCGTCCCTGGACACCAGCGGGCTAAAAGCACTTCTTCCAAACTTACTCTTCTTCTCGAGACCCTTGAAGAGTCCATCGGACTCGGCCATCGTGCGCTCATCTTCTCGCAATGGACGTCCCATCTGGATCTCATCGAGCCTGAGCTCTCGCGTGCCGGGATCTCTTTTTCGCGCCTTGACGGCTCCACTCGTGACCGCGCCGCTGTGGTGGATGACTTTCAGCGAGAAGGGGGCCCATCGGTGCTGTTGCTTTCTCTCAAAGCTGGCGGCACGGGCCTTACCCTCACGGCTGCGGACCACATTTTTATTCTCGACCCCTGGTGGAACCCAGCCGCTGAAGACCAGGCCGCTGATCGAGCTCACCGCATTGGTCAGCGAAACCCGGTCCTCATTCACCGCTTGGTTGCCAAGGGTACCGTCGAGGACCGCATTCTTTTGCTACAAAAGCAGAAGCTCGCGCTGGCCGCGTCAGTACTGGACGGATCAGGGGCATCGGCGAGCCTCACAGCAGAGGATCTGCGCAGCTTAATTGAATAAAATTAATTTAAAAATATCTGACAAGTGCGCACTACTTCTTCCAATGCGCACAAAGTTTTTAAATTTGACACATATAGTCACCTTCCCATAGAACAGCCCCCATGAAAGCCCAGACCCTTGCCCTGATCGCCTCGCTCCTTCCCACTCTGGCCCTCGCGCACGCACCAGAAGCCCCATCCAAAGCAGGCACCCTCCAGACTTCGTTCATCACCATGCCCACGGAAGGAAGCCTTTCGTTTAAAATGCGCATCGGGACGCAGACGCCCAATACCCCCGTCATCGGCGATGTGCTTTACATTCACGGATTCGGCGATCGGCTCGACAATCACGGCCCGCTGTTTGATGAGTGGAATCGGGCCGGCCTCCGCGTGATCGCGTTTGACCTTCCCTCCCACGGCGAAAACGAAGGTCGCGCAGGCAACATCGACTACTTCATTTTTGAGCGAATCGGAAAGATGGTCGCTAGGGTCGAGAAGCTCACCCGAGAAGACGCTCAGCGCCCACTGATTTTAGCGGGCTGGTCAACCGGAGGACTCATTGCCACACGGATGGTTCAGAACCTATCCCGGGAAGCGATTCCAGGCAGGTCACTCTCAGGCCTCATTCTCTTTGCTCCAGCGATCTCAGTTCCCGTACTAATAGGCGAGCGCGGCATAGTGACGTTGCGGACACTCACCCATAACCCCTCGCCCCCACACAATGGAGAGCTTTCTCCTAAGAGCCCCTTTGAGCATCCCATTTTTTCTGGCCAGCTAATCCTCCAATCGGGCAAAGCTCTGTTTCTTGACCTCCCTAAGACTCTTCCTGTCTTAACCATGCTGGGAGATCCCAAAGAGGATCGTTACATCAATACCCAAGTTGTCCGCGATTGGGTCATCAGTAAACGGAGCCCTCACTCAGCCCGCCATGTGGGCCTTCAATGCCTGGGCGCTAAACATGAGCTTGATAATGAGCCAGCCTCTACTGGAGAAGCCATCAGGCAATCCGCCGCCCTTTTTGCGCTGCACGCAGCCTCGGGAGACATCGAGCGCTTTAAGCCTAGCACCCTTTCGCCTTGCGCTGAGTTTTAGGCCCTGCTCAGGCGAGCGAAAGCCCCAACAGTTGACTTCCGCAGTCAGAAAGTGCTACTGGGTGGCGGTTCATGCAGCCTAAGGCCCCAACCCCAATTACCAACGCCACCGTTTACCGCGAAGCTTGCCGCAAGTTTCTCCCTACAAATCGGGAGGAGATGCAATGGCGCGGCTGGAATGAGCTCGACGTCCTTTTAGTCAGTGGTGACGCGTACGTAGACCACCCGACGTTTGGCATTCCCTGCTTGGGCCGCTGGCTCGAGCGCCTGGGCCTCAGAGTCGGCATCGTCGCCCAACCCCGCTGGGACTCTCCGATTGATTTCGAACGCATGGGCCGACCGAGGCTCTTTATCGGCGTATCCTCGGGCACTGTCGACAGCATGATCAACAACTACACTGCCAATCGCAAAACCCGCTCCGACGACATGTACTCCGAAGGCGGCAAGGGCGGGCGCCGCCCCGATTATGCAAGTGTTGTGTACTCAAAGCTTGCACGCCAGGCGTTTCCGGACACTCCGGTGATCGTCGGTGGCGTCGAAGCCTCATTGCGCCGATTGGCCCACTACGACTACTGGCAAAACAAGATCCGCCCCTCCGTCATGACCGAGCTCGACGCCGAAGCTCTTGTGTTTGGAATGGGCGAGCGCACCACCCGCACCCTGGTTGACCTCTTCAAGAGAGCGGAGTCGGCCATCGGCGGCCCGGTGAGCCTGAGTCACCCTGCCACTCAGGAAGCCCTCACCGAGCTCAAAACCCAACGCGGTATCGGGTTCCTGGCCAGCAAAGAGCACGCTCGCAATCTCGAAGGCCGCCTCACCCTGCCGTCGTTCGAAGAAGTCCGCGACGACAAGAAAAAATTCGCTAAAGCCGCTTACTTCATCGAATACGAAGCTAGCCCCTACAACGGCAAACGCCTCGTTCAATACCATGGCAACAAAGCCGTCGTAATCAACCCTCCCGCGCTTCCGCTCTCGACCGAGGAGCTTGACTCAATCTACGAGATGCCGTTCACCAAAGAACAGCACCCCTCTTACAAAGCAAGAATCCCGGCCGCCGATATGATCCGCTTCTCCGTGGCCTCCACTCGCGGCTGCTTTGGTGGATGCTCCTTCTGCGCCATCACCTTGCACCAGGGCCGCATCGTCCAATCCCGCTCCGAAGAAAGCCTCCTGGGCGAGCTCAAGAATCTCAGCAACGTCCCTGGATTCAAGGGGCAGGTCACCGACATTGGTGGCCCTACCGCCAACATGTACAAGCTCCGCTGCAAAAGCACGGAGATCCAGAGCAAATGCCGCAAACTCTCGTGCGTGCACCCTAAAGTTTGCCCGCACCTGCACACCGATCACACTCCGCAAGTCGAGCTTCTAAAAAAGGCTCGTGCTTTGCCTGGCATCAAGAAGATCACGATCGCGTCCGGTCTCCGCTACGACCTCTCGCTCGCCGACAAAAAGGCCGGCCAGCAGTACATGAAAGACCTCATCACCCACCACGTGGGCGGTCACCTCAAGGTAGCGCCCGAGCATCTAGACGACGAGGTACTTCACCTCATGAAGAAACCCGGACTCAAGAACTTTGACGAGTTTGTGAGCTACTTCGAAGAAGTCTCGCGCGAAGCCGGCAAAGAGCAGTATGTAGTGCCCTATTTTATTTCTGGGTTTCCAGGCACCACGCACGAAAAGATGGAGAAGGTTCACGATTATCTGCGTGAAAAAGACTGGAGCCTTCAACAAGTGCAGGCCTTTATCCCAACCCCGATGACTCTCGCAACCGCGATGTATTGGACCGGAATTGACCCCATGACCAAAGCGCCGCTCTATGTCGCCAAGGAGTGGAAGGACCGCAAGATCCAGCAAGCTCTCCTCCAGCCGCATAAGCCCGAGCACCGTGAGATCCTCGCGCAGTATCAGCGCGAAAAACGCCGCACCAAAGCCATCCGCGTAGGGGGCGGTGCCAAGACTGACTTTGGAACCTGCGATTCGCGCACTCCTGTGGCCCTCAGAAATGGCAAGCGCCCGCGCTCTCTCGTGGAACCGCCTAGCGATAAAATGGGCAAGAAACTCTTGCTCGATACTCGCTAATCATCGATCCGCGGAAAGGTCGGAATCGGAGGAATCCGCAGGATCTGAGGAATCACGGAACCCCCGCCATCTTCACCGTCTGAACAGTATTCCTTAGACCATTCTGTCTCTGCCCAAGAGTCGACATCCGCACAGCGCAGCTTAAATTTCTCCCGACGCATGCACTGAGCACATCCTTGGTTGAGTTCGTCGTCTTTCAATGCGCTGCAAAGCTGTTTAAGCGTGGTTGCGCGGTCCGCGTTCTTGAACACATGAGTGCCAGTTTCGCAGCCGTTAGAGATCAGGAGATAGGATTCCGAGCTACTCTCCTTGAACTCTGTCCCAGCGCCGGGAGCTGTGCCGATCACGGGCTCCTGCACATGGACCGTGGAGGACGCAGAAACTGCCTTCTTTTCGTCTTTTTTTCCACAAGCTCCAAAGGAGATAACGCACACGAGGACACCGGCGGTCCAAAGCAATGTCCCTAGATACTTCTTCATTCAATGATCTCCTTTGAGTTCTCTTCAGACTCTTCCGCATCAGGCTCTCAGGACTTAACCTGAGAGTCGCTGCGCCTTGAGAGCGATCAAGTGATCGATCTAGATAACAATCAAAAGTCGTCCTCATTATTCCTTGCGTTCTATCTTCAAACTCAGAGATTGCGATTAGCAGTAACCGCGCCAACACAAACGAGTCACGCCTACTGCGATAGATCCATTGAGCGAACGACCCACGAATTTCATAATTAAATATTAAAAGTGTAACCTAAGATACCAACACAACTAACTAAATGACCCCATTCAACCGCCAAGCCTAGCGCTCATTTGTGAACAAAAAGTCCAAATCATGCCCAGCAGAAATGGCAACGACCCCGATTAGCTGTCTAAGGCCTTGTCAACTGACCCTGTTTTTGCGAGCCCCAAGTCAGCTCCGCTCTCTGATGTTGCCGATTTTGAACATCAAAACTTAACGGGTACTGTAAACCGCGTCTTTATGAACTCGACCTGCCAATCAGGAGTTGCATTAGTCACGGGCGTCGGTGGTGCTGATCCTGGTTATGGTGTTTGGTCAACGACGGGACTTACGGTACAGTAAAAAGCTTGCGGCGACGCGAGACTGGGTGCACGGATAGTTTTTTTAAGCACTCTTCTAGGACCTAACTTCTGCGCGAGGGCTTCCTCGACCCTGGGTACGAACTCAGGCTCTCAACCGATAGCTTTAGTGGGCCGGCGTCGGCATTCCGCCCGGCACAGGAGCAACTTGAGCGGGCGCCGACGTCGCACCACCCATCGCCGGCGTCGGAAACACTTGCGGCTTGGGACGACTCTCCTCGCGATGAATCTGGACCCCGGTGTAGAGGCTCCCAGCAAACGAAATCAAAACTCCAGCCACACAAGCGCCAACAAGAATAGTTACAGCTTTCATAAGGGGGGATGTAACCCGGGAACCTTCCGCGCGCAACTCAAGCTGCTTTCGAAAGCGAGACTGATGCATTCAATTCCAACTCAAGAAAAGCTCTAGCCAAAGAGGGAGAGTCAGCTACTTTTCTGAGTCGGGCTTTAGCTTCAGCGCCACCGAGTTGATGCAATAACGCTGGCCGGTAGGCCTCGGCCCATCATCAAACACATGTCCCAGATGTGCGCCACAGCGGGTACAAGTCACCTCAACCCGCGGCATAAAGGCGATACTGGTGTCGGGCGTGTATGCGACTCGTCCCTTCTGCGCGGGCTGGGTATAGCTCGGCCATCCACATCCCGAATCAAATTTGTCACCTGACGTAAAGAGCTCCTGCCCACAACAAACGCAAACATAAGTACCGGGAGTTTTTGAGTCATGGTACTCGCCCGAAAAAGCGCGTTCAGTGCCCTTCTTGCGACACACTCTCAACTGCTCCGGAGTCAGCCGCTGCGCCCACTCTTCGAGAGTCAGTTTAGAATAATCCTCAGGGGTGGGCTTCTTGGACTCTTCGCTCATGATGCACCTCATTTGGCAGAGCCTTACCCAGCTCAAAGAGACTTGGGCCGGGCGCCTCGATCATTGCCCCTCCAAGACAAACATCAGCAGAGTAGAAAACTACCGATTGCCGCGGCGTAATCGCTCTTTGGGGCTCGTCAAACTGAACGGTGATCCGCCCGCTCTGCGAATCAATCGTCGTGATCGTGCAACCCTGATCAGCTTGGCGGTAGCGAACTTTGGCGCGACACTTGAGGGGCAACTCCACTGGGGCGCTCCCTACCCACGTAGCCTCCGTTGCGGTGAGAGTCTCAGAGTAAAGAGCCGGATGCCTCTCGCCACGCTCGGCGTAGACGACAGCGCGCTGAGGATCTTTGCCCACGACAAAATAGGCTTCTCCCTCGCCACCGAGTCCCAGACCTTTGCGTTGACCGAGCGTATAGTAACAAACGCCTTCATGGCGACCAAGCACTTGACCGTCTAGGCTCCGAATGGTGCCTGGGCGGGCATGAACGTACTGACTCAAAAACTTAGAGAACTTGCGCTCTCCGATAAAACAAATCCCAGTGCTGTCTTTCTTTAGCGCAGTACTTAAGCCCGCCTGCGCAGCAATGCGCCTGACCTCGCTCTTAGGCAGCTCCCCTACCGGAAAAAGCACCCTCTCGAGGATTTCGTTTTTTAACGTATAGAGAAAATAAGACTGATCCTTGCCGGGATCCACACCTTTACCCAAGCGCGACCCACCACCTACATCAGGCAATAGGCGCGCGTAGTGGCCAGTGGCCAAATAGTCCGCGCCCAGCTCCATCGCTTTCTTCATGAAAACATCAAATTTGATCTCACGATTGCAGAGGATGTCTGGGTTAGGCGTGTAACCGGCTTCGTACTCTTCTAAGAAGTTCTTGAAGACGCGGTCCCAGTACTCGCGGACAAACTCGACGCCATAATAAGGGATCCCGATGGTCTCGCAAACTCGCGCGACATCTTCGAAATCCTTAGCCGAAGTGCAAACGCCGTTCTCATCCTTCTCTTCCCAGTTCTTCATGAACAAGCCGATCACGCGATAGCCCTGCTCCTTGAGCAGCCACGCGGCAACAGAAGAATCAACTCCGCCGGACATGCCGACGACAACGGTTGTAGAAGAGCCTGCTCGCACAGGCCCTATGTACCCTAAATGACAAGACTTTGCCAGCCGACGAATTTGCCTCAGTCACCCAAAAGAGGCTCTGCATCGCCCACAGAGACAGGTAAGTGATTTTAAATAGTTAGAGTGAACAACCGCGCCTTTTCGAGCATGGGGCTAGGTAGGGACTCACGCAATACCCTCGATCTCCGTCATCGCTTTGATCAGCTTCTTATGCGGCGTTTGCTTAGGGTAGGCCAAAAACAGCCGCGTTTGAGCATCCGGCCCGAGAGGTTCAAACTGAATGCGCTTGCGCTTGTGTAACCAAGCCACAGCATGCCAAGGCAGAACAGATGCAGCCCCTGGAGTATCAGCCACCCAAATGGCGATCGCCGTGAGATCCTGCCAATAAAATCGATAATGAGGCGGCGCGATTTTCTGGCGCTGCACCAGCCAGGTATCTACTGGATTGCTCCGGGTCGAATAGGTGCCCCAATGATAGCGGTTCATATCGGGATCCGTCAGGGTGTTGTGGCGGACAATCCCCCATCGTTCCGTATAAATCGGCTTGCAAATATGATCGGGCAACTCCTCGCGCCTCTCCACGATCGCCGCATCCGCATGCGTCCCGAGCGCATCAAGCGATACGCGATCCATCCCTGAAGTCTGCACCTCGAGCTGGAGATACGGAAACCGCTTCTCGACCTGTCCCCACCAAGGCAAAACAATTTCGCGCAAAAAAAGAGGAGGCCCTACGAGCACAAAATGCTCGGGCTCATCGGTTGAGCGAGTGATGCGACGAAC
The DNA here is from genome assembly GCA_964524175.1 of uncultured Bacteriovoracaceae bacterium. Lineage (GTDB taxonomy): Bacteria > Bdellovibrionota > UBA1018 > UBA1018 > UBA1018 > CAZGCK01. The sequence goes on along the minus strand of CAZGCK010000003.1, from coordinate 13,409 downwards.
CCCTGTTTCCCAAGCACTGCCCACGCGCTCAGAGAGGCGCGCAAGCTCCACTGCCTGCGGCAGAACCCTGAGTCCTCGCGGACCTCTGCGCTCAAAGAGCTGAAACCCGAGCTCCGACTCGATCGAAGCGACTCTCTTTGAAAGGGCAGACTGAGTCAGGTGCAATCTCTCAGCGGCGCGAGAAAGATTGGGGTCGGCAACCAAAAGCTGAATGAGGCGAAAATTCTGAAGATCCATAATTTTTTTCTGAAATCAGCATACCCTAGCTGTCTTGCCAGTCATCGTAAAAGTCAGAGAGGTTGGGCCACACCCCTAGGTAACGCGCAAGCTTCGAAAGCACAGAAGGATTGCAGATTGAAATCTATTCCTAAATAGAATTATATCAGTCTAAATAGTTTCTGTTTGTTCCACACTGAGATTGATAGATCCGCACCACCCATGAGATCTATTATGCTTAAAATTAAGTTTGTTTCCCCGATGTTTTTCCTACTTCTCCTCACCTCTATGACCTCTACGCCATTTGCTCAAGCAGCCACTGACCCCTCCGAGTTGATGCGCGCCTTTTCTGAGGTTGCGCTCAAATGCGGGGTACAAACCTTTCGCATCCCACCCGAAGGCAACCCCATCAACTTTGCGATTGTTAGCAGATGCGCGGAGATGAGGACCTCCCGCGATCGAGCTATGTTCTTGGTAGATGGCCGTCGTTTTACCGTCATTATGAAGGAGTCCGAGTTTTCTGACGGTGGAGATATTCAAGACGTCTACATCCAGTACAACTCAGACAAAAATCAAGAAGTCCTCGTCGCTCAGAACGTGCTCGCATTTGGAGATCCAGTCCTAGCCGTTCTCCTGCTGACAGGCCACTCTTGCTCTGAACTACCGACTGTTGAGTTGAACTAGGGCTTGTTTTCGCCTAGGTCTAGATTTTCTTCAGCAACTCAGCCTTTTTAGCATCGAACTCAGCTTGCGTCAGGATTCCCTTAGCCACAAGCTCATGTAGTTTACCCAACATTGCTACAGCGTCTTGAGCGCTATGAACCTGGTCGGCTTCGGGAGCCTTTCCTGGATTGCCAAGAGCTTGTGCCATCGCCTGGCCGATGGCAACACCCGCTCCCAGCCCGACACCAGCCCCCGCAGCGCCACCTTCGTTTCGTGCAGCAGCACCCATTGCATCCGCGGCCTGAAATTGAGCATATTTCTGCAGATCACCCACCAGACGCATAGAACTGCTCTTATCTAAAGCAGCTTGCAGCTCTTCAGGAAGCGAGACACTTTCTACACGAAAGGACTTGAGCACAAGGCCATATTCTTTGAACGCAAGGACGAGCGCTTCTTTCAAAGTGTCAGAGAATTTTTGCTGATTGCCAGCCATATCAACGAATGGAACCGCGGCCCCACCCAAGAAAGTTGCCATCGAGGTCAAAACTACCGAACGAAGCTGCCCTTCGAGATCCTCGACCCGATATTCATCACGCGTGCCGCTGATTTTCTTATAAAAGAGGCCAGGATCCTTGAGCTGGTATGAAAAGCTGCCATGAGCACGGATGCGAAGAGGCCCGTATTCCTTGTCGCGCACCGTGATCGGTTGAGGCGTGCCCCACTTTTGATTGAGCTGCTCACGAGTGCTGAAAAAATAAATGTCGGATTTAAAGGGTGACTTAAAGCCCTTATCCCAACTTTTGAGATTGGTGAGAATCGGCAAGGACCGAGTCGTCAGAGTGTGAAGTCCGGGCGCAAAAACATCGGCAATCTGACCTTCATTGACGAAAAGAGCGAGCTGAGACTCACGCACCGTGAGCTGGGCTCCATTCTGGATCTCGCGGTCCTGCATCGGATACCGAAATGCTAGCACCCCATCACCGGACTCAGTCCAGTCGATCACATCAATGAACTGCTTCTTGATAAAACTCATGATTCCCATGGTCTATTACCTCGCAATAGAGTCGATTCTAAGCGGGAGGTCCCTAAAAAAGCTAGCCCTTGATCTTGTTGCCGTCACCCATGAGCAAGACGCGCGGCTTGAAGCCCGCAGCTTGATCCGAAGTGAGTTGGCAGTAGCTCACGATGATCAGCTTGTCGCCTGGGTGAACCATTCGCGCGGCTGCTCCATTGACGCAAATCACCCCACTATTGGCAGGACCCTCGAGGGCATAGGTAACGAAGCGATTGCCATTATTGACATCGTAAATATGCACTTGCTCGTAAGGCAAGATCCCTGCTTCTCTCAATAAGACTTGATCAACCAATATACTGCCTTCGTACTCGAGGTCAGCTTGGGTCACAGTCGCCCGATGAATTTTGGCCTTCATGAAGGTAAGCAACACGATGTGTCTGTTTTACTGTTAGCGACGCGTGATGTAAATTGCCAAATCTGTGAGTCTCCGTTAAATCCCTCAAACCGACTTTCCAATGCCTGACCAAACAGACGACCTTCACTCGCAACTTGCAAAATCTCTCGACCAGGCGCCATGGCTCTGGATCAAACCTCATGCCGAGCGAGATGCTGTCATAGTAGTCGACCCTGCGCTTAACTTGTTGGACGTGGGAGAGAAAGTGGCTCGAGACCAATCAACAGAAGTCGGTAAACTCATTGCAAAGGGTCAGCTCAAGAAGCCTACGCACGAGCAACTGGAGGCCTGGAACCTTGATGCGTCGCGCTTATTTAAAATGTTGGTTGTGCAACCCTATGTCTTGATTCAGAGCTTAGATCAGTAACGCTTTCAGTGCTTCCTGCATCTCGGGGACAATTCGATGATCCACCCCGGCAAGATTGACAAACCTTCCCATTGCGCCTCTCTCCGCAAGCACCCTCGAATGGCTCTTTTGGGCTCCCTCAACGCGGACGATCCCATCTTTCTCGCCATGAATCGCATCAACTCGGAAAGAGAGGGGTCCCTTACTTTCCAATTCATCCACCAAGTACTCTGACGCAATTCCAACTACCTGCTCTACGTCGCTCAGCTTCTCGGCCAAGAGCAAAGCCAAATATCCGCCCTGAGAAAAGCCAACGACCGTTTTAGGAAGCAAGCGCCACTCTGGCTGCTCAGTGAGCTTGCGAAGTAGCGCCCAGGAGTTCGCCATATCGATGATGTACTCATCCGTGGCGGGGTGATAAAAATACCAAGAATACCCTTCTCGATAGCCTCCATCATCGCGACGCTCTGGCACCGGGTAAGGAGCATTGGGCGCAAGCAAAACCGCATCCTCAGGACAACATGCTGCGAATTTGCGCATCATGATTTCGCCCGTCTGTTGGTAGCCATGAAGGAGAAGAATCAATCGCCGGGCCTTTTGAGCATCGCGAACCAGGTAATCACTGACCAGGACTCCCGGAGCCGAAATGCGTTTTTTGGTCGGAGCAGTAGAATCAGTCATACGGCTAACTATAGGAGAATCACATGGCAAGCTCCAAGAAAAACGCTAAGAACACGGGGATCTCCGCAATCGAGAAAAATAACCCAAGACGGCGACAATCGAGTCGCTGATCTTTGGCATCTTTGCGCTGAGCTCTCTGCATGCAACTAAGTCGTTTACACTAAATGGTAGAAAGGGCGGGCGACTCTCTTCTCGCGCGCAATTTTCACGGCGATGCTTCGCGCAAACGAGACCGTCGCCCCTTCCCTCATGGTCAAAAAAAGCCTAGGAACCCATGCCGCCTAGATTCTAAGAGCTTTGGACGCGACTCTGGATCGTGGGTTATGGAGAAATCGACGACGGTGCGTTTCCCTCGCTCGCCATCGGAGCAACAAGCTTGATTTTCGAGGACCTCTGGAGCGCATCCCGGGACCTCACGCTTGACGAAGCTCACGACACGCTTAAGTGCGTCCTCGGCGAGAACTCGCTCTGGATGCGCTACTGGAGAAAAGCGCTCCCCGGAGCCTCGGGCGGCAAGAGTGCGAAACTCGTCATCGACAAACTTGCGTACTGAAAGCCTCGATAAATGAAATGAAGGCGATCTCCCGGAGCGCTCGCGCCCAAGGTGAAAAAAAGCGGAAAAAAATGCTCGGGCTCTGGATGCGCCAAACGCCCATGAGGCGCCTCTTCCTCGAAATGGATGAGCGCCTGAACATCGCGGGCCTCGAGGCGTTCGCACACCCAGCGATCAAACTCGAGGGCCCATGGTTCGGCGGGGCCATGTTTCTGATGCCACACGAGCTTGCTCAGATTGTGAACCATGCCTCCGCTTCCGATCACAAGCACCCCTTCGTCGCGCAGAGGTGCCAACACGCGGCCGAGCTTCAACACTTGCTCAGGCTGCGCGGGATAAGGCATCGTGATCTGAAGCACAGGAATGTTGGCTGCTGGAAACGCGATCTTCAGCGGCACCCACACGCCATGGTCCAAGCCACCGCTAGTCTCGATCGCAGACTCGAACCCAGCCTCTGACAACCGCGAGGCGAGAGTGGCCGCCAGATCGGGCGCTCCAGGGCAAGGGTACTCAACCAGATAGAGCTCGCCTGGAAAACCGCGAAAATCATAAATCAGTTTGGGCTTCTCGGCCGCATGAAGCTCGACCACCGGCGGAGACGAAAGCCCATGTGCCGAGACAATGACGATGGCCCGAGGCCTTGGCGCGAGACTCGCGCCAAACCGCTGCAGCTCCTGCGTATACTCGTCCTCCTGCAGCCCTAGCATCGGAGTGCCATGACTGAGAAACAGAGCTGGCTGCCTGCGGATTGCCTCGGACCTTGTCGTCATAAATCACTCCTGCGGATCAATGCTTCTTTTTATGATCCTTATTGGCGGCTTTCTTTGCATCGCCTTCAGGAGCTTTGGCGTCGCCTGCTTTAGCCTGAATCGCCTCAACTTGAAGCTCAAGCGCGACGTCTTCGCCAATCATAACTCCGCCCGCATCGAGAACTTTGTTCCAGATCAAACCGTAGTCTTTGCGATTGATGATGGTCGTCGCCGTGAAGCCAGCCCGCTGATTTCCCCAAGGGTCGGCCGCTAAGCCACCAAATTCGAGATCAAAGCTCACCGACTTGGTCACTCCATGCATGGTAAGATCCCCTACGAGCTTGAACTTATCGCCATTTGGGGAGACCTTGATTTTATCGAGCACGATTTCTGGATACTTTTTTACATCGAAAAAATCTTCATTTCTAAGGTGGGCGTCGCGCTTATCGTCTCCCGTGTAGATCGATTTGGCCTTAACGACGAACTTCCCAGTAGCAGTATCCAGTGCCGCAGGGTCAAAGCTGAATTTGCCTTCAAAGTCGTTGAACTGCCCCTTTACCTTGCTCACCAAATGCTTAACGGTGAATCCCACGTGGGAATGGCCCTTATCCACCACATAGTCGGCGGCAAACGCAAGGGACGGCAAGGCGAACGCTGCCAATGCCAAGCTAGTTAAACGAACTTTATTAATAACTTGATTCGAACGATGCATCTTGAAGATACCTTTCATAAGATGATTTGTAGAGTGGGATCAGTGGTAGCATACGAACGACAGTTACCAAAAGAAAGTAGTAATTCAGCCTATCGTGCTTTTTGAGTTACCTGTAAGTAACTATTTGTATACCTGATCTCTCTCATGGTAACTAGTGCAGGTAGTCGCAGGCGCTTTAGTCTTTTGTCCGCAATGCCTCAAACATTTTTCCAGGAGTGCTTTATTATCCGCCCCAAGCGCAGCAAAATCGGAGCCCCTCCGGAAGGATGCCCGCTTGAAGGTTGCCTCAGCTTTTTGGGCGGCGCTTGGACCACTAAAATTCTTTGGTACCTGCGTGCCGAACCTCGCCGCTTTGGCGACCTCAAAAGAGACTTAGGAAAAATATCGGCCAAAGTCTTAACCACTCGCCTGAGAGAGCTCGAAGAACGAGGCATCATCACCCGCACGGTTATGCCCACATCGCCCCCCACCGTCGAGTACGCGCTCACTTCTTTTGGAATGAAGTTTCAGCCCGTTTTGGATGCCATCGTCGAAGTCGGGAGCGAGCTTCAGAAGCGATACCCACTCCGTAAAAAGTCGCAGCCTCATTCTCAAGCCAACACAATGAATTAAAGCAGTACCCCTATGAACCTCAAAGTACCTACCGTCACAAAAGTCTCTCGCACGGCCTCGACCTACTTTTCTCAACATCCCGTAAAACATCTTTTGGTCGACCTCGACGGAACCCTTCTCGGCAACCAGAGCCTTCGGCTATCATTGGACTTCATCAAGCAATCGATTCAAGCGCTGCGACCCTATGGAGGGGCCCGCAAGGCGGCAAAAGCGCTCATGTTGATCAAAAGAGAGTTTGACCGGCCCTCAGAGACCGCCACCAATGACAGTCGCGTCGTTGAGATTTTCTCCAAGCAGATGAACCTTACTGCCGAGGAAGGACGCAAAGTCCTACGTGATGGGGTGCTTTTGATTTTTCCAGGCTTGAAGCACCACTTCTATCCGATCGAGGGGGCCAAAGAGTTCTTAGAATGGGCGAAGGATCGCTATCCCATGACCCTGGCCACCAATCCCGTTTGGCCACCAGAGATTGTCGAGCTGCGAGTGAGATGGGCCGGGATTGATCCGGGTCTTTTTGAATCGATGACCCACATCCGCAAGATGCACGCGTGCAAACCGGCGCCCGAGTACTATCGGGAAATTCTCTCCCAGCAGAACCTAAAGGCGGAAGACTGTCTTTTGATTGGCGACGACGTAAAAATGGACCTACCAGCAACCCAAGTCGGCATCCGTGTTTTTATCGTCGGAAAATCGGCCAAGCTCGCCCCGCTTCGCTACACCGGCGCACAGGCTCCTGCATGGCGCGGGACTTTCAAAGAGCTCCGGACATTGCTCTAAAGCCCCTTGCTGGATTCGAAAACGGGAAGCTCCATGCAAACGACCGCCGACACATCATCTTTCTGCGGGCAGTCGCTGATTCGCCTTCTGCGCTCTGACATGACCTTAGAAAAAAACTCATTGCCCTTGAGGCTAGAGAATTCGACGAGCGTCTGCCTGAGCTCTTTGCGAGTAAAGAGCGGCTCTCCTTCACGGATGCACTGGACTAAACCATCTGTATAGAGAAACAAGTGGCTCCCCGGCTGCCAAGGCACAGCCACGTGCTGATCGTACAAGGTATTGGCGGCGGATCCGAGCGGGATGCCCGCCTGAGTGACTGCTTGAGGAACCAGCGCACCGCCCTCACCCGTTGGCCTGAGCACATAGGGAAACGGGTGCCCAGCATTAGCCACGCGAAGCAAGCGCGCATCCCGATCGATCATCGCGACCGTGAAGGTCATCGTCAGCGCGCCTTTAGTCGCGCCAAAAATAGATTGATTGAAGAAATCCAAGATTGCTTCAGGCTTAGAGCAACACTCGGGATGCTCCTTGAGCCAGGGGGCAAGCATTCCAAGCGCACCCTGCACCCCTCCCGTGATCAGAGCCTGCGCGGTCCCATGCCCCTCAACATCGCCAATCATCATCACCAAGTAAGAAGATCCCCCGCTCGGATTGGGAACCTCAATATAACCCCACCAATCGCCCCCGCACTGGCTCGCCGGCTCCATGCGACTCCAGATCCTAAAATTGCCCACCCAGAGCTCTTCTACTGGCAAAAGCATCGACTTAACTTTTCTTCAACCTGGATCTCTAGGTGCAGCTCTGCGCGGACGTAAGCCTCGGCGATCAGCTTCTTGATCCGGCCCATCATCACGTTGAGCCGATCCGCAAGAGCTCTTTCGCTTTTGACCGAGGTTCGCCACTTATCGCGCCAATCAAGCAATAGCAAGAAACCAGCGGAGGCCATTGCCGACACGAGCGCCTCTAAAAATACCGCAAAAGGCAGGAACCCCTTGAGAGTGGTAGGACTGATGAGGTCGAGCATAGTCAGCAGTCAATATTATATAAAATATGCAAAATCTTACATGGGCAATTATTTCTCAGCAATGATCCGCTCTGGCCCCTGCTCCCGCCATTCGTAGAGCTCAGACACACGCGCATCGGTAGGACCATTGCCCGGCTTGATCCAAACAAAACATTTGCGCCCATAAGGCTGGGTGCATTCTACATCGCGATACGCAGGCGACCATGTCCCCGTGTTGAGGTATTCGACTCCGTCTGTCCAAGTATGCCGCTCTTGGTGCACGTGCCCTTGGGCCACTCGCTTCACCTGCACGATGCGAGCTGCAAGCGGAGCATGCTCAAACGCCGCGTTCTGGGTCTTCGCGAGCTCGGACTGAACCGAGCGGGCGTAAAATATAAATCCTGGCAGGAAAAAGAAAAAGGCAGCCACAAACCACCAAGGAGAGGCATTGACCAAGAGCCTGAGAAACGAGAAGAAATTGAAGCTCGCGAAGACGATGATCGCGAGCAAGATCGCGCGATCGAGCCAGAGCTCACGCAAGATCTTGAACGGATTATAGATCGCCGGGTGAACGTGCAGCTCTTTGAGAGCCCAGACCTGCGAGGGACTTGCGTTGGCTCGATTGGCGATATCATCCACGCGCGACGCCAATGTCATGGGGTCCGTCATGGGAGGAAGCAGCCCCTCGCCTACCGAATAGACCAAGGTCACCATCGCGCTCCAGAACCAGGTCCAAATCAGGAACGGCTGAGTCGTCAGAATGTATTTGAAGTAAAATACGACGTATTCCCAAATGGTTTCCTTGATAAAACTTGAGTCCGCATGGGGATTGAACAGCCCCATTCCATTCACCATGTACTTGCCCGCAAGATTCCCGAACGGGATCCGCACGCAGATTCGAGAGCCTTTCTTGATCAGCGGATTGATTGGATTGGATGACAAGCAATACGCATCATATTGATGCCCATGCTCGATCAAAGTGTCTTTATTGCTAATATAGAACCACTCGCAAAAACGCACATTATCCCGAAAAAACTCGGGCAAATCCAACTTATCCAGGAAGTCCTGCCTCACGCTTGGCCAACTCATCTCCATATCGTGGTTGCCCGTGACAAACACAACACGATTGCCCTTGAGAATAAAGTTCCTCACGGTCGCCACCCAAACAGGATGGTCCTTGAGAATAATAGACAGCTTGAAACGAGATTTTGCCTCTTCGGAGTTGAGTCCTCGCACGCGCTCGAGCCAGCTGATTTTCCAGGCTGTGCGGTCCGGATCGTTGGGCAACACCATCACCGAGTCGAAGTCAAAGATATCCCCGTTAAACACAAGCTCGATGCCCGACTCCCCGATGTCCGCTTGCATTCTCTCAAGAAACGCCCGAAACGCTTTGTCGACAAAATGCTTGGGACGTTTGAACCGCTTCCAAAGCGGGTTTTTGGGATGAGGAGGCTCGGCATCCGCGAGATGGATGTCACTGACGATCAATGTGTGTTTAGCGCGAGTAAATTCGGTTTCCATTGGCGGGGCCTGACTCCTCCAAGGATAGCATGTGAAACCGCCCCCTCCTCTAAAATATCCGGCCCCTTTTGCCTGGGGCGCAGCGCCAGCCTTACATCAACCCAAAGGATAGCGCCCCCCCCGACATCCGCGCCTAGGATCAAAGAATGCGCCACAGGTGCCAATTGGGCAAAGTAATCCCAAAACTTGAGCCGTCTCGTGCGGGGCGCGTACCCCTGGGGTATGCGAGTGAGCGGCGATCGTTCACAGTTTTTATCGTTAGTCAATAGTCAGCTAATATATTTGTACTTAACCGTGGCATCGCCTCGCATTCGAAAACTTGAGCCCAGCACGAGTGCCAGGTACACTAGTCATTGAGGACAAGAGGCCTCAGTCAATGGCTACGACTGAATACTCCGTGCTGGTAGTCGATTACGAGACCGCGGGGCACTCTGCGCTATTGGAGAAGCTAAATCTTCCCGTCACCTACCTCAGCGAACCAGACAGAATGCGATCGGCGCTTGCCGATCCCGAGCGAGGCTTCTCAGCGATCTTCATCAACCCAGCCATTCCCCGCATTGGCGGAGTGGGAGCATTCTGCGAAGCCCGACGCATTCGCCCTGCCACTCCTCTTTTCTGCCTGAACCCTTACACTTCCCCCATTCTCGACGCACAAGAGATGGCGCGCCTCACAGTATTGGGCGCCACACAAGGAGCGCTTGATCCCGAGCGGATTTCTGCCCTGCGCATCGACAAGCTGTCTGACTTCAGCAGACCCGCAAGAAAAGAAGCAGTAGAAACCCCTGCTTCTATGCAAGATGCCGAGTTTGTCGCGGTGCCGTCCTCAGATTTTCTCTCGCGACTACCCTGCCCATTTGACGTCTATCTGAAGCTACCCTCCGAAAAGTATCTGCAGATCGGCGAAGCAGGCCAGCCCATACAGCTTGACCGCGCGCTCGGATACATCGCGAAGGGCGCCAACTCGTTTTATATAAAAAATCGATCCATACAGGCTTGCCTTCAGTACGGCAAACTGCTTTCGCGCATTCTTTTCGCCAATCCGCGCATCGCGCTCGATTTTAAAATCAACCAGGCGTTCTCCCAGACTCAAGACGTTTTGGACCTTTTTCTCCACGGAGGAACCAGCCAGCAACACCTCGAATCGGCTGTCTCGTTGCTCGAGCAAGTTTATGGCGTGATCCACGAGATCAAGCCCGCTACTCACCCAGGCGGAGCCGGCGCACCCGGTATCGCAGCGCTACTCGCCAACACCAAAGCTCACGACCACGCCGTTTCGGTAACGTGGATCTGCGGCCTCATGGCTGAGCCGCTGCAGATCGAGTCTTGCGATGCCTTTGTTTCGATCGGGCTAGCGGGACTTCTCCATGACATCGGACTTGTCGGCCTGCCCCAATCCGTTTGGCACGAGGACGAAAAAAGAATGACGCCTGAGGAGCGCAAAATCTTTTTGACTCATTCCGAGCGTGGGGCCGAGAGTCTCAGGCAACTACCCGAGATCGACACGGCCGTGATTCAGGCGATCGCCCGTCACCACGAACGCCGGAGCGCCACCAATATAGGGAGAATGGCCGAAATCGTGGGCCTGGCCGACGAGTTCGTGCGCCGCTTAAAAATCGTCGAGGGAGATCAGACAATCCGCCGCCCCTCTCAGGTGGTCATCGGAGAGATGGAGCGAGAAATCTTCTCGAGCTTCTCCTATCCGGTAGTCGATGCCTTTAGGTCCTTGTTTAAATAATCTTAAGACCAAGACTTGAAAGCGTCCTCGAAGCCTCGAGCTCGCCAAAGATTCGCCCTGGAATCCACTCTGAAGCATCGAGATTGAAGCTATCATGCAAGGTGTTTAGTATCTTTTCAGCACTCCATCCAGCCTGTACAAGCTCTTCGAGAGTCACTCCACGCGTTCGTTTCTCGAGTCGTGCTCCCGAGTCCTGAGTAATGAGAGCCGTATGAAAGACGGCCGGAAACGGGTCAGATCCAGCTACCCAAGCCATAATGGACCGATGCTGAGAAACCACGTTGGCCAGGTCGGAGGCACGCACCAACAGCGCATGCCTCCCATCGATGTCATCAATGGCGCAGGCCCAATGATAGGCAGGCACAAAGGCACCAGAGGCTGGCAGCCCGTCTGCATTCAATCGTCCATGACTCCTGGCCACCACAAAGTCACTTCTTCCGCTAGGATCCTCATCGAGCGCAAACCGCCACCCCAATGACGCCATCTCTGCTCGCGGCTCGTGATCTCTCTTGCGGCAACGTCCGCTATACGGAGTCAGCTCTCCGTGAGGCGCAGAGGCTGAAGCCTCGAGCGCATCCCTCACCTCTTTGCGAGAGCAGTCGCAGGGATACACCCTTCCCTCTCGCACCGCGCGCTCAAAAAGCTTCCAATGCCGTCGCTTTGCGTGGGTCTGCTGCTGCACTCGGTCCGGAACCAATCCCAAGCGATGCATGTCCTCGAGTTGCTGAGCTTGCGCTCCTCTCAGCACCCGTGGGGCGTCGATATCTTCGAAGCGCACAACCCAAGCTGCTCCCAATAATCGCGCCCAATCCCGTGAAATCAACGCCGTGCGTAGATTGCCAATATGAAAACGCCCGGTAGGCGAAGGAGCAAAGCGAACGGTACGACCAGGTGAAAAAGCCATAGGTCTTGAGCAAAGGTAAATCATTGAGCCGACTCCAGCCACGACAAAAGCACAGTGAAGATTGCAACTGATCTACTGTTTGACATTGTCGCAAATGATTCGTTACCCTAGGGTTGTCCACGAAGTTGTAGTCCTATCGAAACGAAAGGACCGACTCCGATGAAAGCTCAAATCGTCTCATTTCACTGTGTGCTCAAAGATCAGCTTGGGCGCGTGATTAGTTCATCTTTTAATCGCGACGTCCTTACGCAAGTTCTCGAAGCACCTACCAACCCGAATCTGCGTTTTCCCGCGGAGGTCGGCCTTTCTCATGGCACTGAGCTCTCCAACGAGCCGCTCAGAGGTCTAGTCGAGGGCCTTCAAAATCTCAAAAAAGGCGAGAAACGTCACATCCTCGTGAAAGCAGACCGGGCTTACGGATTTTATGACCCTGAACTCGTGCTGCAAGTCCCCCGCAAGCGACTGCCTGAGGGCGCTCGACTCGACGTGGGATTTCAGGTCATTACTCAAGCCGATGACGGAGAATGCAAAATATTCAGGGTCATCGAAACCCAAGGTGAGTCCGTCACTCTCGACGGCAATCATCCCCTGGCCGGGCAAGATCTCTACTTCGACGTCGAAGCCGTTGCGGCGCGTGAGGCGACGGACGAGGAAATCGCCCGATCTCAGGTTCACGGACATAACCCGTCCCTTCATTAAACTTGCTTGAGAACTACCTGGTCGTCACTGACCCAGAAAGTCGCGGATCAGGCCTCACCATCCCACTCGCTGAGTTTGAGTTTTCTTACGCGCGCAGCTCAGGGCCGGGCGGGCAGAACGTCAATAAGGTAAACAGCAAGGCCTTGCTGCGATGGAACGCGCTCGATTCTCCCAGTCTACCGATCGGGGTTAGAGATCGATTTAAAGCTGCGTATGGCTCTCGACTGAATGCAGAGGGAGAGCTGACTTTATCGGGCGATCGATTTCGTGATCAGCGGCGCAATGCGCAGGACTGCCTAGATCGACTCACAGAGATGCTACAAACCGTGCTACATCCTCCGCGGCCGCGACGACCGACGAAGCCTACGCGCGGATCGAAGCGCAGACGGGTGGATTCGAAAAAAATCCGCGCTGGCCATAAGCAGAATCGGCGACGAGTGGAGTAGTGGCGCGAGGTATAGTTTTTAAAAATCTGTAAACCAGATCTATTCTGCGAAACTAAAAAAACTTTCGAATGGGTCGAGTGACTTCTTAACAAAACCCCGGCGGATCGCATGTGCGCTCGGATATAGAAAGCCAAAAGCTGCGAAAGTGCACTTCGTTCTCTCTTGTGGATGAAAACATACCTAAGAGTCTTGCACCCGATCACGCCCATCCTTGCCTACTTTGTTCGAGTAAGACTCAAGCTTCATGCCAGAGAGCGCGAACTTCACGAAGCCCATCAGACCTCCAGTGAACAAGCCCACCATCATGTCGGTGAACAGACGAT
>CAZGCK010000002.1:70122-81441 GCA_964524175.1 uncultured Bacteriovoracaceae bacterium | reverse complement strand
CCGGAAGGCAAGTCCTTTTGCCCGCACCATTTTAGATCTCTTCAAATCTAGCTACTTAATTACACTTAGATACTTTGACGTTTATCACCTGTCCATCGACCGACACCTTAAACGGAGTCGCGCGTCCCGCTCTCACATCGACAGCACTGTAATCAAACTGAACCGATAAACTGTTTAAGTGGGTACCCTGCTCTCGATAGGTAGGTCGTAGGTAGTCATCAAATCCGAGCTTGAACTCAGCCTTCAAGCCACTCAGCTTGAACCCGCTCGCATCAGCTACTTTCTGGGCATCGCGGTAACACTTTGGTGCTGCGATCGCGGCACGACCGCTCGTGGTGCCAGGTAGATCCACCCAGCGCCACTCGAACTCGCGCCTCATGTCTCTGGCGCCTAAGAGAACCCAGTTGTTGAGCGGGGGCTCCAAAGAGCGCCGCACGTGCTGAGCCACTCCAACACTAAACGCATGGGTGTGGATCTTAGCCAAATCTTGCTGCGAAGGAGGCCGGCAGCTCTCTTCGGATGATTGAGGCGCAAGACCCTGAACTCCAGGCGGGGTGATACAGGCAAAGTTGGTTCCAAAATTAAGAGGCTGCGCCCGATCCGCAAAAAGCAGTCCTTGCTCTTTGAGCTGCATTACTTTCAAACTAATCAGCGACCCAGGATCTAGATAGGCCTGGACGATGCCCAACGCTTCACCGCTCTGGCTGATCATAGGGGCGCCCGAGTTGCCGTGAATGACTTTGCAATCTCCAAAAGTCACGACCTCTCGCAAGGAGCTGTCAAATCCCGGAAAAAAAAGCGACCGCATCTTGGGGCGACAGGTCTGCTCTCCCATTTTTGATGCAATCTGATCAGCTGAATTCTCGGGAGTCATCTTTACGATGCGAAAATCAACGTCTTCAGAAAAACCTGCCCTTGAGATTCGGAGCGGCGATCTCTCTTTTGGCGCGGAGGATAGCCTCAAGAATGCGTAATCCGGTCCCGCCCCATCCGATACCAACGCTGAAGCTGCCAACAACTCAGCACACTCGTAGCGATCCGCGTCTCCGGCGTCGCCATAAAAGCGAACCCAAAGACGATCACGACAACTCACTCCTCCCGACTTGATCTCATCCGGTATGCAATGGCTATTAGTCGCAACCAAGTCCGGGCCAACCAAAAACGCAGTACAGGATCCTATGTTGAAGTCGGTGGCCACCGTAAGCAGACCCACCGGCTGCCTCGCGCAATCGAGCGTTCGCGTTCCCGGTATGCCACATCGGACTTGGGCGGCGCGAGCGCGAGTCTTGGACTCCTCGAGCGACTCCGACTTGTAGCGCGCGACCAGGTCACGATCAGCTGCTTCGTCCTGAGGTGTTTTTTTAGCGCAGCTTTGGAGCAGGATAGCTACGCCAACGAGAGCAAGCCAAATCGAAGCTTTATTGCCCAACATAGCCCCACTTCCCTTCTAACCTACCTGCAATCTGAAGCGCCGCTATATCCGGGAACACTGGGACTGTCGCAACGGTTGCCCCCGTCACGGGCGACAAAGCCTCATCGACGAGCTGGATCAGCCGACTCGCAAAGGCGTCGGCATCAAAAGTTATGACCTTGCGCTCACTTGTTTCTGCCAAACAAACGGTGCCAGCAAATCGACTGCGAAACGCCTCAGCCTTCGCGCGAACCGATGGCAACTGTGCAAGCTTACTTGCAGCCTTGATTGCCTGGTCGATCTCGTTGAGAGCCGCAATCAAATCCTGCGAACAAAGCTTATCGGCACGCTCAAGGCTCAAACTCAAGATGGCCACTACCCGATTGGCCTCGGCGGCAGCATCGATTTCGGCGATACGACCACCCACACTCACAGTGCACTTAACGCCTTCGAACTTGTCGCGAAAATCCTGAGCACTATCTCGAGTAGCCTGAATTCCATCTCTGTTTCTCGCTGAAAGCGCGCCTCGGTAGAGCTCATTGTACGAATCCACCAACTCGCTACTGCAGGGCGAGCCCAAGTCACCTTCTTTGCCAGAGGCGTAGCCGTCCGCAGTGCCGCCCACGGACTTGCGAGCGCAACTCACTATCGTGAGAACAGCTATGCACAGACAAGCAGGAATAGAAGATCGCCCCAATTTCACGCAATGCGTTATCAATCAGTCACGCACCATTGTCAACCCAAGCGAGGATCAAATTTATTGAATAAAATATATTTAAATAAAAAACTTACTTAATCATCGTCCCGATTCGCGAAGGATGGAAATAAACTGAGAAGTCCGACCAGTCCACCAGCCAAAACGAGAACCAAACCGCTATGGCACGGCCTGCGATATTGCCCATGGGCACAGGCCCCCAAAACCGGCTATCATTGGAGACGTCACGATTGTCACCCATTGTGAAATACTTGCCTTGAGGCACCTCAAACGGTCCGAACCCGCGACTCATCAAGTTGTCTTTGTCCCACATCATCATGTGTTCAACCACCGTGTTGTCAGAGCGCTCGAGATGCTCAATAAAAAACTCGGGATGAGCCACTGTGTACTGCGGGTCTTTGAGAACTTCGCCATCGAGCAGCTTTTTTGCCTGCTCCGCTGGCAGTGGAGTACGGCGCACTTCTTTGCTGTTGATATAAAGCGCCTTATTACGAATCTCAATCACGTCGCCTGGAACACCTACGACGCGCTTAATAAAGAAAATGCTCTCATCCCTGGGGTATCTGAATACGATGACATCGCCTCTTTGGGGTGGATCGCGATGATAGATATAAACTGGCTCATCCAAGAACATGTCCGTGAAGGGCACCTTAGGGCCGTACGCGAACTTGTTCACAAAGATATAGTCGCCTATGGCTAGGGTCGGGATAAGGGAGCCTGAAGGAATCTTGAAAGACTCAAAAATGCTGGAGCGAATGAGGAACACAAAAAACAGGGCGGACGCTAAAGAGATGATGTTTTCTTTAAGTGAAGGCTTCTTTTGATCCATTAACGCACCCGTCTGATCTCTTGAGTCGGCCATTTGTAAAACAGGTTTATAAGCTCCATTTAGGTAAAGCAACCTGCTTCAATGCAACCATTTTAGTATTAAATATTTTCAATAAAATACAGGCTATTAATAATTTTGTTGCACTGTGTTATTAGTAGATATACACAGCAAATAACTATGATGAATACCAAACGCTTGATGTCTCTTTTCTCCTTCACAACCCTAGTCCTAGGAAGCATCGCACTGAACACAAGCGTCGTTCGCGCTGACACCGACGGTGAATCGGATGACACAATCAAGATTACCCCTGTAGCGGTTTCAGCTGGCGCCGGTTTTAGCAACGGTGACCACAAAGGCGTCCTCATCACACTTCAGGTCGCAGCATTGAGCGGCAAAATCGAAACAAGGCAAGTCTTGCTGACCAGCGACGCATTGGTGCGAATCCGCCAAAGCATGGGCACTGGCCAGCTCGATGAGGCAAGCAGCCGCTTGCTCAGCGTCTTCAAGAACACCGAACTCGTCGGCAGAAGCAATATTGGCATCAAGGGTGTTCACATCGGTTTAGGGACCAAAGGCATCACCGTCGGTAAAGACAAAGACGCAGGGTTCTCAGAATACTTCGCCGCCGATATCTTTGCGATCGCAAGCTACGTTCTGGGCAACATCGAAGACGATAGCGGCAACTACACCCGCATGGACACCCACTTCGGATACACTCGCGAGAACCTCACCACGACGGCTGGAGTAGAAGCGAAGCGCGACAATCTCTACATTGAAGAGTCTCTGCACTTGGGTAGCCCAAGCGAATCTTACGAGGCAACGGTCAGTGTGTATGCAGGCGTTGATGCCGCGAACGAGTTCGCAACTCGCTTTGGCGCTGCTGTGACCGGCAATGCTCGCGTGGTTTCTGTTGGACCCGCTGAACTTGGCTTATCCCTTGAAGGCAAAATCGAAAAGGACGAGTTCCGCAAGACACTTGGCCTGAAAGAGTGGGACGGCCGAGGAATGTTGAGCGTCAACATCGTTCCTGTCACACAAGAATCGATCGCGGATCTCATCGACTCTGCTTCTGAGTGATGGCTGCCAACCACCCTTGCTAGCAAGGGAGAGGTATTAGATGCCACGTACATCCTGGACATGGGTCGCTTGCGCGCTGATTGCAACCTGGCTGTTTTCATCGCCTCTACGCGCTGAAGTCCCATACAAAGAAGAAGGCATTCTAATCAATATCCTGCCCGACTCTCTTATTGAGCAACAGCGCAGAGAGAACGCAGAATCGGGGATGAGGCCAGCTACGGCGGCAGACTTAACAATCGCTCGATAGGTGACGTTCTTCTGGATCGCAGCTGCGGACCTTTCGATCCAGATTGCTCTCATACAATTCAGATGCTGCTTCAGCAGTACAAGGTCGGTGAGATCAAGGTGAGCAGCGGCGCAAACATCGAAGGCGCCAGCGATAAGCCCTCCTTGGGCGCCGCCGTTCGAGTGACTGCTACAGGTATAACCGCTGACAAGCGCGCGGGAGACATCAAGATCATCGGAGTCGATGCTGTCTATTCGACCCAAGAAAGAGGGATGCGCCTTCGCTTCACTCTTGCGGATACTGATGTGCTCTTTTTCTGCAAGGACGCCGATGGCAAGACCAAGCCCCCCGGAACAGGGCTTTTGGGCGGATGCGAGCCTAAAGGCATCTTTGGGGTGGGCGGCAAGGTCATTCAGATCCAGCACGATGGCACAACAAGCCGCACGGCCGCACGCTGGTTAGATCTCAACGTCGTATTCAATCTTCTCAATAACGCTAATACCCTCGAGTACATCAAAGAGCGCCTGAACTTGTATGCGGGCGGGAGTCTCGACACTACGTGGACAGGCAATACCCCGCACGCCGAAGACTCGGCAAACACCCTCGTCCGCGGCAACATCGGCATCATGGGTATGATCCGCACGGACGACTTCCACTGGGAGTTTCGCGGACTAGCCGAGCTTCGTCCAAACATCGCCGACCCAATCAATGACTACTCTGTTATTGCCGGTGGCCAGGCGCTTTACCACATGACCCCAAGACCCAATACGGTCGTCGACATCGGAGTCGACGCGCACTACCAGCGCAATAGCATCCCCTCCCGTTCGTTTGGCCCGTTTGCTTCGGACCGCCTGCGTGATTCTGGATTCATTGGATTATTGTTAAGTTTTCCTTTGGACGGTCCAATTGAGGACGACGCCGCACCTCTTCTAGATCATTAGTTTAAATATTTTACACTTCTGCCATCCCCACGTTATCCTAAAAGTGGATGCGGGTTGCCCCCCTTGCAGTGACCCTTGCTTTCGGCAGCGTTGTCTCACTCGGCGCAAGTTTGATGTTTTCTCGTGCCTCAGTTGCGCGCCCTCTTCAGATCATCCATACCAACGATTTGCACTCGCATCTCAACCATGCGCGCGATCGCGATCGCGGAGGATATGCCGCCGTCAAAGCGACGATCGACTCGCTCAAGCTGCGCGCTATGAACGACAAGATCGAAACACTGATCTTGGATGCCGGAGACTTTAGCGAGGACAGCCAATTTTACTTAGCCAATCGCGGGCTCGAATCATGGAAAGCCTTGGACGCGATGGGGTACGACGCCGTGACGATCGGCAACCATGACTGGCTGATGGGCATGAAGAATCTGGACTGGGTGGTGGGTCAAGTTCGTCCATCCTTTACGCTCTTGGGGGCGAACTTTATCTTTGGCTGGGAGTGGAACAATTTGGTGCGCCACATGCGCCAAGCCATCACAGTGAGGCGCGCAGGCGCAAACATCGTCATTTATGGCTTAACTACAGATGACTTCGAGTTTGCCTGGCAAACGAGGCCAGGGTTCATTTTTGAGCCAGAAGCATCGGTAAAAGAGGACTTGCCCAAATATGCCTCAGGTGCCGACTACGTCATCGCGCTGACCCATCTCGGGCTCAAAACCGACAAGATGGTCATCTCCCGCACGCGCGGCATCGATCTCGTCGTAGGTGGGCATTCTCACACCCAGCTGAACGAGCCTGTTTACGCAAAGAATGTGAACGGAAAAGAGATCCCGATTGTGCAAACCGGGATGCATGGCGAGTTTGTTGGTGACCTGCTCGTCGACATCGAGCCCGGCAAGCCTCTGCAGATTCTCCGCTACCAGCTGATACCCGTTTATTCGACCGGCCCTAAGGACGAGCACATGAATCAAGTTGTTGCGCACGCACGCGAAGAACTCGACCTCGACTACGGCTACGACTGGCTCCGAGAAGTGGTTGGCCACTCCGAGGTACCGCTCGAAAACGCATACTACAAGGGCGAAGCCACAGTCTGGAGCCGCTTCGTGGCAGACTCGATTCGCGAGGCCGGTGAGGCAGAAGCCGCGATCGACGCGACCGAATTCGAAGGTGTCGACCAACCCGCAGGCCCGATCACGCGCGAGCAACTCTTTATCCTATATCCACGCATCTTCGAGTTCGAGAAGCGATATGGCTGGACAGTGTGGACCGCTTTGGCGAAGGGCTTCGTCATCAAGCTAGCCCTTCAAGCCACGATCGGAGCCGGGCAACCTGTTCATACCTCGGGCATCACCTACGATCTTGACTCGAACGGCAAGCCCTCCAATTTTCTAATTGGCGGCAAACCCATATCTAACTCCCGCAATTACAAGGTCGCATTGCCAGAAGGAATCTTGCGCGGAGCTTTTGGCGTTTCTAAGCACCTCAAACTCGTCATCACCCGTGCGCACGACACCGGGATCTCGGTTTGGGAAGCAACCGAGCGCAAGCTGCGCGCGGTGGGGACGATTAGAAAGTAGTCCGCCGTACCTCGAAAGAAACTCTCGAGAATGCAGCGGCCTCATCAAACCCTTTTAGAACTCGACAACCTAACTAATTGCTTTGGCTAGGCGGTCCGTAGAGAGCGGCCATAGCCTTGGCGTCACTCTCAGAGATGCTGGGCACACGGCCAATGATGTTAAGGTACTCCTCATACCCAGGCTTTGGCACAATCGTATCATTGCCATTCTTAGAGAAGGCGACTCGACTGTAATGCATAATCGATCGAAAGTCGTAAGGCGTAAGCGGGTTAGAACCTTGATGGTTGAAGTTCACCAACACATTCAATCCTAGGATTCCCTTGTCAGCATTTTTAGAGTGAATCGTGACAAAATCGTCGCGATCTGAACGCTGATGCTCGTGGATCAGACCCAAGGCATGACCCATCTCGTGAAGCAGTGTCGATTGGCTCCAACAACCAGTGGCCTGGAGGTTCATCCAACGACGGAGCGCCACAAAATGAAATCCCATTCCCCAGAGCGAGAAACAGCCTAGCTTGGATTGGGTCACCCAGAGCCTGCGCCTCTTGTAGTACCCCTTCTTGCACTTGACGTTCGCGACACCTTCCCAAATTTTACAGGCATCAAAAAACTGCTTTCGCTTCTCACTAGAGATGCTTTTGTGAAAAACGATGGGTAGTACGCCGTCCTGCCATAACTTGACCCTCGCTTTGGCAGCTCCACGCGACGATGGATTGCCGTCAACTTCTAGCGCGTCTCTTTCGACCACCATATCTCCTAGCATCACCGTGTCGGGGTCTTGAGCAGAGTTGGCGAGCATCGCTTCTTCTCCCTCATCCATCGCCACATCCTCATCTTCAATAGCGATGGCCGCAGTTGAAGCACTCAAACAAAGGATAAAGGCCCCAAAAAACCAACCCGCACGAAAGTTTTTCATTCATCTCCCATTGTTTAAAATAAGTAGAACTCCGCCGTGTAGAAAAGGCAAGAATTGCACTTTTTAGCCCATCTCAATTCTTCTTAAGTATCTAATACTAATAAGAAAAATCTATTTATCCGGGGCGTCGAACCGAGAGGGTAGATTTGCTTTAAATTTAAAGCAGTTACAGCAAATTGCAGTTTTTCAAAAACCGTAAAAACTCTTCATACCGGACTCGAAGGCAATGTAAAAAACAACTCACCCATGTTCATCCCCAATGAGGATGTTACAAAAAATATCCTTTTATATTAGAGCATTATCAATAATCAAAAATCCTTTTAAATGACCGGCATTTAAAATCACCTCGTATTGACATGCCGCATCCTCGCAGCTATACAGTCGGCTACTTAGAGGTGGGATTCATGCTCAATAACGGCCGAATCGACTTTAAAAAGGTGAGCGGTCATCGGTACATGCCTCATCTAGGCTACATCGGTAGCCAAGAGCTGAGAGTGCCAAATTATCTGTTCACTTCTGCGCCGGGTCTCAAGGGTGGCGCGGTCGGGTACGCTCACTGCCGCGAGCTCGTAGAGCTCGTTTTCTCTCGCACCGTCGAAGAACAGCATCGCCGCAACCAAGCGCTGACAGACTTTTTACGAAAGCGGGAGATGACTTTCTCAAAACTCACCAAGACGGGTGAGTATCGGATCTTCAATGTTCCGTGCACGACGACGCCGCTGCCTTTGCCTAAATCGCTGTTCAATACGTTGGAGCGCTCAGCACAAGTGCTCGTCGCCTCCCTGCGCCTCGTACTTCAAGACATTTACGGCTCACAGAGCGTTCGCAAATCCGCTTTCGTACAAAGCCTTCCCAACGACAAACGCCTCTCGTTCATCAACGCGGTTGAGAAATCACCTCAGTACTTTCCCCAGCTTCACGACCCCGTGATGAAAAGCTATCCTTTCTTCGATGTCGTCGGGCTCGACCTCGTATTGACCGAGGATCTGCATGACGGAACGTCGCCCGGACCTCGCCTTGTTTCGCCTCACTTGCCATTTAGATTGCTTGAGATCAACGCAGGCTCTCCCTCTGGCGCCGCCAACAATCTGCACATCATGGAGGGCCTAGCCAAGGTCGACCCAGAAGTGCTTAAGAAAATTGGAAAGGTCATGCCCAACGACCACTTCGAAGTTTTGGGGCAAACCTACAAATCCCTGGGTGAAACCTGGACAGGCGTTCAAGACGGGATTCAAGTGATCCTGCCTCCAGGGGGCGAGAGCGGAGCCGCACCAGAAATCCATCAACTCGCAACTTATAGCGGACTTGTGTACGCTGACTCCGGCCAACTTTATTGCGACTCAGCCGGTTACATACGCCTACGCACTGTCTCTGGGGACGACCCCGTCGTCACTGCGGTCTATTCACGAGTCAACTCAGACAGCGCCCTCTACGATCCTGCGCAAGATCTTTATATGCGCGACGCAGAGACGGGCAAAACGATGTTTCTTACGGATCCCATCGTGCTGGGCGACCCCTTCAACCCAAAATCGCAACGCCCCATTCGCAACAAGAAAGGCGAGTTCATCCCGCTAGAGTCCAACTACACCATCCCACGAGCCATCGAAGCGATCCATGATCGCAAACTCTACCTGGGGGGGTTGAACCGCGTTCTCGACAACAAGATCATCCTGGCCACACTTTGCCATTACGCTCCTCGATTTTTTAAGGCCGAGCTCCAAGCCTCAGGAATCGACCCGGACGAGGTTCTACCTGTCATGCCTCCACAGACCTTGCCATCGGTCATGGAGTCGCTCGACATCATCGAACAAAGCCCGGATGACTGGGTCATCAAGTCGCCCAATCTCTCGGGTGGCAAAGGCGTCTACATCCTCAAGACTCTCTCCCCAGGAGATAAGCGACGCATCATGAATGAGGCGCGAGCCAACCCAAAAGACTTTGCTTACCAAAAGCTGGTTCGAATCGGCCGGATTCCTGTCGCCAAGAAGGATGGAACGCAAGAGTTTCACTTTGCCAACATCGCTGCCGATATCCGCATGTGGGCATTCTTTGGTGCGGGTGAGAAAGCGGACCTTCCTAGACTTACTCACAATGGATTGATCCGTACTGCGCCCTACGAAAAAGGACCGCTCAGCAGCATCGTCAATACGTCTAAAGGCGGTGGCTACGCTCCATTGGTCATCATCGATGACACCAAGAGTGCAAATGCCGTCAGCGTGAGCCAGTTGGCAAATCGCCACTCGCCGGCCGAGCATTCATCGGATCTACCCGCGTTCGTTGGCGCGCAGCTAGTTCAAGTCGCCCAGCTGGTCGGAGGACTGCGGGCTCGACTCAAAGAATCACCCAGCTTAGAAGCCTATGAGGCTTATCTACTTTGCGTCAGCCTCAAGAAACAGTGCCGCGAGATCCTTTCGTTCCTGCATCCCACCAACCTTGAGTCGATCAACGAGATGATCGAGCTGCTCGAGCGTCACGTCAAAAAAACTCGCGTAAAAGCCTACTTCGAGCGAAGAGCCAAGATCAAGATCCAGCTCACGAGCGGACTGCTCAAGCTCGAAGGCTCCTTGCCTCCTGGATTCTTCGACATGCTCGATAATATCCACGCGCTCAATGTCGAAGATGAATCAGTGCACCACCTCTCGCCGCAAGATCGCGCTGAAGATCGCGCGACTGTTTCGACTCTAAAAACCAAGCTAACGGGCGTCCGACTTT
This sequence comes from uncultured Bacteriovoracaceae bacterium, assembly GCA_964524175.1. Taxonomy (GTDB): domain Bacteria; phylum Bdellovibrionota; class UBA1018; order UBA1018; family UBA1018; genus CAZGCK01. Next base: position 71,043 of record CAZGCK010000002.1, on the reverse strand, counting down.
GGCCAGCCGAGCAGGCTCGATTGATGGCGTCTTTGGGCGCCCTGGTTGAGCTCCCCTTTCCCGCAAAAGAACTATCCACTCAGACCCGTCAGGCCCTGCTGTTCAAGCTAGAAACGTTCTGCATGCTCGCCAACGAGCATCTCTCCGCCCGCAAGCAGGGCAGGGCGTTTTCGGAGCTATTCGCCAAATCCACTCGCGTCGCAAGACCTCGCTTTGAGATCTTGTTCGCAGAAGCTACGGGCGAGAAGCCTGCTTTTGCCGCAATCGACTCACTCAATAAGGCGCTCATCGCGACCGAAGAAGAGGCTCGCACCAAACGCCTACTGATCGACACGGGATTCGTTGCGCAGGAGCTTAGGGATGCTCGCTCAGACTGGCTCTCCCAGATCGCTGAACTCGGTTCAGGTCGACCACCCCAAGCTATCGAAGCCGCGCGCGAAGCGCACTTTGCGCGTCATCCGATCGTAGCAGAGTATCAGAGACTGATCGACAGCCCTGAGCCATCAAATGCGCAAGCTATCCTTAGAATGCTCGAGATCCTGCCCTACGCGCGTTACAATCTGCTTCAGTACGCACGCAATCAAGGCATCTCGGTGCGCGAGCTTTTTCACGACAAGCTCATTGATCGTCGAGTCGCGCTGCTCACCCCCGAACAGCGTATCCAGCACGGCTTGAGCTCCGACTCCTTTGCTGGCGAGTGCTTCGCACACAAGCGCCAAGCCCATGGGCTCTTCTCAGAGAGCAACGTTTACATCTGGACTGCGCTTGAGCTCAATCCATTTATCCAAGCTTACACTGTGGGGCACGAGCTGATTCATTTTCATCAGATCCGCGCCATGATGGAGCGCGAGCAACGCGCCCTTAAAGCTGGTTCGCTGGAGTTCGCGCGCTTCCTCAACTTCTATGGCAATTTCTTAGGCC
>CAZGCK010000002.1:56855-70112 GCA_964524175.1 uncultured Bacteriovoracaceae bacterium | reverse complement strand
CACGCTCGAAGCGTTCTCAGCCGACTCTGCCCTGGACCGCCGCCCTCTGTATGGTTTCACCGACCTCCTCCCCAACGCGAAGTCCGGAAAAAGCTGGGTCATGGAGATGAAACACGCGCTCAAGCAAGGCTCCGGGGAGTGGAACCGCAATGTCGCCCGCCTAGGTTCAACGCTAGGTTACTCGACCGACATTTCGGCGCAAATCAAAGTCAAAGCCATCCGAGAAATCATCCCTGCACTTGAGAACGCAAAGAACATCTCGTTTGCCAAAGACCTGGGTCTGCGTTTCGCGCTTGATGCAACTCGCTCAGCGCTTCCGGCCGCTAACCCTCTTCAATCGACTCGTCACAAAGACAAAATCGATGCTCAGGTGCGCTCTCCGCAACTCGATTGGGAGACTTTGCGGGTGATCGCGAGCCACCAGTACCCCGGCGTCCGTTTTGGGCGCAACAACCAGACTCAAGACGCCTTAACCCTAAACGCGCCTCTGACAGCTGTCGCTCTATGCGGCAGCTACAATCAGACGCAACAGCAATGAGGAGCTCGAGATGAACGTCGACTCGCTGATCTCCTACGCATCCGCAAAAGCCAAACAGCAAAATGGCGCCAAGGCTCACAAGCCAATCGTGAACGAGCAACTCAACGGCGCGCTTCTGACGCTGGATCGTGAAAAGCTCGACCTGTGGATCATGTACCATCCGCAGAACGTCATTGAGGCCCTTGAGTTCTTCGTGCCCTCTGGCGCGCGTGAGCAATTGCCTGAAAGTGTTCAGATCACTCCTTACAACCGAGCAGCGGGATATAGCGGTTACGATTATCGCATCGGAAACGACTGCCACGCTCGCGTTGGCTTCGCTCCGCTTCGCTGGGGTGGTTTTGCATTTCACAAATTCTATTCAGACTCGCAAGGCAAGAAAGAACTTTGGGAAGTCTTTGGCAGCGACGGTCGACTGATCTCGACCCAGCAGCACATGCAGTTTGACTTATTGTACGTGACGCCTACCGAGATGGACCCACGTTGCCCGATCCTCTCGCATCTCTATAACTACCTGATCCACGAATACGAGCAGGCCGCTACAGGTCAGTCCAATCCTAAACAGATTGCGCTGATCGAGTCTTTTGTCCATACGCTCCCAGCAGTGGCACTACACAAGGACCCGGCCATTCTCGGGATTTGGCGCAAAGCGCGCGAGTGCGAGACCGACCCAGTCCTTAACTGGGCTGAGCGCCAAAAGGTGCTTGATTCAGTTTTCGCTGACCGCGCTAAGATCCTCCAAGCCAAGGGTCGAGCTCATAGCCTAAACACAGTGATCCCAGCGCTGTATCTTTGGCTAGGAGATTGGAAAAACCGCTTCGACCGCTTCCGACTCAAACCCGTATCCAACATGGCGGGCTTCTCCTACAAGTACACAATCGGAATCATGATCTGGTTTTTTCAGACGGTACGGGAAAACATCGGATACTCGATGGCTCTCGCTATCTATGGCCCATTTACTTTTTACTTCATCACCCAGCCCCTCAATCCACACGCGATGTGGGCAGTCGGCAAGGTGAGATCTGCCTACCTTGAAATCGGCGATCGAGTTGGCTCTTTGCTTCAGCCTGGCCAGGTTCAGGGACGTGTAGCGGCCCAAGCGCCTCCACCGGTACCAGCGACTCCAACGACCACGACAACTGCCATCACTGCTGCAGCGTCTGCATCTACCGCAGTGGCTGTCGTCGCTCTGCCTGCAGACATCTCTAAGCGCCACCTCGGCATGCCTCTTTCGACGGACATCCCTGAAGTGGACTCCCAAAAATGGGTGGATCGCATGAGCAACTTCAAGAACATGCAGATCGGCCACGAAGAGAACATGCAACTCTCCGCTCGACTGGGTCGCCTCGAGCAGCTGGAGACGCAGCTCAACTTTCCGCTCATCGCCGACAGCGCATGGGAAGAGACCGAGAGCTATCTCTCTGAGCTTGCGACCTTGCGATCCGCGCTCAAGAACCCTTCTCCTGAGGTTATAACTTTCTTTGATGAGGAGCAAACGCGCACCTATCGCATCCAGATGTACATTTGGGACCGAGTATTGCGCTTCATTCAAGACCATCCGTATGTCGTGATGGACCAATCCAAAGAGCAAGTTTACCGCGATTATTACGCTGGACGCTCGTTCTTGCTCTTGAGCGACATGACCAACAAGCTGCTAAAGCGCCACCCTGACATCCAAAAGCCATCCGAAGGTAAGGCGCTTGAAGCAGTGGCCAACTCCTTTAGGAACATGCGAGCCCAGGCTCCGACTATTTTAGAAAAACTCCGCAAGAACTCTAAAGTCTTCTCACAAAAAGATCCAATGGACGGCAGGGAGCTGAGATCCTACATGAAGCGCCAGTGGGAGATTCTGTATCTCATCCAAAACAAGGCCCAGGAGGCTTCGAACAACGGGCTCGTGGCCTACACCTGGTCGGTGCGCAATACGCTCTGGCTTTTGCAGAGCCTCTATTCCGTCAAGAAGCGCGAGATCGGTTTGGTCTTCGGCACCCAGTCTCGCGACCGAGCTGCCGTCAAGGCTGAGATCCAGAACTCAATTGAGCCTTTGTATGAATCCTATTTCTATATGATGCACTTCGAATTCCTGAGCCTCAAGCCTGAGCTCTCCGAGAAACTCGCTAACGACATCGAGTTCCGTCAACGCGCGGTGGTCATCGATACGATCGAGTCCTTCTTGAAGGATAGAGAAAAGGTTCTGGCCAAGGCCATATGAAACGGTATTTTTTTGTCGCAGCAGCTCTGATTCTGACTTCGATTTCCACTTTGGTGGACGCGTCAACGTTGGGGTTGATGGCTACGAATGGATTTATCGAGAGAAGGTCGACGATCTCCCCGGTCGCGGAGTTCTTCTCAAAGATGGACCTCTATTACTACGTGAAGTTCAATGGGCCCGGGATCGGGCTTCCGCCAGACACCCACTACAACTTCTTCAACGATGGACAGTGGCCCAACTACTTGAGTCACAGCATCGACATGATCTATTACATCACTCCTGTAGACCAGGTTGGTGTCGAGGTCTCTGGCATTCAGGACTTGGTGTCTGGTGTCTACAACAAATTCGACACTGAGATCGTTCCGCAGTTCACCATCTTTCATCCTCAGTTCTGGTATCGACGCAATAAGGTGCTGAACCCCACTTGGATGAGCCTGGATCTACAGCTTTCTATTTTCCCTGCGACATCGGATTTCGCGATTCAAAAGCAGGGAATGCTTTTTTCTGCGGCGTTCGATCAAGTGTTGAATATCAAGATGCCTTCGGGCAGCCCCTGGTCAGCCAACATCAGCACACGACTACAGCCGAGCTTCTATAACTTCGCAGTAGAGAACGAGACGGGCTTTGGCGGGTTCTACAATCGCGATACATTTTTCATGCATGCAGAGCACTTCGTTGGCTATCAGCTTGGAAACGGATTTCAGCTCACCAACTCCTCGCATTTTGACTTGGCTCATAAGTTCAACTCATTGGACGCGTTCGACTTCAGTCCTTCATCAGTCGCGAGAACATCGCTTCAGCTCAATTATTTTTTTCCACGGCGGCTCGGAAACATAGGCGCATTCATTCAGACGCCGGTATTTGATCCGATTCTCATGAAGACAGTCGTGGGCTTGGATTTTAGATTCAATTTTCTCGCCGCCAACTAAAACCACCGGATCCGTTAAACAGCGCACCTTGCAATACCCCGGGGGCTTTAGGTGGACCTCGAATGTGGACTTAAGCTGATCCAAGTCAGTTGAATAACAAGGCACCAACCCATGAGAGAGCCAATCCAGCTAGCTTAAAGCTGATGATAACCTTCAGAAATCGGGAGCTCTGCAACAGGGATCGTCCGCTCAGGAGGACCTTCGACAGCCACAGGTTTTTTAAACATCATGTCTTTAGGGTCAAAGCTAACTCGTTCAACCGTTGACTTGGACTCTTCATCCCAAAGCAGGAAGTCAAAAACCTCCCCATCCTTCTTTTGATAATCGAGGATCAACATCCAAAACTCTTGACCGTCTCGGCGGATCGTTCTCGGCACCAATCGATGGCCATTTACCCACACCGCGCCACGATCGCGCGGCCAAATCACCTCGAGCCTGGCAAAGCTCGTATCTACCGTCTTGCTAATCAGCAACTCTCCTCGCATCTGAACCGCGGTGATAACCCGAGGCCTGCGACCTTCACGGATTTCGAGCACCCCTGGTACGTCCTGAGGAGAGTCCTTGGACATCGTGAGCCTAGGAAACTGCCGATCAAAAAAACATTGAAACGGCTTAGCATCAAGACTGAGCTCTTGGCACATCTCTTCAAACCCCAACCACAAAGGAGCTGAGCTCAAATCGCCTTTATGCAAGGCCGCTCCAAAGACCCGAAAGGGGCGCACCCGCTTTTCTCGCTGAAGCATCTCAAGAATTCTCACGCGCAAATCAGAAACCAAGAAGAACTCCTCGGCCGTGCGCAAGGATTCGACTGCTCGGTCTTCGATAAAGAAATGAGGGGCCTTGTACTTATAGAAAGACGGGGCGCTGTGCTTATCCTCAGCGAGTTTGGTGCCTTTGAAGTGCTGAGCAACATCCTCAGCCGTCAGTGCCTCCCCCCGATTGATACGCGCAGCGATCGCCTCAAAACGATCGATAGAGTCCATTGAACCCGGAGCGTGTCCGCTGTGCGGATCCAGCGCATGCTCATCCATCCTCATGCAGTTCCCGCCAGGCCCCACATCGACGCCCATGAACGGATAGTGAATCCAAGGATTGTTGTTAAAATAGGCGGCGTACTTTACGACAAGCGCGGGCTCCATTCGCAACGGATTTGCATCAGGAGTGAAGCCTGCCATGTTCACATGGCATCCCCCTTCGGTGCCGGTCTTGATCCCATACCACCAGTTTCGGTAAGGAACGACCCCACTCAACTCAGCCGCTTCAAAAAGGGGCTTCATTCGCGCAGTCATCCCCTCAAGCAAACCAGGGGGGGTCTTCACTTCAATACTGCCAGGATCCATCGTCACAACGAAGGAAGGGGTCCCGTCCTTTTCGAAAGTCTCGAACTGAATGTGATTGTAGATATCCACGCTCTGCTTCGCTTCGCCGCCTAGAACGAGGGCAATTTTCTCAGCCAGAAGCTTCATCTTCTCTATTTTGAGCGGAGTATTTGAGGTTGCGACAAACCCGGGTTCAGCCCACCAATCCGGGGTCGTAAACGTCTGCTCGAAGCCAAAGCTTAATAAGTTTCGAATCTCGACAGGCTTCGTGCTCACTTGAGGGCCTCATAAAATAAGCGAAGACCTTTTAGTCCTTTTTCAAACTCGGAATCCTCTACAGAAAGAACGAATCTGAAATAACCAGGAATTCCGGTCCATCCAGGCGTATTGATCATCACACCGGTCGTCTCACGCAAGAGGTTGGCGATGCTCTCAATTGTTATCGCCTTACCGGCCACGGTTCGGCCCAGGATCTTTTCCGGCTTGGCGGTCATAAAAAGCCCACCCTGCGGAGCAAGCACTCTCCAACCAGTCGAAATCAATACTTCACTCAGACGTTTAGCGCGTAAAATAAGCTCCGCTTTTTGCGCATCGAGCTCTGCCATCAATCCAGGATCCTGCCTCAAATAATGCGACAAAACCCGCTTGGTGGCATACCTCAAGGTCGCATGTGGTGTTACCAGGTGGCCGCTCCTCCAAGCGCCTAAAACTTCAGCATCTGTCGAGACTCCCCAGCCCACGCGCAATCCACCCGCAGCAAACTCTTTGGAGAGCCCGCCCAGTATGGCCCATCGACACCCCGCCAGTTCAGCTGACAACGAGAGGCCGGAGGGCACGTGAGACTTAGATGAGTCAAACTCGAGCCCCGAGAAAACAGAGTCGATGAGCAACACAGAGCCGTTCTTGGCGGCAACTTTTGCTAGCGCTGCTAAATCGTCAGATGAATAAACCACGCCCGTTGGGTTAATCACAGGTGCGCTGAGGGCCACCCATGCTCCCTTGCCTGCGCGCCCCAGCGCCTCTTGCAAGCTATCGACACCCATCTTGAAGTCGTTCAGTTCCTGCGTTGCCGCAATCACCACTTTGGCTTTGTGAAACCCAGTCGAGGCATTGAAGTATCCGTAGGCACCCGCTGGAAACACGACTGCATGACCATGTCGCGCGCAATGATCAGCTAGCTCGCCAAAAAGGGGCGACACACCCCCACTGAACGCGACGGCCAACCCCTCTGTCGAAGTCAGCCCAAAGCGCCGTGCGGTCAGCGCAATCACTTCACGCGAGGGATCGCTCTCCTCCGGCGTAATCCTCATCTTCACGAAAGATTCGAGCAAAGCTTGCTTCAACGCTCGCGGAGCCGGTAGGCAGTTCTCCCCATAATCGAGGCGAATCGCCTGTGCTGTCTTGCGCGCAGTGCCCTCGCCAACAATCGCGGGATGCTTGAACGCACCCTCAACGGGGGCCGGAATACCCACAAAACTCTTCTTAAAGAAACCGTCTTCCGAAGTCAGGGCTCTTTCTGTGCCGCCTTTCTCGCGCTCAGCGATCTGAAAGCGCAACAAGTCTTGAAGAATACGGTCGTAGTAAAGCTGCGAAAGCACGGGCGTCCGGCTGTAGGTGAGATCTGCGGCATTTGTCATGGCCGACAGGAGATCTGAGTTCTCGGAAATCAAGAACGCCGCCTCAAGATCCGTATAGATCCTATTCTTTACAAGGCCACAAACCAGAGCGACGTGCGCAGGCAACGGATTCTGAGCCAAATGTCGAAAAATCCCATTGCCAGTCGGAGCACTCGACAACTCGAGGAGATCGGAGATGTCTATAAACAACCTGGACTTGGTTCGCGACGAGACGTCCAAGAGGCGCAAGAAGGTGTCGCGCGTACGAGCCTCGGGTTCGGGCATCGAATAGATGACTACCTCAGGCCTGAGCTTCTCCATCAATTCGCAAAGCGTATCGGCGTCGCGAGGAATCTCGAGAACTCCCTGATCACCACCTGGCAATGCCCTTGCGAGCTGCGAATCAACCAAGGCAGATCGCGGCTTGAAGACTTTTAGTACGTTCTTGCAGACCACCGCGCTTGAAGGGGCGATGACAAAGTGATTCTCGTCGTAATGCAGCCTAAAATAACTCCTAAAAAAGGCGCCAAGCCGTCTGCGCAGCTCACCAAGGCCCGCCGTGCTTTCGTACGGAAAAAACCGCGTCTCCTCCCATTGCTCGGCAATGGCGCCCAAAAACGAGGTCTTCTCTAGAGCTAGCGAGTCTTCCGAAAAAGAAAGGTCGATTGATCGGCGAGCGTCTTCATAGCCCGGTTGCCTGAGAAGCTTGAGAATCTTTGGCAACTGCGCCGGATCTCGGGGCTTAGCCTCATAGACAGACAGCCCATGCGCGATTTCTCCTCCCGCCTCGGCATAGGCGAGGGCAGTAGCAGCGCTCACTGGGGTATCGCTCCCATGTTCGAGAAAAAACTCAAACCGATGAGACGTTCTCGCCTCGATTGCCACCAGGCTGCGAATATCGGTGTCCTTGGCTTGCGATACGCGCGTACGCCAAACTGACTGGACATTAAAACCGCGCCTCAAAAACAAACGCTTGAGCACTTCAGTGCCAGGCCTGCCTCCAAGATTGAGGATCACCTTGCCCGAAGAACGGAGCACATCCGCGCTTTCCTCGACAGCACGCGCGATCAACCCCAAACCAAACTGATCTTCGATATGACCTTGAACAGGTGCGTAGTTGCTGAGCGAGTGCAAAAACTCATCGCTTGCACTCTCATTCACGCCAGACTGGAGCATCTTAGTAGTAAAATCCGGATCCGGGTTCAACACTTGAGGGATGCAACCAATCACACGATCGAGCACCACTTGATGGCTCCTACAGTGAGCAAGCAGGTCGGAAACATGAAACTCGACAATCTCGGTGAGGTCCTTGCCTTCATGCTGCCAAGTCGGGCGAGCCTCTCGATCAAACGCATTGAGGTAGAGATTGAGGCGCGAACAGACGATCGCGCGCGGATTGATATCGAGTCCGTAAATCTTCGAGGGCCTCTTCTGCTTGGCTAAAGCCAGAGTGATCCAACCGATCCCGCACCCCAACTCGGCGATTTGACGCGCCTGAAACTCGGCCGCTTGATAGCGGGTCAGCCCTTCAAAAAAGGTAAAGGACCAAGCCTCCGGAGAAAAGGTGCTAGGAAGCTGAAGCAAGGTGAGCCGCGTCTCCCCGCCGTCCTGAACTCGAAGCACCAACTCGGACAACGAGAAGTAATACTTGCTGAGACACTCTTCGGGAGTCCCCTGTGAAATAAAGCGAGCAGTAAGATCGTGCCAAAACCTGAGTCCATTTGGCCGCGTTACAGGATTCTCGATCTCGGCCAGGAGGGCTTTGAAAGCCTCGTAAGCTTCCTGACTCGATTGAGAGCAGCGATCTAGAAACTGCGCCTGAGCTGGAGACTGGAGCAACATCAGTTAAGTCTAATCTAGAACTTGGATCACGCAGAGCGTAATTTAGAGTCCCTATCTCCTGATAGCGGTGAGCCTTTCTTGACCGATAATTAGCGCTCCGGTTGAGCTTCAGAAGCAGGCTTAACGCTGCTCGGCCTCATCAACTTGCCAAATTGACCCCTAAACCTGCGTACAGCAACGTATCCAAAGTTCTGCTCGAGATTGGATGAGCTCTCTTCGTGAAAAGGATGCACGACGATCCATGGCTGCCACTTTCGGATAAACGCGAACCAAAGCTCGACTTCTGCAGGAGTACGCTCATGTTGAGGCCAAAGACAAAAAAATGGGTGATAGTTGCGAAGATCGGATGCAAAGATCCCAGCCCACGCATCTGGTCCGTCCACCACAATGGGACGCGGTGAGCTTTGGCGTTCTAGATCTGCAATGGCTTCGACCATCTCCTCAATATCGCGCGCGTCAGCCGGGTCGACTTTCATGCCCCGCAAGCGCTCGATCCGATCCAGGCTCTGAAGGGGCGTTTTGAAGTTACCCCAGACCAACTCCACTCGCCCAATCAGGATAGGCAACAAAAGAAACGAAAAACACGTGGCCACGAATCTGTGATCGCAGCCCACGCGCCGATAAAAAAGATAAATAAAAAAACCAACCATGGGGCTCGCGCCCCAAAAGATGTGTCGGGGGCAAGTGATCGGGTAATATTGCGACCACGATGCGATGCAGACAATCGCAACAGCCCACATCCAGGTCAACTCGCTGTCAACAAGCCCCCCGAGCTTCTTTCGCGCATGAAAGAAACTCACGACCAAAAATCCTCCGATCGTCACGGGCAACAGAAACGCCCAGACACGAATTGAAGAGATCATTGACCAAGCCGCAAGCGATAAGACCAGTACCGCGACAGCCAAAGCGCCCATGACGTGAATCCGCTTCGCCCGAGCAAACCGAATCAGCGCCAGCAGCGAAAACCCAACCCCAGCTACAGTGAGCCATCGAAAGAAAGCCTGCAGCTTAATCGCTTCACCTGTGATTGGCGCGACGAACAAGCATTTTAACACCTGCTCCGGCGTGCCAGCCATGATCGCAGCCCATTTTTTTGGCCACACAAAGATCTGATAGTGCCAGTCTGAGAGCGAGCCCGAAGCAAGGATCGGGATAAACATCACAATGCTCACCACCGCAAATCCAACACCGCAAAAAAGCGCGCTCTTGATCCGCCTCATCGGTTGGACCAAGTAGCCGATTAACAAAGCCACAAGCAGCACGAGCCCTACGGGAGTGCGACTCCAAAACACCAACGCGGCTGCCATACCACTGAGAAACGGCCAAGTAACATGCGGCCACTTCGAAGCTCCAGGGCGCCTCAGCGCACGCAGCAAGCAATAGAGACTCATCGCTTGAAACGCCAACGCGATCACCGACGCCCAAGGAAGCATGGTCCAGTTGAGCGCATAAAACGGTGCCAAGAGCAGCCAGAACACATAGGACACGACCACAAGCACCCACGGCAAAAACTCGGCCCACGCCGCGACTAAAAAAGCAGAGGCGACTCCATACATGATGACGTTAAGAATCTTGAGCGAGAGCATTGAAGGACCAAGAATCTTAAGAGCAGCCACTTGCAGGTAAGTGGTTAACGCGCCATACTGAGAAAAGGTTTCCTTAAAGAGGAGTTGACCCGATAGGACGTCCAACGCCGTTTTGAACATCAAACCATCGTGATGATAGTCAATGCCTCGTGACGCAAAGGGCAGAAATAATAAGATTGTGACAGCAAAGGCAATGACCGGGAGCATTGCATGAAGCCGAAAGTGAGACATGTCCTTTGTTTCTATAGGTAAATTCATCTAGTTTCTACTGGGATGGTGAAACCTCTAAGAAATAAGGCTCAATTTGACAGTTTTTTAAGTCTTCGATAAACCCAAATTCGGTTCAAAATATAAGCTGAAGATCGGTTCAGCGTATCTACCAGGCCCCGTAAGGCCTGACTATTTGGAGCTCAAATGAAGAAAGCGCTACTTGTCCTAGTGTGGTCCATCCTCTCCGCCTCTGCCGTCATGGCGGGAGAATTCCCTACCCGACCTGATCCTCAGCTCACCCCTGGTTCGCTCTGCGACAAACCTAATAGCAAAAGATACCCCGAGGGTGTTCCTTACTGCACCCGCTCAGTCGGCAGCTCGCTCAAAGATCAGGTCATGCGCACTTACGATGAACGCCTAGACTATCAAGTGACCTCGATGGATCGCTCCGCATTCAAGATTGATCACTACATCCCCCTTTGCGCAGGCGGGAGCAATCATTCCAACAATCTTTGGCCGCAACACAAAAGTGTTTACGCGATCACCGATCCGCTCGAGCCTTTGATCTGCGAAAAAATGGCAAAGGGCACCTTGCGCCAGGCAGACGCGGTTGTTTTCATTCGCCGCGCGAAAGCAAACCTCTCTGAAGTCAACTCGATCATCCGGCAGATCCAAGCACTTTAACTTTATTGTCAGGTCTCCTACCTGTCCTTGACACTCCTTGTGATTGGCCCTTAGCTTACGAGACCCTGTAAAAGCAGGTACTTGTTCACCTTAGGCTCATGTTCACCTTGAGGAGGTCTCTCGCATGGATCGCGCCGGCTCACCGATTGTCTCGATCGTAAACGTCACCAAGAACTATCACCTGGGCAAGGTAGTGGTCCCCGCGCTCCAAGACGTCAGCTTGACCCTCTTGGCGGGCGACTTTGTTTCGATCGCCGGTCCTTCAGGCAGCGGCAAAACCACTCTCCTCAATCTCCTCGGGTGCGTCGATACCGCCACGTCTGGACAAGTCGTGGTAGACGGACACGACACTAAGAATCTCAATGATCGGCAGCTCACGGATCTCCGACTCCATACTATTGGATTTATTTTTCAGAGCTTCAATCTCGTACCTGTATTGAGCGTTTTTCAGAATGTCGAGTTTCCCTTGCTGTTGCAACGAAAGTTCAGCTCCTCAGAGCGCGCTGCACGAGTAAACGAGCTTCTCGAGAAGGTCGGCCTATCCAAACATTCTAAGCACCGGCCTAGCGAGCTCTCGGGCGGTCAACGTCAGCGCGTCGCGATTGCGCGCGCCCTCGTGACAAGGCCTAAGATTATTTTAGCGGACGAACCTACTGCCAACCTCGATTCAAAGACAGGCGAGACCATCATCGACTTGATGAAAGAAATGAACCGGGTCGAAAAAACAACGTTCATCTTCTCCACCCACGACGCCAATGTAATGTCCCTCGCCAACTCGATCATTCGTCTTGCTGACGGCAAGATCACTTCACGGGAAACGGGCGGAGCGCACTGATGAGTGGGTTCTTCGTACTGACACAGATCGCAATTCGCAATTTATTTGCCAACTTCTTAAACCTCTTCATCGGCGGGATTATTCTCGTCGGAACGCTCTTCTTTGTCGTGGGAGGCTCGTTTCTCAATAGCGTCGATTCAGCGATGAGCAAGAGCATCACAGGCAGTATCGCAGGCCACATTCAGGTATATTCGAACCAATCCAAAGAAGAGCTCACCCTCTTTGGAGACTGGGGATTTCCGGATATCGCCGCGATCCCGGATTTTTCGAAAGTAAAACAAGCGCTTCAAGGCATCAGTAATATCCAAACCATCATCCCCATGGGGGTCAATGGCGCAAGCGTGATGTTTGGCAACACAGTAGACCTCACGCTCGAGCGCCTGCGTAAGTCCGTAAGCAAACGGGCCGAGGGAGATCACTCGCCTGAAACGCAAGCGCAGATCCAAAGCCTCAAAAGCCACGTCCAGCAAATCGTAAAGGTCATCCAAGGGGACTATAAGAAGCTCGCGGTCCTTGCCTCGGAGAAGGCGATCGACCCACAAAGCTCGCTCACGCTCGAGAAAGCGGCTTCTAGTGATTTTTGGAATAGCTTCGATCGCGACCCGTTTGGACACTTGGAGTTTCTAGAAAACCAAATCTCGTCGCTCATCCCAGATGCCGATTTGATCTATCTCGGTTACGCAGGCACTGATGTCGATTCCTTCAGTAAGTCCTTTGATCGAATGGAAGTGGTCGACGGCCAGCCGATCCCAAGCGGAAAACGCGGGATGCTGCTCTCCAAGTACATCTACGAGAATCAATTCAAGCTCAAGATCGCGCATCGATTGGATCAAATCAACGAGGCGTTGACCGAGCAGAGCAAGAAGATCGCGACGGATCCAGATCTGCAGCTCATGGTGAAGCAAAATCGGACCCAGACCCGCGAGCTGGTTTTGCAGCTGGATCCTTTAACGACCCAGAAAGTGGTCACCAACATCCAAGGGTTTTTGAAGTCTGAGGAAAAAGACCTCCATACGCTGTTAAACGCGCTTTTTGATACTAACGACGAGAACTTTGCTGCTCGCTACCAATTCTTCTACGACTCGATCGCGCCTCTCATCGAACTCTATCGAGTTCGACCAGGCGACTCGCTGACGATCAAAGCATTTACCAAGAGCGGGTTTGTCCAGTCAGCCAACATCAAGGTGTACGGGACCTTTCAATTCAAAGGACTAGAAAAATCCGGCCTGGCAGGGGGCTTGAGCTTAATGGACCTCATGTCTTTTCGCGACCTCTATGGCTTCGTGACGCCTGACAAGATCGCGGAAGCCAAGCAGATGCAGGCCTCCGTGGGCGCAAAGGTCGTCGAACGCGATCAAGCAGAAGCCGAGCTTTTTGGCGGTTCTTCGGCGGTGACCCGCTGTTCCAATTGGTATTGAACAACTTGACCTCCGGGTGGATGCGGGAATAGGCGTGCGGGACGAAACCGTTAAAGCCCTGCACCACCGGC
>CAZGCK010000002.1:3095-56845 GCA_964524175.1 uncultured Bacteriovoracaceae bacterium | reverse complement strand
CAAAGAACGCGCAATCGACGACCGAGTCGAGATGGGCAACGGGAAGCTTTATGATGCATCAGCGATGATCAATCGAGCCTACTCCACGGAAGAGATCGAACGCGGCGTTGCCCTCAATGCTGCGATCATCTTGAAGGACCCATCAAAGCTCGAGGAGACCATGAAGACTATCGATGCCGCCGCCAAACGCGAAGGTCTCGATCTGCGCGTTGTCTCCTGGCAGAAGGCGGCAGGCAATATCGGTCAGTTCGTCTTCGTTGCCAAAGTAGTTTTATATTTCGCGGTCTTCATCATTTTCATAGTTGCACTCGTCGTCATCAATAACGCGATCATGATGGCCACTCTGCAAAGAATCCGAGAAATCGGAACGATGCGGGCAATCGGCGCTCAAAGATCCTTTGTTCTCTCGATGGTCCTGGTCGAAACAATGGTGCTGGGCGTGGTATTTGGTTCAATCGGTATCTTGCTCGGAGCAGGGGTCGTTCAGCTGCTGGCAAGCAAGGGGATCCCTGCGCCTAACGAGTTTTTATACTTCTTCTTCTCAGGTCCACGCCTTTTTATCTCTCTCAGCATGGGTTCGTTAATCGGGGCCGTAGTCGTGATTGGGATCGTAACTGCCGCTTCAGCTCTCTACCCAGCCATTATTGCCACCCGCGTATCGCCGGTCCAAGCGATGCAATCGGAGGACTGAACCATGGCTCAGCTTTTTATGATCGCCATCCGAAACCTAGCTCAACACACAAAACGCACTCTCCTTCTGGGTGGAGCGATTGCGGGAGTTACAGCGCTATTGGTATTTTTGCTGTGTCTTTCGACAGGCATCCATTCGACCATGCTCGAGTCTGCCACCACGCTGTCTACAGGCCACCTCAACATTGGTGGTTTTTATAAGATCACGGCTGGCCAGTCAGCGCCGATTGTTACGCCTCATAAGAAAATCGCAGAAATCGTGCGTAAAACCCTGCCAGATCTAGACTTCATCGCACCGCGCGGAAGAGGCTGGGCCAAGATCGTCTCCGATAACGGCTCTATGCAAGCAGGGATCGGCGGGTTGGATATCAGTCAGGAGGCTGCTTTCAAGCGCGTGATTCAAATCAAGGATGGCAAGATCGATGAGCTGGCCAAGCCTGGCACTATCCTCGTCTTCGAAGAACAAGCAAAGAAACTCGGCGTGAAGGTTGGGGACTCGATGGTGGTTTCAGCGCTGACTTCTCGTGGCGTGAACAACACGATCGACGTACGTGTCGCTGCAATAGCTCAAGATATCGGTCTCCTGAGCGCATGGAGCGTCTACATCCCTGACGACTCGTTAAGGCAGCTCTACCAAATCAATTCAGACGCGACGGGCGCGATCCAAATCTACCTCAAAGACATGTCGAGAATTCCCCAAGACATGGATCTGCTGCGCAAGGCGTTCGTCGCTGAGGGGTACGTCTTGATGGACCGCGAAGCCAAGCCTTTCTGGCAAAAGTTCGATTCGGTCAATCGCGAAGACTGGACGGGACAGAAGCTCGACATAACAACCTGGGATGAAGAGATGTCTTTCTTTAAATGGACAATTGCCGCAATCGATGGACTGATGTTTGTGCTGATCGCAGTGCTCCTCGTGATCATCGCTGTAGGAATCATGAACTCGATGTGGATCTCGATCCGTGAGCGTACCAGGGAGATTGGCACTTTGAGAGCCATCGGAATGCACCGCACTGGCATTTTGGCCATGTTTATGATCGAGGCTTTCTCACTCGGTGTTTTAGGGACGTCTGTGGGGGCCTTACTAGGAATCTTAATCGCCGTCTTGCTGAACCTCGCGCACCTTCCTGTACCAGAAGGCGCCAAGATGTTCTTGCTGACCAATACCCTTCACCTCGCATTTGATCCTGCTAGCATTCTAAAAGGCATGCTCGTCATCACGGGCTGCACGACGCTAGTCTCGCTGATACCCTCCACCCACGCCGCACGCCTCAAACCCGTCACGGCCATGCAGCACATAGGATGAAATCCATGAAGATGATTGCCTCTGTTTTGATCATGATCGCCTCTGCCACTGCTCATGCAGCTGATGCACTTCCTAAAGAGAAATTGGTCGACCTCCTCAAAGGCATCGACCTAAGAATCCGAAGTTCTGGAGACTACAAAGCGCTGGCCTACATCGAGCAAAAAGAAAAAGACAAGCCCGACGTCGTTCGAGAAGCGCTAGCTTATCGTCGTGATGCGGACGAGAAGCTCATGATCCTTTTCACCAAGCCTAAGACCGAAGCGGGCAAAGGCTACCTCCGGGTTGAGAAGAACCTCTGGTACTACGACCCTACTGTTGGAAAGTGGGAGCGCAGAACGGACCGCGAACGCATCGCTGGCACCGACTCTCGCAGGCAGGACTTTGACCAATCTAAACTGGCCGAAGAGTATGACCCGGCATATGAAGGCGAAGAAAAGCTCGGCAACTTTAAAGTCTGGGTGCTTAAGCTCACCGCTAAACCCGGGATCGATGTCGCCTATCAGGTCGTCAAGCTCTGGATCGACCAAGCCACTGGCAATGATTTGAAGCGGCAGGACTTTGCGCTGTCGGGTCGATTGATGCGCACTTCTTACGTGCCAAAGTGGGAGAAACTCTACAGCGAGTCCAAGAAGGCCGAGCTCTGGTATCGCAAAGAGATCCGTATTTATGACGAGATCGATAAAGCGAACTCGACGCTCGTGATCGTGAAGTCAGTCGATCTTCAACCGCTTCCGGAGAACATCTTCACAAAGGCTTGGTTAGAATCGAAAAGCCGATGAAAACGAAGGTTATAGCAGCCTGGGGTTTGATGATTTTGGCTCCGGGAGCGATACCCGCCACCGCCGAATCATCCCAACCCAATGAAGAGGAAATGTTTGGAACCCCAACCGCGGCTTCACAAGATGCAGCCACTCAGAAAACAGAGTCCCCAAAGCAGCCCCCCCAAGACGCTCTCGAGATTACCGACAATACCCTTCAAGTCGGAGGCCGTTACTATCAGCGACTCATCTTTTCTGGTCAACGCGACGTCTCGCTCGATGAGGCTCCTCTCTCTATGCCGCTTCAATTTGACGGCTTCATCGATGCTCGGCCCAACGACCGATTGCGGGGATTCATCGATGCAAGATTGATCTACGACCCGACACGCGATCAGTACTCAAGAGCCACGGGTGCGAGCACCTCTTTCGGGGGCATGCAAAACTCGACGACCTCAACCGCTCCTTCAAGTGTGGCACTCACCGCCACGACACCCAACAACCCACAAGTCGTGCTCGACCAGGCATGGCTCAAGTTTGACATTGATCACACTGTATTCGTGACCGCTGGCAAACAGCACGTCAAGTGGGGCTCCGCGCGTTTCTGGAATCCTACGGACTTCTTGCACATCCAACGCCGGGATCCGCTGCTGCCCTTTGATTTGCGAGTTGGCACGACGATGGTCAAATTCGAGCTGCCGATCGAATCGAAGAAAACCAATCTTTACGGGATCGCGCTCTTCGACAATCCCACCCCCTCGAGCACTCTGGGGCAGGTGGGCGGAGCGTTTCGCGCTGAAACCGTCTTTGGCAGCACGGAGATAGGCATTGAGACGGTTGCTCGCGGAGGCACGAGCGCTGTTTATGGCGGAGATGTTTCAAGCTCGCTTGGACCCTTCGATGTCTACCTCGAAGCTGCGTGCCTTACGGGCGCTCCTCCTGCGCGCTACGCAATCTCTGGAGCAGGACTCACCCCTGGCGCAGATCTTTCAACCCTGATTTCTTCAGACGCTGTCGAAGGCCCTTCGATACAAGTGAGTACTGGAGCCAACCATCAGTTCGCTTGGCGAGAAAACCGACAAGCCACTGTGGGTGTCGAGTATTTTTACAACCAGGCGGGTTACAACGATGCACGCGTGTACCCAGCTTTGATTTTCTTTGGTCAATATCAGCCTTTTTACACGGGTAAAAACTATGCGGCCTTCTATATCACTGCTGAAGGTCCGGATGCCGAGCGGCACACGTCCTACACCTTCTCAACGCTAGGCAATCTGTCCGACCGATCCTTCTTGTCGCGACTTGATTTTGCGTGGCGAATCCTGACCTATCTGACGTTTGAGGCCTATGCGGACTTTCACTATGGCACTCGAGGAGGAGAATTTAACTTCTCGCTCCAGACACCCGCTTTAGTCTATCAAGGGGCTGCGGTCCCTGCCTTCAATGTCCCAACAACGATATCGAACATGGGCGTGGGTTTGAGGATGTCCTTCTAGCAATAGCGCTCGCAAGTTGCCCTTGCCCAATCCCCCGCGACCTCCTAAATTCACCGCCAATCATGAAAAAGTACCTGCCACATCCCTATAGCGCCTTGACCGCTGCGCTCGCTATCCTTGCGATGCCTCCTTATGACTTTTGGCCTCTCGTTTACGTCGCGCTTATCCCCTACCTGATCCTTGTTGATCGATCTGCCAGCTGGAAGGAAGCGCTCAGGCACGCTCTCTGGGTTTCGGCGATCGGCGTAACCGTAGGATGTCACTACCTCGCAGGCTCCATTCATGACTTCGCGCAAGTACCGCTGCCTGTAGCGGCACTTGCTCTCGTGCTCTACTCGCCTTTCGCACAGCCTCAGTGGCTCGCTTTTGCGCTCTCCTTCTTTTTTTACCGACAAGCGCAGCGCGAAAGGACACGCGCGCGGTTCGAAATCACTGCCGGAATCCATGTCCTCTTCTTGGGGCTTCTCTATGCGGGACTCGACGGATTGTTGCCTAAGATTTTCAAAGACACCTTGGGTCAGGCTTTTCACACTCAGAACACGATGGTTCAGATTGCTGACACGATAGGGATCTGGGGCCTCACTTGGCTCGTTGCTATTTCTAATATCGCCCTTTGGAGGGCCTTCACCCTCCTCAAAGAGCCGCAGGCTTCCCTAAGAATAGTGTCCACGCTCTTGCCAACAGCCGCGACCTTGCTATTCGTCTACTCCTACGGACAAGATGCGCGGATACAGATTCGCAGAATGATAGAATCTCCCGATCAAGAAGCATGGGTGGCCGCCATTCAACCCCATGTCCACCATCTCCAGAAACTCTCCGCGGAAAAGCGCGGTGCCGAAGAAAACGTGCGCGCCGTGCTCTCTCAACTTTTCTCGCTCACCGATCAAGCGCAAGAGCAGGCTAAGGAGAAAGGTGTCCGGCTCTCCTTCATCGTATGGCCCGAAACCGCCTACCCTCTCGCCTACGGCCAGCCGCGCTCTCCCTTCGAAGACGCCACGGACCGCAGCATAGTCGAAGCGGTCAAGAAGTCGGGGGTACCGTGGGTGATTGGCTCCTACCGTCACCTGGGGGGAAAGGATTACAACTCTATTTTCTTTCTCGACATTCAGGGTGATTCACAGGTTTACAGCAAGAGCATCTTAATGCCCTTTGGCGAAGAGATTCCCTACTTCGGCGACACAGCGATCATTCAAAAACTCCTGCCCGAGCTCGGTAATTTTGGTAAGGGCTCGGGCCCCGATGTCATCACGCTCAAGAATCCGCAGGGTGGTCTTCTCGATCTCGGCCCCGTGGTTTGCTATGAGACGCTGTTTACCGATCACTTTGCGCAAACTTGGCGCAAAGGAGCCCAATTTATACTCAACCTCACAAATGACTCTTGGTTCGGCAGTACCGGTGCCCAGGAAATCCACATGTCCTTAGCCAAGATCCGAAGCGTAGAAGTTCGCATGACCCAACTGCGCTCAACCAATAACGGCATCACAGCCATCATTCTGCCAGACGGCACTTTGCGCGCTTCGATCCCTAAAGATGAGGCCGCAGTACTGCTGAGCTCTGTCCCCATCGTAAAAAAACGCACTGCCTCTTTCGTTGCGCTTCAGGGCGATTGGTTTCCGTCGTTTGCGTTCTGGGTGGGATTGATTCCAATCCTTTCCGCCGCAATGACTCTGCTCAAGCGTCGGCGCGCCAAAGTCTCTACCTTGGATTTTCCAACGACTCCTTCGCAAGGCTGGGAGTCGTCGTAGCATCTTCCAACAGCAAGACCGCCGATCTTAAAAGCGCTTCTGAAAAAAGCTCCCGTCTCGATCGGCCTATCTTTTGAGACGATTCACTCACCGTGCTCTGATACGCCCGCATCACATGCATGTTGGGTGGGTGACTTTTTCGAATCACCTACCCGCTCTGAGGCTGCAGTCCCAGAACAGGGCCGATTCGATTCAGTAGCCCAGTGATGGAGAGAGGTTTAGGGAATACAACAAATTCCTTAGAGCTTTCCAATTTTTTCAAGGCTCGAACCGTATCCGTCTCGTAGAGGGCAGGATCATATACGATCGCGGTCATCGGAGGGCGCATACGCTTGTTCAAGGCCTTGAGCGATTTAATCCATTGCGTGGAGGCCATCCCATCTAAATCAAAAACTAGAATCTGAGGGTTGACCACCTCGTCCAGTACGTCTTCGACGGCAAGGTGTTGAACTCCGATTCGATACACGGAAGAGAGCGTGTCGCGCAGAAATTGGACAAAAAATAGATCCGCAGTCACTACGCCAATAGGCGGGATCTTGGTTCTTGCTTTCTTTCCTTCAAGCTCCTCAGCAGCCTTCGCTTTAGCTTGACTCTGAACCATGTTCACAAAGATGTCGCGCATGGAGATCACGCCCACTAAGCGATTTTTCTGCTCGTCGTCTGTTACGACTATAGGTAAGTGCCGGATACCATATTTTACCATGATGTCAGCAGCCTGATGCAATTGATCAGCTTGAATAACTCGTATTGGGTAAGTCATCATCTTGCGAACGGGCTTGTCCCAAAAGCCACCCTTGTCTATGACTTCTATTTTTCTCAATAGATCCCGCTCAGTAAAAATCCCAATCAAATCTCGCTTTGCATTGTCCCTTACAACAAGGAGAGAACCTACTTTATGCTTCTGCATAAGGAGAATGCACTCCTCCATCGAGGTATCCCAACTCACGGCAATAGCTAATGACGGATGGAATGTAGTTTTCTGAGTTGTCATTTTTCAACCACGCTTTGTTCCATTTAGACACGGGCCTTCGATGCATGTCAAACCGGCACCTTATTGCTTTGCCCTTAAGCGTTCTATTCAAGTAAAACAAAACGTATGACCACGTCAGCCATTATTGGTATCGTTTTGATTTTTTCTTTTATGGGTTGGGGCATACTGTTTCAAAAAGCCTCTCAGTCAAAAGAGGAGTGGAGATCGGGGCTCAATTTCCTGGTTGGAGTTTCAACCGTAGCTTTTCTGGGTGGGATACTCAACCTAGCAAGTCTTGTCTCTGAAACAACGAACCGAGTCGTAGTCGCATTGGGTCTACTAGCCTACGGAGTCACCCTACGGTGTAGCTCGTCAAAGCTTCGATCAATCGTCTTGTCCACCTCTCAAGCCGTCCGCCGCCATCCCTTGTCGACTTTAGCGGCTGTTCCATTCCTCGTGTCGATCGCCATTGTCTATCTCTCCTATTGTAAGGGCTGGTTCTTTAATTCGACCGACGACTACAACGGCTATTTTGTCTACCCGCTAAAAATGCTGCAAACCGGATCGATGGGTTCTGATCCCTTCAGTCAGCGGAGATTCTCAGGTTTAGGCGCCAACAGTTATCTCCAAAGCATCGCCCTCAGTTTTGTCTCGCTTCAACGAGTCTCTCTCATCGAGCCCGCGTTGATTCTCATCATGTTGCCCGTCTTGATCTACGGAATGCTAGCGAAGGCCGGAGGATCTAGAATGTGGACTGTTGCCACGCTTCCCTTTCTACTCGCTATCGCCGTGCATGCCCCAAGAGCTAACTCCAGCAACGTCGTACTGGGCCTAGCCCTACTGATAGCTCTCCTGCATTTCTACTTCGATTCAAGAGACCGCGCCCTGACACTTTCGCGCTGCTTGAGCATCAGCTTGATCAGTGCCTGCGTGTGTTCGTTGAAGGGAAATCTCGCTTCGTTTCCGCCCATCTCGCTTAGCATTTTTTTTGGAAGCCGTGTTTTGGAAGCCTTCTTTAAAAAAAGACCTGTCATGCATGAGCTCAAGTACGCTGGCCTAAGCGCACTACTGTTCTTAAGCTTTTTGGCTCCTTGGTTGATCTCTGCCTACCCTTCAATTGGAAGCTGGTACTACCCACTCCTCGGAAAAGGGTACACCGTCACGTCCTACCACGACGTCGAAGGCCTCCTTAAGATCCACGCGGATTACCCACACTTCTTTTTTGCGGCCGTAGACAGCCTACGCTATCCAGGCCTGCTTGCCGCCTTAATCTTGTTTGTAGGCTTGGCGGCTTCAACCGCACGAAAGGAAATTCAGCTCCTGCTTGCGGTCTGGCTGGGCACAGTTTACTTCACGATGACCCAATCTTACTTAAAGGCCCTGCTGATCTGCTTAATCTCAGGCTGCGCATTCTCTTTGTTCTTCATCGTGAAGAATCGACATAAGCCCCTCACGCAACTTTTGTTCTATGCGGGAGGACAGCTTGGGGCGGTTTGGATCGCAGCTGTTGGGATGTACCTCGCCGTCGCCGGATGTTGCTATCAAAGATTTCAGTTTTCTCAGGCCTATGCCTGCCTCATCGCATTCTTGGTGTTGACTGGAGTCTACCTGAGAGAAAAGCCCTCGCGTCTTCTCGCGGTCCTTCTTGGAGTCGTTTCCTTCGCAATCGCGTTTCAAGAAGTTACGTTTGATGGGATACCTTCAAACCTGCTGACGTCACCTAACCTCTTCATCAACCGAATGAGCGAACATGCCCGCGTTGTCTTTTCTCTTCCTTCAAATCAAGGCGCGATGACACTACCGGAACCTAGAACGCCGGGAATCTACGCCTCGCTTCAGGAGTCCATTCCACAGGGAAAGACAGTACTTGCCCGCGTATTGACGCCGTACCTATTGGATTTTAGGAAACACAATATTTGGGTAGCCGATGTCCCGGGTGAGGTGTCTCCCCCGCCGGGCATGCCGTACAAGGCGGGCCCTGATGCACTCGCTCGATATCTTGAGAACCTTGGTGTTTGCTATGTTGCGTTCTCTTATGGCTCACCCGAAATCCGTTCGGGTCACCTGGCTCAAATTGACCACTTCTATTCATGGATACGAGCAGAATCTCAGCTAACGGAAGACTTTCAACAGAACCTCATGGCATTATCAAAGCTGAAGCCTTCCGTGTTTGACGACGGAAAGAGCTTTGTGCTTAAACTTTGCTCGAAATGATCGCCTCTCCCTTCAGTCAAGAGACGTCTGATCAGGCAGTTCAGAGCGATTGCAAGTGATTACCCGAGCTCCGCTTGCCGGACAAACTCGTCTGCCCAAAGTACACCAAAACCTGTCGTGTCGCTCTGAATGAGCCCTAAACCACCCCTGTTTGCCGCAGGTACAAGATCGAGATGTACCCACGGAGTTTCTTTACCCGCAAAGTGCGATAGAAAAGTAGCTGCGTAAATGTGGTCCGCGTTGTTGCCAGACGCGCACTGAAGGATGTCGGCGACCTTTGACTGAAGCTCTTTGCGGTAATCCTCACCCAGCGGAAACGCCCAGGTGCGCTCGCCCGCTGCTTCACCGCAACGTACGCTGAGTTCAGCGAGCTCCTTGCGGTTCGAGAAGATCGCTCCACGCCGTGTATCCAAAGCTCGGATCGCCGCACCCGTCAGTGTTGCAAAGTCGATCATGAGATCTGGTTTTTCCCGGGACGCTAGTGCCAGTGTATCCGATAGGATCATCCGGCCTTCAGCATCCGTATCGATGACCTCGATCGATGTGCCATCGCTAGCTACAACGACCTCATTGGGTTTGTAAGCGCTGCTCGAGATGAGATTCTCTGCCAATGCCATATAAGCATGAACCTCAAACGGCGCCTTGATCTCAGCAAAATAAGCACAGAGAGCCAATGCGATTGCTGACCCGGTCATGTCTCCATGCATGCCGAGCATGTGTCCCTCAACCTTGATGTTATAACCGCCGGTATCAAAGCAGATCCCCTTACCCACCAGATTGAGAAGCTTGCGTTTAACTCCCGGCTTACCAGCGGGACGATAGCGAACCACGGCAATGCCACCTGAGCTCTTAGGATCCGCACGGGTCACAGCAAGAAAGGCACCGGCCTTTTTACGGGCCAGAGTTGCGCAATCCCAAAACTCGTACTGAAGACCTTCTGATCGCGCGAATCGCTCGACGTGCTGCCGATAAGCACTGGGTCCAAGCTCATTGGCAGGAAGATCCGCGAGTGTCCGCACGCGGTTATTGGCTAAGCCTAAAAGCGTGCCTCGTTGAATAAGTGAAGCTGCTACCTCTTTAGGGAGCTTGCTCACCACCTCAATGGGGAGGCCTTTTTTCTGCTTCAGCCCTTTGAGAGCCAGTCGCTTGCGGTTTCCAAAAGTTGCGGGCTTCCACCCTGCTGTTTCCGACAAAAAAGACAAAGCAAGCAAGGCGCGTTCCTGCTCCTTACCTAAATGACTAACGTCCAATCGGATTCGATAGGGATGCTCCATCGAATCAGCAAACGCCTTGCGGATTTCACAATGCAAGTCGTAGGTGCTCGTTTGAG
The DNA here is from genome assembly GCA_964524175.1 of uncultured Bacteriovoracaceae bacterium. Taxonomy (GTDB): domain Bacteria; phylum Bdellovibrionota; class UBA1018; order UBA1018; family UBA1018; genus CAZGCK01. The sequence continues at coordinate 46,342 of CAZGCK010000002.1, read as the reverse complement.
ATGGGACGAACAGAAAAATCGACGCGCCTCCACCACTGGTGTTGACGCGAATAAATCTCATCTCTTCGGGAGAGTCAGCTTTTTCGGCTGCAGCGGCTAACTTTTGCGTAAACTGAGAGCGTAGTTCAGAGTTCCACCGTTGTTTTCCGGCCGTAGAAAGTGCGACCGAACCATTCCCGCTTTGGGTCCAAGGAAGCACAAGGCATTCGATGTCCTTGGGACTAAGAGCTGGGGCCTTGGCGGAGAAAAACCGGAACGTGCGTTGTATCGGAGGATGGATCATTTTAATTCATTGACTCGGTTTAACATGCGGGTCAATGGGAATTGTGAGGCTTCCTGAAACCAGGATGCCGCCTAAGAAGGAAATTCACTGAACTTGAAGTAAGGGAAACCCATAATTTCAAATGATACACCCCTGTGGCCCCGCCACTGGGAGCGGGGTACTTCCTAATTCGCGTCAGTACCCATCTGAGACACAATCGGCGTAATCAGCCATTGTATCCGTGGAGACAGCGTGCCCTGGGCGTCACCCTCGATGGTTACAGAATCGTCTGAGATCAGGATCAATCCAAAGTTTTGATTTCGCCCGCGAACATAATTACTAAACCAATCTGTCACATCAAATATCGCAAAACCTTCTATATTAGTCTTGCTCACAACGCACTCGTTCCGGTCGAAATCGCCGCCATCAGCCTCCCAGCGTCCCTCTCTATTGAAGGGATGTGCCCTTTTCCACGTAGCTGCCATCATCCAGTTGCGCATCAATGGACAAACCTTTAAGTGCTTCTGAAGATGGGCGAGATCCGTGCCTTTATCTGGCGCGATCAAAACCCGGACCCGTCGACCTCCCTCAAGCCGCACATCCTGAGATTCTGACTCTAGCTTCTCATAGCGAAGCAAAACTCGATGATTTGACGAAACCAAATACCGAGACTGATTAAAAGTAGACGGCTCCTGCGTATCCTCGATTCCTACTACGATTTGCTTAACCCCATCTATGGATCGCTCTTGCTGAGAGTCTTTGAGATTTTGCGTAGAAAGAGGCCCACACCCCAGAACACCCCATAAGATCAAAGCAATTAGACTTATTCTAGCGTCAGCTTTCACGATTCTTCTCCTCAAAAGTGCATGCTAAGGCGAGCACCAAGGCTAGCTTGCCCAGATCCGGCTCCCATCAAGTTACCTAACGAGTCAAACTCCACGTCTTCGGGTGCGCTCAACAAGAATTTGCCGTAGGCACTCACTGCTAAATTCTCGATACGCAAGGTCGCCTCCGGTCCCGCCGATACAAGTCGGTACCGTCCAGTATCAAATAACGGAAACGCTCCTCCTTGCGCCTGATAATAATCTGCAAGGTAGATGTCTGCAAATCCTCCCAACTTAATAAAGGCCAACGTTACGCCTGTATGAACTGCCACATGCATAACGCCGCCATAACCATATTTGTATTCGACACGACCGATGGTTTCCTTTGCTGAGCCGGGCAAGCTATAGCCCAAGACATTCTCGACATAGAAAAACCGAAGATCTTTGCGCATCTCGAGTCCAAACGTTCCGACATCTCGACCAAACGGCGAGTTCTTGAGCTCCGCCGCTGATAGCGTATTGAGTGAGCACTCTCCCCATGCCGCAATATCAAACCCTCTACCTGACCAAAGTCGCACACGGGCAGATAAGCCCAAGGGGCCTAAAATGGTTGCTGCCGGTTGCTGAATCAAAGAGGCTTGAATCCCAAATCCAAACGAATCCTGCTTGCTTCCAAACGGGTAGAGAAAGCTCCGCAGCAAATGCATTCGATTAACCGAAGACAGCTCGGGATTGTTCCAATAATTTCGGAATTCATAGCCCACCAACGAGGGATTGACCGCAAACGAGGCCTCAGGCGCAGGAGAACTTGTCTCAGCAGGAGCAACAACCGAAGAGCTACTCATGGCAATTGTGTCTGCGACAGGAATCAGCTTGGCAGCGGTTTTGCGAACCTGATCGTGAGACGACTCAGGCGACACGATCGATAGAGCGATCTCAGAAACGATAGCCTCATCCTCTCGAATGGAGGCGGGCAAAGACCGGTGCAAAGCCTCATGAACGTGAAGCGCTACCAGTTGATCATCATCTAGCTTCTCTGATACCGGAAAAAATCGCGTGGGCGAAAGAGGCTCGGCGAGCGTTCGCGCAAAAACGCGTCCCTTCATGTCGGTATGGAACCCGCCCTGATCTGACCCTAGTCTTGCAGGAGAATCGACTTTGGACATATACAAGGGAGATCTCTCCACCTCAGGAATCAGGGAACCTAGGCCCGCAACTCCAGCGATATTGAGTTTACGCAGAAGTTCTATCGCATGAGAACGAGAGGTCAGGATCTTTTCGCTCTTCAGCGGCGTCGCCCCTTCGAGGTCACTTCCATCATCTCCATTACCAACCCATGTGCCAGAACCAGCAAATGCCCCATTGCTCACCGCCCAAGCAGCCAACATCATCCAACCCAATGCTCTCATCTCAGCACCCCTTTTTCAGTCACTTTGAATAAAGCAATTTCTAAATGATAAACTTCGTTTCTTTTGCCACGAGAGTACTTGGCGGCGATTCGATCTCGAAATTTCCTCAGCTCGCCGATCAAATCCGGCAGATCTCGAGTATCCAAAGCGATGCCAAGTCCCGTGATGTCGCGTTCATTTACGGGCTGGGTCTCGAGTGCCTGCATCGCCTTTGTGAGCACCTGTTTATGATAGCTGCGGATGGCTTCAGATGGGATGCCGCTCGAGGAGATAACAAAAGCGGCATCTCTTTCGAGACGCCCCTTTACTCTGCGGGTAAGCCCCACCCGCTCCAATCGTTCAAGAGCGAGTTTTGCTTCTGCAGGGGAGATCCCGAGCCTGCTACCGATCCACTTAGGATCTGCTCGAAAAGCAACGGTGTCGAAAAGATTGAGGATCGCGAAACAGTACCAATCTGAAACAACTCTAAACAAGTCGGCACTTAGCTCCCGGGTCTGGATCTCTGCATTGTTTAAACCTGATGCCTCAAGGTTCGCGGCACCCAGAAGAGCTTGGGTTTCCGATGCGTTTAATCCTAAACGCACTGAGATTTTTGCGATGGCCTTTGCGGTTAAGCGACGCTTGCCTTTTATGATTTCCGAAACCTCCCCTGGGCTCATTGCCAAATCGCGAGCAAAGGCTCGAAGAGAATACCGGGGATTTGATCGGACGCGTCTCTCAAACTCTGCAGAAAGAAAGGCTTGCCCTGCCATTGATGTCACCCCTGCTCTTGTTTATGCCCGGGGAGAGAACGAGGTACAACCTATTTTGGAACAGACTGTTCCTGACTTAGGAACACTGTCTCGTTAGAGCTTGGCGAAGTGTCGACAAGCAAACAGGTCTTCTCAATCCATCCGAGCGCCACAAGGTGACGCGAATAAGATCACCGTGGATGAGACGACTCGACCCCTATAAATGAACTACTTATTCTCGCATCTTATCTAGTAGGCAATCCGAGACAATATTTCTTGTGTTTTTCCACTGCTCTCGAATCTCTTTTCTTGTGCTGACCTTAAGGCCGTCCGCGATAGCTGCTAACGAGGCCCCAATGCCCAGCCTATCTTGAGCGCGTCCATTGAGTATCTTTTGCGTCGCGATTCTTACATCAGAATGCTCTGATCCCAAAAGTGATCCGACAATTTGCCAAATTTCAACTGGCCACTTTTTTTGCTCTGGCAATGCTTGCAGAGCGCGGAGGAGTGATTCGCGACTACCCGTCCTTAGCTCGGCAATGAGACCCTCTTTTTTTCCGAGTTTTCCTCCTCGGTTAACTTTAAATTTTTGCGAAAGATTTTCTATACCTAAAGTCAAAAACTGCCTTGCGCTTTCTGTCTTGCCGCCAATCCCAGGAAGTTCTGTTGGTGAGAATTCGCGCAGGGCTACTAGTGCATCTCTTTGGACTGGCAGAAGTTCGGAACGTTGAAAGAGATCTGCGAAGTCAGTCCAGACCGCAGACGATCCCCCTAAGAGGCTCAGTCGAATTCGCATCTTAGTCGAAGCAACGCGTTCATCTGAGTACAATGCTTTTAGAGAATGCTCGGCAAGAAGACGGTCGATCGAGCTAAATAGTGAATCTGGATTTTCTACTATTGGGGACTCTGATCTCAGCAGCTGCTCGAAAGTGGCAGCAGCTTGGGCCGGCTTTAGAGTAAGCAAAAGCTCCTCAAAGCTGACCTTAAGGTTTTCTTGCAGAACTCGGATAAGACCCTCGGATACCGGGCGTGCTGACTTGATCTCGCTCCACAACATGAGTCCTGATGCCACTTCGCTCTCTGTCAAGCCGAGTTGCTCACTAAGCTTTGCTTTTGATAGGCTGCTCGAGTCTGGATCGACTGCCTCAAGAAGTTGCGCAGCAAATAGTGCCCTCGAAAAAAGACTGGATCCATTGGCTACATCAGGGTCAATAGTCTGTTCTGCCTTTTGATCGAGAAAAACACGATGTTTAACGCTTCCTCTATTGAGCTCTTCCGAGGAAATGTAACTCGCGTTTTCAAGCATATGAGGATCGTAATAGTAGGCCCATGGTTTAGGCTTGACCGCGTTAAGCAACTCCCAATTCTCAGGAAACTGGATGCGTCCCTTCATGGGGACTGACTTTAAGTCTTTGCTCCACTTGAGAAGTCGCTCAGCAATAATCACAGGCCGCAGAGATACGTGCGGAAGTATGACACCCCGGTTTCCGTATAAGGTATCTACGGCTGCAATGGCGATTCTTGCATCGTCAGAATGAAGGTGTGGCCCATCAAGAGCCAAAATGTAGGGCACTTTCTGTGCCTGACCATCGGGAAAAGTTGCCTCAATATTCACTACTAATTCAACTCCGAGCGGCAGCGATGATGGGCCCTGACCGCTTTTTATGATGGCGTAGGTTGTTACATCTTTGTGCAATGAATAATAGGGCAGATTCTTGGTCGAGCAGTCCTTTACCATGTCACCTCTGAACATGCCTTCCATGCCTGAGATATCTTCGAGCCCTAGGCTCCTGGTTTTGCCTTCTTTAAGTCCGGTTTGGCGCCATGTGAAGACGTCTTGGACTAGGCCCTCATAGAATTGAGCTGCTTCGGCGGTGTAGGCCTTCGTTAGAGGCCATGCATTCTTGTCTGCAGTCAGGAGAGAAAGAACCGGCTTTGTATTTTTCTGCCAATTGGTACGGTAGATTCTCTCCAGCTCTGAAGGTGGTAAAGTGTCAACAAGAACTCTCATCATAGGAAAATTCAGATCTGAGTCGAAGCTCCTCCCTTGTGAATTGTTTATGTGTTCAACAAGGGGTTTTAGTCGTAGCCAAGCGCGAATAGCTTGGTTCGATTTCTTTGAAATCAGGTCATCGAGAACACTCTCAAAGCTCAACGGGGTTGTCGGATTAGTGTGTGCTAGACTAGCCACTGTATTTTCTAGTTCGAGAACATTTTGTTTTAATGCTGTTCGAAAGTTATTTATGAGCTTTGCAGAGTAATCCGCTTTTTCACCGTACTCGATTCGGCAAAGCAATTTTTCGGAGCTTTCGCAATTTAGGCGCGCGTTGCCGCCAAGTTGGCGAGCGACACCCAAAGCATCAACTAGTATTGTGCCGTAGTCGGATTGATAATAATAATTGCTGTTGATGATGTTGGGATATTTAGTGAGAAGGAAAGATCCAAAGGACCCTAAGTCTGATCCATCCATGCATTGATACTTGCCCTGAGAATGAGCCGCCAGAGAGAACAAAGATAGCAACACGATGAGTGTTGCAATGAGCGGGCAGTTTTTCTGCGAGCGCCAATTCACGATGTCTGTTCTCCTCTTTTCTTTTCGGTGTTTTTTTTAAATAATTTGAGCTGTTTAGGCCGGTTTGAGCCTGTCAGTGGGCTAGGCCTTCATACTCGTCGTCAAAGTCTTGACCAGAGTCCAATGATGGACAGATGTTCAGATTAAGTAGAGGCTTGCTGAATTTTAGGTGATTTTGCCGGTCGCAATCGGATCGGAAAATGGTTGGGGCGATAAAACCTGGCTCAACCGCTAATATTTCAAGTTGTTAGACGACACGGAAGCCCAGTAGTAGCCGGTAAGAACGAAAGTCCTTCTGTTGCCCCCTCGATCTCAACCCCTGCAAGCCTGATATAGCGCTGCATGGTTTTCAAATCCTTCCAACCACAGATCTTCTGAACCTGTATCGCTGGAGTACCTTGATGAATGAGCTGGGTTGCAAAACATGCCCTTAGCATGTGGAACTTGATCGAGGTCAACCCCGTGAGCAAGCAAAATTTCCTTAGCTCTTGGGCTTGCATGCCCATGTGCCACTCTCTGATTCGAGACAGCACAAAACTTCGGTCTTTTGCCTCTTCTTTTAAGATTTTTAAAAGCTCAAAAAGTTCACTTCAAACGAGGAAGACAGATTAATTGCCGTTGGTCATAGTTCATTTGATCGCATCTTGCTGGTAGCCGATTGCTTTAGGGAAGATGATTCTACAATTCGAATTATCAGTGCACGAAAACTTACGAAGTCTGAACGCAAGCAGTATGAGGGTAACTTATGAGAAAAAATACGACTTTAAAAAAATGAAATGGAAATCGAACCCGTATCTTAAACTCTTAAAAGAGCCGGTCACTATACGCTTTGACCAAGATGTAATCGAGTACTTCAAGCAACTCGGCCAAAAAGAGAGTGCCCCCTACCAAATACTCATGAACCAATTTCTACGGTTCTGATCCGAAAACCATATGAAACCTAAAACAAATTGGCGGAAGGCTTCATAACGAAAGTTTCCGTACTGATAGATAAACTGCGGGTAAAAGAGTGCTGGTCGAACGTACTTGGTTTTGAAAATACTGACAATTTGTGTTCCTGGAATCGTTCTATGCAGTTTTGTAAACTATGGTTCATAACTCAAAATAATAACCAGTCTTTTTGGGCGTTCAGAGAGTGGGAGTCGATGAAGATCGGGATAAGTATGTAAGGCATGGCCGATAATTAGAATGTGATCATTTGGTGTTTTTTTTAGGTCAAAATCTTTTAATGGAAAATTAGACTTCCCTTCAGGAAGCTCTACCCCATTTTTCGGAATAGCAATCAATGTAGAGTCTCCAGAATGGTTATAGATTGCGTCTTTTGTTCCAGCCCGGGGATGAAAATGTACTCTTCCACCGGATGGCGCCCCATCCTCATTGCCAAAGAAAGGACGCCACCTCTCGGTTCTGATAGATACGGAAAGCTTACGATTTCTCAGGTTGGGGTTCGTATTAAGAACTTCGGTATTTATTTCGCTAATCAGACCTTTAACCGGTTCAGCAGTGTCACGAAAAAACTCATCGACTAGATCAAATCGGGGCTGCATTCCTCGATTGAGATCTGCTTGAAACTGTATGCCCGGAGAAAAATGACAGCTACCCACCGCTTCAATTTTTTTGTCCCAAGTTTCTCCCTCTAAAAGGCGGTTACGTACCGCTTCCTCAGCACTATTTGAGAGTTTTTTATTAAAAGAAATGTATTCATAGTCGTCTATAATGGGGGCGCGTCGATAAAGGTTTCCAGAAATTGTTTTCCATACGTCTGTCAAACAAGTGCTTTTTTGGGGGGTTGCAAACGCACGCATTGAACTTAGCGATAAAGGTATGAAAATACATATGAGAAGCACATTCAAAAACCGCATCCCTATATTCAGGATAAGATAGGGATGCGGTTTCTGCTATAAAAATGAAATTCTAGACAAAGCTTCCGTCATTCAACCTACAGTGGACGAAATTGCGCATCCCTCTGTCCCAACGAAGCATGCAACACCCTGCCCCGTGTAAATTAGTGTAGGGCGAGTATGAGTAAAGCATGTTTGAAAATGAAAATTGTGATTCTACAAATCGAGTTGAAAGCGTTAGCGTCAGTGAGCCTCGTGTCGATACCCATGACGAGAGTAAAGCCCCGAACCCCGAGGTTACGCCTAATACCAAGCGGAAGTATCTGACAGCCGGCTACAAGCTTAAGATTTTATCTGAGACGGATCGGGAGCCGCTCAAGACGTTTGGTCGGCACTGTGTGGATGGGATGAGTATTTGCGATCAGAAATTGATTCTCTGTAAAATCCTCATGCCCCTCGATATGGGGTAGAGCCTGCTTCCTCAGCACCCAAAGCGTTCAATAAAAAAGGCCTCGCCCCTTACGGGACGAAGCCTTTTTTATTGAATTGGTTGGTTTGATTGGGACTTAACAAAATCAGCTACTTCCAGCTGGTTTTGTCCTATTTTAGGACAAGCATTTGCGTCATGCAATGCCTACTTGGCCTACTCCTTTCTGCCCCATTATGCTGACCTGTTTTCAATCTTCCACTCATTCTTAAATCTCGCATCCAGATACTTAATGCGACGCCGGCTATCTAAGATTTCATTCAGATCGGTGACTTTGTAATCGTGATTGGCCTTCCCTGTGAGCACCATGTATCGCAATGCGATATCTGCGGTCCCAGGTACTTTGAGTGCGCTTGTCTCCCAGCGAGAAACAGTCTCCCTGGAAACTGCGAAACGTGTCGCAACATCAGCTCCCGAGTGCCCAAGATAGGTCCTTAAAAACCTAAACTCCTTGCCACTTATACGACTCTCCTTTGAGACAAGGGCACGTGCGATCGCGTCCTGTAGGCCAGATGGATCGGGGATTTCGACCTCCTCCGATCCACATTCCGGACACGACCAGAGAGTCATACCTTTGAGGTAGATGTTCGTGAGACCGCTTTCCACATAGTGATAGCGACTAACCTTCTCGGCTGTCATCTTGGCATCACAACTTGGACAGTTCATCTTTCATTTACCTTCTCTTGATCGTAATGAGTCGAATCCGATTCTCATCTACGAATTGAAGCGATACTTCCATCCTGGCCGTCTCGACGTTGTACACGATCTGGCCGGTTTTGATATCCGGCTCTCCCTGTTTATTGATCGTACCGGCCTTCATCACGTTGACTGCGTCATTTAAACTCACATCCCGCTCCAAGCAGCGTTCCTTAAAGTGAGCGGTTAAATGTAAGAAGGCTTTTCCCTGAGCATAGAGGGCCAAGAACTTGGTCAAAACCTTTCGAGCATGGGTACGATCTAACGCTTTATACAATAAGTCACTTTGTGACATTTTGTCAATTACTCCAAATATAGGGCGAACGTCAAAGGTCTATCGTTTATTTATTCTTAAAGTCAAACAGACTGACCACCCTCTCCATTACGGCCTCATCCGTCGGTATAAACTTTAACCGCTCGGTCGCTCCGCTCTCATCCACCCCAGCCAGCCGAACGTACCGCTGCATCGTCTTCATGTCCTTCCACCCGCAAATTTTCATAACAATCGTGGCAGGAATGCCCGAAGCAATCAGCTGCGTCGCAAAGCAGGCGCGAAGGGTATGGAACTTGATCGATGGAATCCCATTGGCCTGACAAAACCCGCGCAAGATGATGGCCTGCATACCAAGGCGCCAATCTGAAAACGCCGGTAGAAGTAGATCATCTGGTTTCTTGGCCTCGATTTTCAGCTCATGCACGAGGAACCAGTAAAACTCACTCGAAACCGGAACAGTTCTCCAATAGCCCGCTTTGGTCGGACCAAACTCCTTAATGCGCGCATTCCAGTTTTTCCGAATACGTATCAGACCGTACCTACGCATCTCAGGAGAGAGCTTTTCCTGAGCGAGCGCCTCTTCACGCGAAACGATTTCAATGTCGCTCCGCCTAAGTGCCTGGAGCTCACCGCTACGACATCCCGTATATACGGCTGAAACCCAAACCGGGTACCAAGGGTGCCGCTGCTCTTTCGCCTTTTTGAGCAAATCGCGAATCTCAACAATCGTTAGGATCTCTGGAACCTTTTCCTCACGATCCCTCTCGATTTCCAATCCATGCACAGGCGTTTCTTGAACACCATTGATGAGCTTTTCTTCAATCCCCCAGGAGTAAATCAAGCTGATTGTATTTTTTAGATGTCTACAGAAGCTCGCACTTTTACCCTCAGCTCGAGCAAAGGATATAATCTCACGCCCATCGCCTCGAGATAGGTCTGAGGCGATACGATTTAGCCACGGATGCGTCCAGTTCCGGAGGAGCGAAGAGTAGTCTTCGATGGTAGTGCGTGCATACCGCTTCGTCGGATAAATTTCCTGGTGACGTACCCAACGGTCGATCACATCGCGCCATTTGAGTCCCTTCGACTCCAACCCTACAAGCTTTTCCGAAAGCTCTCGCAGTAGACGCCGCTCCAGCGCGACAGCCTCACGCTCGGACTCAATTCCATTGGCCCGTTTTTGAACACGAACGCGTCGATCCTGTCGACTCCGGATGTCGATGTAGACCTGCCAATAAGTTTTTCCGTCCTTCTCGTACTTAGAAACCGCCATGAATCCTCCTTGATTAAAAAGCTGAGGACTCAAGCAGACGATCGAGTTCTATCCTTCGAAAGTAAAGCCTCCGCCGAAACTTTCTGGGCCGGAGATAGCCCCGGTACACCATGATCCGCAACGCATTGGCCGTCTTTCGAAGGTACTTCGCAGCTTCTTTCGAATCTAACCAAGTCAGACGATCGAAATCGATCTCACTCAGCTCCCTATCAGTCGCGATCCCGATTCTATCCATGATCTGCTCCTTATCGGTAGTATCCAAAACTGACACTGTCAGAGCTGAACAGACTCAGCCGTTCCCACCCTGTTGACGCACATGCGTGATCATCTTGGACTCCTTTCCTCCCACGTAGGGACGCAGAAAAGGAACGCTTCGATCTTCTTGAACCTCATCCGACGGGCCATCCGCGTACCGTACCCGCAGAGTTGCCCTGTCATAGTCGGACTCCACAAGCAGTGCTTCGTCTTCATCTCCGCTAGCAACCTCTGTCATGATCGGCTGCCACTTCCACTGAGCAACCGGCTGGAGAACTCGCCCCAGATCCACCAGCTCTCCACAAAACAGACAGTTGGGACCAGCGCTCCGATAAAGTTGCGCAGAATCTTCCCATGCACGGCAACTTTCACATGCCGGTTGGCTTCCTGAGCCGCAGTCTAGACAATCTTGGATTTGACGTCTACTGACCCGCCCGTCGCCTCCCCCTGCTAGCACTCCTCTCCAGCAGAGCCGAAACTCATCGCCTGCCAACCGCATCTTGTCGCAGTGAGATTCACAACGGCTAGCAACACTAACTGACTCTGGCTTATGCATTACATAGCGGCCTTGAGCGATGGCGGAAGCCGCCTCGCCAGCGAAGTAGATCGCAAGACGGACTTCCTGCTCTGGAGCAATTACGGCGCTAGTAGCAAACGGCGCAGCTGGATCCTCTGGCAGCTCTGTCAGACGCTTTCGTAAACTTCCATCCAAGACAAAGATGCGGGGATCGTTCGCCAGGCCAATCTTCACACGTTCAATTTTGCTTTGGTGAGAGCAGGAGCCGGTAGGTGTAACAAGGTGTCGAGTACGCAGCAATTTGAGGGCTACTTCACCTCTCCACGGAACCTCCACCTGCACAACACTTCCTGAAGAGTTTTTAAGATGAACGACCCTAACAAGAGAGTATCGAACTCGTCCAAGCTCAATCGACTTAAGAGCCTCACCGTCTTTTATGCCTTCAAGGTCACTGGCCTGCACCTCCTGGCTCTTGATCTCAAGCTGAGCGGGAGGAAGGCGCAACCCCACCCGTGCGGTCAACTTGACCTCACCGCTGGACTCCTGAACTAGAAACCGAAGTTCTCCACTCCAGTCCCCACTGGTAGGAAGAAAGGAGTTAAGACTACCCAGCTCGACCAGCAACACGCTGACTTCTTCAGATTGTGATGCAAGCTGGACATGCTTGGGCTGCACTGCCATAGGAGCCCCTCCATCCAAAACCCACTGAATCCGTAGGGTCTCCGGGGATGGCTTGGCCGCCACGTTTGGGATCGAAAGCTCAATCCTCAGATGCTCTGGCGGTTTAACCGGCAGAGTAACCGGACTTGCCGCGCTCATAAGACGCTCTTCAGCGCGAAACTGAAGAGCACGAGTCAGGACTGGAGAATGGGAGCGGTCTTCATTCCACCAAGAAATCCGAACTGTGCCTTGTGGAAGCTGTGAAGCCTCCTTCTCGCCAGGGTCGGATCGAAACGCGCACGAAGCATATAAAACTAGAATCAGGAGAAGCGAATATTTCATAAGGAAAGGTCCTTTCTCTTTGGGTTTTCTTTGACCAAATGAGCGAGTTCGCTCATACGACGTGTGACGGAGTCCGGGCGTGTGGCCTTCGGTGCTACGTCCATAGGATCCCTTTGAACGGGAAACTTAAGCTGAGGTCCCATGGCTTTTTCTGAGTAAGGAATTTTGATTCGAACCGGACCACCGAGAGTCTTGATGCTTAGGATGCAGTGCCCGATCCCCAACTCCTTGATGGTGTCGGGCGCAATTCGAAATTCCTGCACCTCTCTGTTAGATGCACCTCCAGTCTGTTGCCCATCTTGGGTTTGAAAGGTGCGCTTGATCGTCCTCTGAGTGCCGAAGAACTTGGACCATTGCTCAGCATCCTTCGGATCATCCTGTCTGAAGATAAATCGAACATTCATGTTTCCCATGATTTGTCCGCAGAAGGTTTCACTGACTCGATGAAGGTCGGAAAGCGTCTGGTGGGCTAAGTGGATCATGAAGTCGCTCGATCGCCCTTTATTGAGAAAGGTTGCGAAAGAAGGAAAGGCAAACGCGTCAAACTCATCGACGAAAACTGAAAACGGTGTCTTAGACCGAAGATGAGGGTAGAGTTTCCGCAAGCCAGAGATGAGGATGACTTCTTGAAGGAGCAATCTGCCTACGCGTGCACTTTGGACAGCTTGCGCCTCGGTGGGAAGATCAACAAAGAGGATCTCGTTTCTTCGAGTCAGATCTAGCAAAGAGACCTCGCTAGAAGCCCCTGACTCCCCACAGCCTAAAATCGAACCCCAAGCTCCTTGAACGAGGTTGTTCAGGTCAAGGTAAAGGCCGGCAACGGTTTCATCTTTGCCTTGTCGGCTAATCTCATCGAGCTGACCGACAAGATCTGCCAAAGTGAAGCTCGCTTCGGAGTCTTTAAAGGTCAGTTCGTTGAAGGCTCGAAGCAGTGCGAGCTCACACGCCTTGGCATAATGAGGCTCGCTATATACGGCCGAGTTATAAAACTTGCTTTGAAGTTCGGAAGCGCTACCGATGCGGCAAGGGTTCCAGCGGACACTCTCATCTATGTGTGTGGCCGAAAGTAGCTTGAGATCTGATAGACGGCCCACCCTGCGACAGAACGCGCGGACTCGTTCGTAGAGTTCGCGATCTCCCTTAGGGTCGATAATCAGCGCTCCATGACCACGTTCAAGATCACGATAGATAAGCTGCTCAAGCAGAACCGTTTTGCCCGAGCCAGTCGCACCCACGATATGGGTATGACGCAATCGCCCCTCATCAGGAATGACCTCGCCAGCAATTCTGATTCCGGGACCCCTTCTGAGACGATTCCGCCAACGCCGGAAAGGGGCCCAGCCCAATCCAACAGAATAGATCAATCCAGTAACAACCGCGATGCCAAGCGCAGCCGCCAAAATCTCTTGCTCCAGAGTGAAGTGAGTAGGAGCCACTTGGCGCATCAGTGCATCTCCCGATCGAAGAGATCGAGCTCACCCATCACACTCCAGACAGGAGGCTTGCCCGCCTCTAGGTCATCGAGGGTTACAAGGCCAAAGGGTAAATCCTGAGGTCCTGTCTCCAAATAGCTTTTCACGATGCGATGCATTTCATTGGAGGTCGTCACATAGAGAACCAGAAGCGCGGAGGAGTTCCGCCAACGCGCCTGGATCTTGTGAAAACGGTCGGGACCTTTGGGGGAGTTTTCGACCTCGATGGCGATCTGCTTTCCGCTCGGAAAGATCCAGACGCCGTCAGGGATGTGTGGAAAGCTCTCCGACTTAAGAAGCGCCTCCGGCAGCCACTTACCGAGCCAAAGCTCGTTGAGCCGTAGACGCACAGCTGTCACACAGGCGTCATGATGGAACGTGTTCGCGTCGAGTTTCTTGCGTTGAGGAATGAGAATTCCACGCCCTTGTTCAGCTCGTTTTACGCCGGAGGAAGTCAGTCGGACGAACCGATCAGAATCCATCCCATACTCACGACGAATCAATCCATGGTTGACCAGGATTTTCAGACGCTGCCTTGCTCGTCTCGCACTGAGTCCCTTGAAGAAATAGCGCCTGATCTGATCGATCATCAGAAAGTTTTGTTCGTAACAAGTATCCAGAATCCCCTGATCCCGAATTTGAAATCTTAATCTACCAACCACCTTTCTAGCCGGCGCCGCCCCCACAGTGCCCAGGCTTTTGCTCGCTTTCTCTGTTTGGTTTTGGAGCGTAGAGTTGCCGACCCCGCCCTCATGTCGTTGTGGGGGCGGGGTCGGCAACTCGGAGCGCCCGCCTTGGGTTCCATCCACTTGAAGAGCCTGGGGATTTTCTGTGGGGGCGGCGCCGCATCCTATTCCCTGGGAGGAATAGGATGAGGAAGAGGACAGGGAAGACAATGTTTGTTCAGACATTTGAGCTCACTCTCCTGTTTTGGGTTGAATGGGTTGGGCGAAGAGCTCTGCCGGACGCTTGATCCGATAGGCCCGATGAGGTTCGTGCAATGTCCCCTCGTCGGTCACCCGATCCGTCTCTTGAAACTCTTCGATCACCACGGGCTGGACACGGTTCTTTAGAAAAGCTGGAAGATCCTGACTCGGGAGTACGAAGTAGTTGCGTGAGGCAGCAGTGCCTGGCAATCCGCCCGATCCAAGCTCTCGGGATTTGAGGTCTGAAACTGCCGCGCTTGGGCCTGGATCGGTTGAAGTCAGCAGTGCGATAGCGCCGCCAACTAACGCGCCCGAAAGTCCGAAGACCAAGGTATTGAGTCCGCGACTTTCATCGTTAGGTGAAAGAAGTGCTCCTCCTGTTCCGCCCAAAGCAGCGCCACCCATGGCCCCGATCAGAACGCGCTTAGATCCACCCAGCGTCGCACAACCGCTCAGAATGCATAGCGCAGCTACCATCCCTGGCGCCCTCACCAGTGAACCTCTTCTTGGATCAAGACCGTCACCGGAGTCAGAGCTTCAATGACAAGAACGGGCTTCTCCGCGGTGGCCTCGTCGATCAGCCTCTTGGACTGATCTGCTGTCGACTGCGCAAGTCCTTGAAGAACCGCATTACGCCCCGTTGGCTGAACTTGGCTAAATCCAAATGCGTTCGTGTTTTGAGTTTGCTGAGAGGAAGCAACTCCCGAGAGAAAGCCCGAGGCGATAGCTCCAACCGTAGCTAGGGCCTTACCGCTGAGGACCTGGGCCGCAAGTCCGAAGCCCCCGTCCGTGTCGAGGCCAGTTGCCTGAATCGCAACCGCCCGACCCCCTCGATTTAGTAAACGTTGGAGTTCGATCGACAACCGTCCAGGTGTTCCTGCCTGTCGCGCGACACCCATGACACGAAGCCCAGACAAGGAGCCCTGCGCTTCATCTAATTCAACCAAGACGGGTGAACCGTCCGCTCCTACGATCAGGCGGTTGACGGTTTTTCCAAAGAGGAGCTGTCCGGTCGATAACCTGGACTGCGAAAGGGAGCTATGGATTTGAAAAAGATGCGATACTCGCTCAGGATCGGCGGACGTGCCCGGACTCTCTGAGGAACGCTCAGAGCCAACACCCATGTTCCTCAGGGCTTGATCGATTTTGACTTGATTGCTTTGGAGGCGACTGAGCCCTCGCTCATAGTCGCCTTGCCCCGCTTGTGAAACTCGAGAGACATGAACAAGAACAATACCAAGCGCGACAGTCCCACAGCCGGTTTTGGATCTCTTCATCTTGCATCTCCTTGAATGAGGTACTTAAGACTGGCGCGATGAGGGACGCTGCCAGCAGCAGTATCGATTTCGATTAACCGCTCGAAAGGTCCCGACGTGGTCTCAACCACAAGATTGGTCCGACCAGTGCGAGTCAGCGGTTTGAGGAGCATTCCGCATCCCAACTCTCGAGGTAGGGCCTCAAGTCGTACCAACGTGTCGTTACCCACAGCTGAGACCAGAAGTCGGCCCTCACATTGAACACGTGTCACATAGCCGGAATAAAGCCGGATCGGAGTCGGTTCGTTGGCTGCGGCATAAGTGCTGATTAATAGGAGAGCGACAACAGGACTCACGCAGCACCCCCTTTAGCCGCTCCACCGACACCAGCCACGGTTGGGGTCCGCAGCTGGGCGCCTCGTCTTGCCCAAACCAGCAAACTTCGTTGTGAATCAAAGTCTCCCGCAAACGCTCCGCTCAAAAATCGATGCGTCACGCTGGGAATGAGTGCAATCAACAAGATTGCGATGATTTCCACCGCCACGATATAGAGACCTAAGCTTCCGGCCTGAGTGAGGTGAGATCGAGCTACCTGTGCCGTCATCCACTCGATCAAATTGAGCATCGGAAACCAAAGAGAGAGCTCGACGCCGTAGAGGATCAGGTTGCCCATCATGCGTGGAAAGACCGGATAAACTCCCGCAGCAAGTGGAAATAGAATTAGCGTTAACTTCCAAAGCACTTCTCGAGCGCACTCGAGTACGAAAGACACGATCAGAAATACGCCCTCCACGAGAGCCGTCATCACGCCCCAGACGCCGGTGCGCCACGCTTGCTCCAGTAGTGCAGGGATATTAAATGAGGTCGAACCACCACCGGACGGTGGTGCCGAAGCCGCATCTTTGAACGCATTCAGAATCAATGCTTTGAGGTCGTCCTTTTCCCCCAGGGATAAGATGAACGCGCTTAGCTGAAGGGAAACACTCTCTAAGCTGAGAGCGCCAGGATAGTAGAACGAGATTGCCAACATCCCGATAACCAAGCGTTCAAATGTCAGTGAAAGGTCGAACTTGCCCCTCATGGCCTGCATAAGAGTAAATGCAAAGGATCCCAACAATAGGCTTCGACCAATGGGAGCAAGCAACGTGGGTGTAGTCATGGCTTGCGCCTCTTCCGTCCTTGTGCGAGCTGGCGTTCAAATTGGGCGCGCCGAATACGCTCCTCCTGGAGAGCCTTGCCTTCACGTGACTTCTGGAAGTCGAGCATCAACGCTTGCAGTTCAACCAGCTGGGCTAATGTTTGAAGCTCCACGCCTTGTGAGAGCATCTGAGCTGAGGAAGCAGCCGCCGAGATCTGGGCAGCCCGGCCGGGAGAGGCCGACTGTGACTCCTGAGCTAGCTGTGCCCCCGTTGCGACCATTTCCTGACCCATGCGATAGCTCGTGTCGCTTTGAAGCGCGCTCCGAGCAACAGCTTGATTAGCAATGTCGATCTGAACCGAGAGATCCTCGATCAAGGCTTGAGTGCCTTTAGCTTGAGCTAGGAGGTTGTTGAGATCCGAAAGGTTCTTTACCCCGCGAGGGTCTAGGCCCTGAGCCCGTTCGACAATCTGTTGCAGAGACTGAATCTGAGAGACCGTTCTCTCTATTCCATCATTAAGCCGCTTGAGCATTTCGGCCTGGTCCTTGGCGAAACCCACTGTCTCAGTGAGTTTTTGAATTTCCTGCACCTGGCCCGTAACTAGCTGGAGCAAGGGTCCCAGCTCTAACCCAAGCAGAGCAAATGCCCGTGCCGGTAAGAGCAGGCACAAGCTCAATGCAATGAAGCGACCGTGCATTCTATTGCTCCTTGATTCACATCTTTTTTAGACTGCGCGATCAACTCAGCTCTCAGGTTATCTGTGCGCAACAGCGCATGCTCCTCTTCGGTGGGGTAGAGCCTCCCTACTCGAGATAGAAACGGAGTTTTGACGAGGCATTCTGAATAAACACCCCGCTCCTGCTTGAGACGCGAAACGCGAGCAAGCTCAACGGGATTGAGTCCCAGCACACCCTGATGTCGACTCACGTCCTCACCCTGGCGAAGAAGGATCCGGATAGGAGCGTTTTGGAAGATACTTTGACCGCTCTCATCGGTAAGGAAGTCGTGGAGACTTTGTGTGATCGCGATTACGGCCCCGTTGAGCTTTCTGAACTCTCGAAAGGCCCGTTGAACAAGTACGGGCTCGTCGCGCATGAAGTTCCAGCATTCGTCTAGAACTAGGTAGAGCGGGTGAGTGGTGTCGCGATAACGAAGAAAAGTTTCAACCCGCGAGAGAAGGCTGTGGATGGCCGCCTTTTTGTCGGTCAGATCCAAATCTGAAAGCTCAATTCCTGAGAGGGTCCCGGGCTCCCGCCAATGATTGAAGAGTCCTGCTACTCCAGCCTCGAGTTCAGCAACACTCCTGGGCTCTAGATATGGCTCACCTTTCGAACGAACGATTCGTCTAAAGCTACGATTGTGGTCTACAAACAGCACCGACATGGGGCAGCCCTGGTCGATCATGCGTTTGAGGACCAATCCGGTGAAGAAGCTCTTTCCACTTCCTGAAGCACCCACCACGAGCCAGTGCAAGGCTTCAAGGCGTGGGTCTTGTGGAGAAAAGTAGAGCTGGTTTCCTCGTAGACTGCTTAGAATGGATAACCCGTCCTCGGCAGGATCCAGGATATTCGGTATCAGGTCCGAAGCTGTGCATGCCCGCATGAGGTGCGAGCGGTGAAGCCTAGGGCGAATCCCAAGCGCCGAAAGAACCGCGAGTTTTGGGTTCCGCTCTTTGCAAAAGACCGCGTCGTCAAGCTCCAGCGGCTCCGATGAAATGAGCACCACAGAGCCTTCGACAATGCTTTCCGTTCCACGCGAGATGCCCTGAAGCACAAGACTTGACTCTTCAAAGCTCACTTCCGAGTCGATATTCGAAAGCACTTCACCCTGCTGCGAGTTGCTTCGACGGGAGAGCTCAATTCTCCGCTTAATCATGCGCTGATCAACACCCTGAAACGATGCAATCAAGATCAGATCTCCCACTGCCTTATGGATCACCCCTGAGAGCCAAAGAGGATCGGTTGAGACCGGAAGCTGATAGAGCGAGTAGGCGTGCTTAAAGCCCGTTGTAAATGAACGGGTGAGTTGGTCCAACTCGATCGAAAGATCGAACTGTCCCTCCACTTTGTGCTCAGTCAGCTTGACTCCTTGGGTGTCATAGCGGGCCGAAAGGACTATGCGCTCACCTGGCTTCAGCGCCCCCATTCGCTCCTCAATGCTTTGCTTGAGCGTGAGGAGGTCTTCTGAGGTAAGAGTGTCGGGCGAATGCGCCTCAATGGGAGAAGGACTGGAATGCAGGAGTCCGCCAGCGAGCTGCGGTTTCTTCTTTCGCTCAATCCAGAATATGAACGACTCTTCCCAACCCGCTTTGAGCCATCGAGATGCGACTCGAAGGATGCCGTAGCCAATGGTTCCGATGCACAGAGCTGCGATGTCACCCCAGAAATGACCGTTGGATAAAACGAACACAGCGAGTGTCACACTAGCCAAGATGACTAGCGCGAAGGAAGGCACCCCGAGAACCAGAGGTCGTCGCAGAAGATTGCGAGCCGTAGTCTCTGTGAATTTTCTCATCGGATCACCGAGCCTGACCAGCAATGAAGTTCCAAACCCCTGCGAGTCCCATCAGACAAGCGATGCCAAGCACCACTCTCACGGTCTCGTGCTTGGCATTTGGGTCACCACTCACATGACTGAAAATATTCTTTCCTAAGTAACCCAACGCAAGGATGGGCAAGATGCGCCCCGTAAACGCACTAACGAGATTGCGAAGTGTTTGCTCAAGGTCAGCAGCATGAGCCAGTTGCGGACCCAACACTCCGAGAAATAAGAGGACGAAAAAGTCCCGTCCATTCACAAAGCGAAGTTTGCGCTCAAGAGAGGCTTCGTCCTGGGGACTCAGAATCTTTGGGTCGGATAACGGTCGCAGCCGCTTCAAGGTCCCCTGGAAACGTGCGAAGAAACCCCTTGGTTTAGCACATTGAGTTAAATCATGTTTTTGGGAAACTGGATAATGCATTGGAAAGCCTTTCGTGTTTGAAGTTCGTTCTCTTTTTGAAACAGACGCAAACGAGACCTGCACTAAGGCAATCGCTGTGCCGACCCAGATTGGCTCCTAACCTATTGAAATTGAAGGATTGAGTAATTTTATAAATAACCGTAGTTCGATTTTTCAAACTATCAATTAGTGTAAACAAAACTTATGTCGACTCGCAGTCATGTTTACGGTATCTCCGCCCATCAAGGGACTAACTCATGACTGAAAAGCTTCGCGTCCTCTCCATCGAGGACGACCTACTCTATCAACGCAACATCGCTCAGACCTTAGGAGCGGTGCACTTGCTGCAAACCGTCCATACGCTTTCAGAGGCTCGCGAGAAACTTCTGCAGCAGTCTTTCGATGTGATTCTGCTCGACCGCGAATTACCGGATGGTCAAGGCACTCAAGCCATCGCAGAAATCAAGGAGCTTCAGCCCCATGCTGGCATCCTGATGCTAACCAACGACGACCATTGGTCATCCGTTCTCGAGTCTCTGGATCAGGGCGCTTCCGACTATGTCGTCAAGAGCGGGCTGACGAGCATGTCTGAACTGCTCTTCCGCGTCCCGATGGTGCGGAACCGCATCTCGATCGAAAAAAGAAACGAACTCTTAGAAGAGCGCCTCAAGCTCAACGAAAGTGTTGAGATGATTGGCCGCTCCCAGGCCACTCGTGATCTGCTTCGCGACATTCGAGCAATTAAAGGCGTGAAGAGTTCCGTACTCGTTACAGGGGAAAGCGGAACCGGCAAGGAAGTGATCGCGCGCCTCCTGAACCAGCAAGACGGTGGCCCAAAACGTCCCTTAGTGACTGTCAATTGTGGCGCCCTACCCGCTGAGTTAGTCGAAAGCGAGCTCTTCGGGCATAAACGTGGCGCTTTTACTGGCGCGATTGCCGATAAGAAGGGGGCTTTTGAGCGAGCCCATGGTGGAGATCTGTTTTTAGATGAAATCGGAGATTTGCCGCTTCCGGTCCAAGTCAAGCTGCTCAGAGCGATCGAATACGGGAGCTTTTGTCCAGTCGGGGGCAAAGAACAAACTGTATCCGTCCGTGTGATCTGTGCCACTCACCAAGACCTAGAGGAGATGATCACCAAAAAGACCTTTCGCGAGGACCTCTATTATCGAATTAATGTCATTCGCCTGCACACGCTCCCACTAAGACGTAGGGCTGATGATATTTACGACCTAGCCCACTTCTTTCTTCTTCAACTCGCAGGTCCGGCCTTCAAGTTCGAGGAGGGTGTGATTGACGAGCTGGTTCGCTACGAATGGCCAGGCAACATTCGCGAGCTGCGCAATTGGATTGAACGAGCCGTAATCGAGGCACGCAAGCATTCAAGACAGACCATCAGCCTCAAGGGTTTAAATAGCGCTCCTGGCTTTAAAGGCTCTACATCTAGGGGAAATCAAGGAAAGCTACGACTACCAAAGGATCTCTCGGATGTTACCCCAGAGTCCTATGAAGAGTGCTTGCGGGAAGCTGAGAGGCAGTACCTTGCAAGCGCCTTGGCTCATTGTGGGGAGAAAGCCCCTGCCTTGGCGGAGAGGCTGCAAATCGCCAAAAGCACTGTTTATGAAAAGCTCAAAAACCTCGAATTGACGGCAGACTCCGAGAAAGGCCGACCAGGCCTTAAACTGAGACCATGGGCCCGCAGTGCTGCTGTCACAAATAAAACTGTAGAAGGAGGAAACACGCCATGAATCAGGAATACGTGATTCCTGGAGCCCGTTGGCGCCTAGTGGTGTCGGATGAGCCTGAGACCTCGGTTCGCATTCTTCAGGAGCCTGTCGGTATTGGATCACGTGATATAGAGAGGGTGCACCACGATGTCCGTGCCTCATTCGAAACTCTGGAGCAAATCCTCTTTGCGCTCAAGAGCGGCTACAAATTTGATGACAAACTAGCGCCCGAGTACGTGAAGCGGCTGGACCAAGCGATGGAGACCCTGCGGCCTGAATTTAAGGTTCTCTCATCGATCTATGGCGTTTTTCGCGGAAGCTTAACAAAGATATGAGGAGGATAATCACATGCGTGTGAACCATTTGATCATTGGGACATCTAATCTAGACGCTTCGTGCGGATTCTACACAAAGCTTTTTGACTTTGAGACTCTGGGTTCGTTCATAGATACGGGAACCGGCAGGGAGGGCCGCATTCTTAGATCGCCGGATCTATTAAATGGCGCTTTAGAACTCAGCCTTGTTCCCTTCTTGGAGCATCGATTGCCGAGTCCACAACACATTGCTTTCGAGGTCTCCTCATCTCGATTTGACCAACACTTTAAGACCGCAACAGCTCTAGGCTTAAAAATCAGAGCCAAACCCCCTCTGAACAGCCAAGAACTCGGCATCGGTCTATTGGATGCCTTTGGCATGCGGTACGAGAACTTTTATGTGCTGGACCCATCCGGAATCAACGTTGAAGTCATGAGGCGAATTCCCTAGGCAGCAGCATGAAATTCTCCTCGAAGATCTTCCTCTCAATCCTGCTCGTCGCAGTACTCATCTCGGGTGGGCTGTCGACCGCTTTTTATGTGGCTTTTAAGAAGCACGCGGAGGAGACCTTCTTTTCAAAATACACTTCGATCACTGAAAATGTAGGCGAGACCCTCCAACAGCTGGAGGGAAAAACCGACACGATTATGAAGAACGCTGCGGCGGTGGTAGGAGAACGACTTAAGCGGCCAGAAAAGCTGACTGAACGGGAACTCAAAGCTTACGTAACTCAGCTTGGAGTGACCCATCTCTACGTCACCAACCCACAAGGGAAATTTGTTCTTTCTACTCGTGAGCATCCCTCGAAGTTGCCTAACATCTTCTCCTTTTGTCCTCTCTATAAGCCTTGGTTCCTAGAGGGAACACCCTTTCATCCGACAGGACTCGTGCCAGGAATCCCTGCTGGTACCCCAAACAAGTTTCTTCTCTCTCCAACGGCTGATCGTAAATACATCGTCGAAGTAGCAATGGAGGCCGACTTCCTCGGTAAGACCGTCCAGAAAACGCTCGCCTTTGATGCCGAAATCTTGTCTGTGGGCCTCGCTTCACCTAACGGAACCAATCTCGGCTGGTTCAACCCGGACGGCGGAATCGACTACTCGAGAAGCCGAAAAATTGAACCCGTTACAGCCGGCAGATATCTGAACAGCGATGGCAGTTGGTCGATTGTCAGGCAAGTTCCCGCCACCGAAGAGTTTTGCTGCAGTTGCAATCGAGCTAAACTTACCCTCGACGGCAAGTATTACTACCTATTGACTACTCGAGTGTCGAGTCAGGCACTCAATCAGTCATTGCGAACCATCGCTGCTTTTGCGTTTCTCCTATTCGGAGTCGCTTTTCTGATCGCATTTTGGATTTCTAAAGAACTCGCGTTTCGACTCGTATCTAGGATCGATTTGATTAACACGAAGGTCGATCACATCATGCAGTCTGGGGAAGGCCAAGCTCGGATCGGCCTCAGGGGTTCGGACGAGGTTTCCAACTTAGCGCGAAACTTTGACCACATGTTTGAAGTACTGGAGAAAAGATCAGCCGCAGTCCTCGAGGCTGAACGCCATCGCGCAGCCTTTCATGTTGCTCAGCAGGTTGCACATGACATTCGCTCTCCTCTGGCTGCACTCGTCATGCTTGAGAGAAGCCTAGGCGCCCTGCCAGAAGATATGCGAATCCTCACCCGGAGCGCAGTCAGTCGAATCCGCGATATTACGAATCAACTTCTTGAGAAGAATCGCACCGAAGACGGTACAACTCAAAAAACACGGAATGGCCTAACCGAGCCAAGCGAGTCCTCTCCTCAACTTTTGTCCAGTCTGCTTGAGAGTGTCATTACTGAGAAGCATATTCGATATCGATCCAAAATAGGTGTTGAGATCGAAGCTAACTTGGACACCGGGAGCTACGGTTTATTTGCCGTGGTTCAGCCAGTGGACTTCAAACGTGTGATTGCTAATCTGGTTAACAATGCTGTCGAGGCTCTACCGGAAGACACAGGCAATGTGTCTGTGACCCTCTTAGGTGATGAAGATGGCATTGAGATCGCTGTTCAGGACAATGGCAAAGGCATCGAACCCGAAATTCTCGCACGACTTACTCAGCGCGGGGAAACTCACGGAAAAAGTGGCGGAACAGGTTTAGGTCTCTATCATGCGCGAACCTCATGCGAGACATGGGGAGGAGCTCTCAACATCCACTCCCAGGTTGGGGTTGGCACTACTGTTGTGCTTAAGCTACCTAGAGCCACCCCTCCCGCCTGGTTTGTCGACCGCTTGTTGCTGACCCCTGATTCGACAGTGGTGGTGCTGGATGACGACCAAAGCATTCACCAGATCTGGCAAGGCCGTCTTGAAGCTGCACGAATTCAAGAAAAGAAGATCGACCTTGTTCATCTATCCACTCCAGAAGAACTCAGGAAGCTGAAGTCATCCCTTCCTGCCGGTAAGCCTGTCCACTATCTTGTCGACTTCGAACTTCTAGGCCACGAAGTATCCGGTCTCGACCTCATCGAGGAGCTTGGGATCGCTCAACAGAGCATTCTGGTAACGAGCCGATTCGAGGAAATAGCCATCCGCGCCCGCTGCCTCGAACTCGGCGTGCGCTTAATTCCAAAAGGAATGGCAGGGTTCGTTCCCATCAAGGTCCTTGGGGAATCTGGGCATTGGGATGCCGTCCTGGTTGATGACGATCCCGTTGTTCATCTTTCTTGGGGAATTGCTGCTAAAACACAAGGCAAACGGCTACGTGCTTTTACAAATGCCAAGGAGTTCCGCGAAGAGCTCCACCTCTTTAACTCCACCACCCCGATTTACCTCGATTGCGAACTTGAGGGGCAAACCAAAGGTGAAGAGGTGGCAAAGGAGCTCCACCAAGCTGGTTTCACAGATCTCTACATGGCAACTGGCTATGAGGCGGATCGCTTTGAGGCCATGCCATGGCTCAAAGTACGTGGAAAGCTTCCACCGTGGATCGATGGCGCGAAAGGCGGAACTTCATGATTCCCGCCCTAATCGTGATTATCTTTATCATCTTCATCGCTCTGATTCGCGGCCTCGCCGACAGTCCAGAGCTGGAGTCTCGCACCTATCTCCGTGTACCCTTCCGAGATAAGGACAAAGCAAAGCGAAGAGGCGCAAAGTGGGATCCTCATGCGCAACAGTGGTTTGTTCCGTGGAACCGCGATCCCGGCAACTTCGAGGAATGGATACCCAAGCCCTTATCAGCTCCTAAACTGACGGTAGAGCTCGTGCCATCGACTTGTTGGTTTTCAAATGTACGCTCCAACGTCAGCGTAGAGGATTGGAGGCGTCTCCAGCAGATGACATTTCGGCAAGCTGGAGACCGATGTGAGATCTGCGAAGGTCGCGGAACACGGTGGCCCCTCGAATGCCATGAAGTTTGGAGATACAACGATGACACCCGAGCCCAGGTCCTCGAACGATTGATCGCTCTATGTCCTTGGTGCCATTCAGTCAAGCACATGGGAAGGTCCATGATTTATGGAAAGGAAGACACAGCTTTTTGGCACCTTTCAAAAGTTAACCGCTGGTCCCTCGAAGAGACCAAAATCTATTTGAAGAACCAGTTTCAGATTTGCGAGAAGCGAAGCGCCCATTCTTGGAAATTAGATATCCGTTGGCTGGAACGGCATGGAATCCAGGTAAGTCAAACCGATAGGAATGCTTCTACAAGCTCTTTAGTTACTCCACTGAACCGCCAAGTCCCGACTCAAGCAAAGGCCACTCAGACCGAATAGAACAACTGATGCCTCATCGCTCACTCAAGCTCAAAAGTATCTAGGTCGCCAGGTCCTAGTGAAACCAGGCTTTATCCTCTCATTGGCAAGCAGGTCTTCGTTTTTGTGGAATGCCAACGAGTGCTTGGGACTATGTCACTTCACCTTAATCCTAAAGTTCTTCTTGAGGTCTTCCGTGCCATCCGAGGCATTCTCGATGATCTGAGGAGTAACAAAGATCACAAACTGAGTCTTGTTCTTACGATAGCCTTTGCTGTGAAGCAGACTGAAGAGCGGAGTAGTCCCCTCAGCAAAAGATCCTGATTTAGGATCGTCCTTATTGAAGTCCGTACCAACCGAACTACCCGTCACACCTGCGACTGCTGCGCTCTCATTGGATTTAATATAGAGTCTAGTGTCAACTTTGTGCGATGTAGTCGTCGGTGCAGCCCCGGCTGGAGCTCGTCCCACCAAGTCAGTCTGGTTCATCTTGAGCTCCATTTGAATGTCCTCACTCTGACCAACGATCTGCGGCGTCACAGCTAATTCGAGCCCAACTTTAGCGCTAGCCGAGGCGACCTGGCCATTGCCTCCTTGGACAGCGAATGGAAGCTCCGTCTGTTCGTTTAAGGTCGCAGGTTGACCACTCCTCACAACCACCGTACCAGTTTTGAGCACTCTCGCATAACCTGCCGTTTGGGCACTCTCCAATCGAGGCAACAAACTGGATAGCGTCGCGCTGAAGGAGGTACCACTCGCAGCTGCTCCTCCTTGCGCATTCTGGCCAATGGAAATTGTAGGATCAGCTGTAAACCCCGGCTGCCATTTGAAACCGAAGATCCTGTTATAGTCCTTGGAAAGTGCGACAAAATGCACGGTGACGCGAATCAACTTCTCCTGCTTTTTTGGAGGGGGAGGATTGATTACGATGAAGTTAACGATAATCGGCCCTGGTAACTTTTGAGCAGAAGGATCCTTTTCTAAGGGGCTGCCTGGTTTGATCTCAGGGAGATAAAGTTCTGCGATTCTCTTGGCACGCCCTGCGTGCTCGGCGCTATCCACCTGCCCCTCGAGAAAGATGCGACCGTTCACAACACGTGTCTTGACGTTTTGAGCAAACGTATTGATGTCGTCTTGGATCCTTTTTGACAGCACCTGAAGAGCTAAAGGAGAAAGAGTCGTAAGATTTAAAACAAAATCACTGTAAATTTTGTCACTAACCACTGAGAAAAGCCGACCATAGTCCGTTGAGACGAGTACCTCTCCCTCGACCACAACCTTGGAACCCACAATACGGATGTCAACGCCCTCGACATCGCGCAAGAGGTTTCGGATCTCGCCGGCAACGCGTAATAGATTAGATCCAGTGATCCTAACATTGAAGATAAGTCGTAAGGTACCGTCCGCGTCGCGCACAGTGACTGTTGTCTCTCCAGACTTAAGAGGCTTGAAGATGACTTGCCGCTTGTCGCCGATCTTCACTAATGTAGTAGTGAGGATGGTCGGGTTACCAATCGTGAAGCCGTTCGCGCCGCTATTAACATCAAAGTCCAGATCAACTGCCCGGTCCTCCCCAGTCGTGAGGAGCAGACTTCTACGATCTGCGGTTCGTTCGGTCTCATCGTTGGTCAAACGGGAGCGCTTAAACTTGTTCTTTCGTCCCTTTGAATCTGAAGCCCCATCCGATTTGGTGCTATCCTCTGCCGCTTCAACCCAGCTCGCACTAAATGGCGATAAGAGCACCAAGCTTTGGCAAAGAAGTAGGACGATCAGATGATCAGTCGTCTTTAAGATCATTGTTCGGTCGCCGCTCTCACTAGCTCACAACCATGATGCTCATGCCAGTATCCAAACAAAGCAAAACCCTCTATTCTTCGAAGGAATTGGTCCCAGATCTATTTCCGATCATCTCTCAGATTGACATTACCCAAGCTGATTTACCGCATTAAAGTGCATCAACAATTATCGTGGAGCTGTGTCAAAATTCGACCTGACAACTTCTGGCTCATTTTTTGTAACTCCCCTCCCCGGCCCGACCTAAATAAGAAACTAAACCGTGCAGGAAGAACGACCGACTCGATTCATGCCAACCCGATTGATAGCTTACATTCTCATTTTCATCGGCCTGCTGACATCAGTCGGCAGCGGAGATGCATCATTCGTTGGCTCTTCAAAAGGGCAACTCTTGCCTAGCGAAACAACCGCTGGCCTCAATTTAGAAGTTGAAAGCATCCCGAGCACTACTCCACTATCGCATGGATCCGATTCTGAATGCGGTGACGAATCCGAACACAACCATGAATGCCACTTGGGACATTGCTCTTTCGTGCTAAACAGTTCGAACCAGGTAATGCTGCCGCAACTTTTAGCATCTTGTGTATTTCAATCACTGCCTTCCGCCTCAGACATCTTCCTCTCCCAATCAATCAAACCCCCAGAACTACATTCCTAGCGCTAGCTTCAATCCCCACCGTGCACTTGTCTATCCAACAGGGCCGCTTGCTTCATTGAAAGCAATCGCTCCATGCGGTTCATGCAAAGCTATTTGCGAAAGGAAGTCGTTCTATGTCCTCATCCAAAAAAAATCCTAAGAAATTATTTATTCGAGCAGCCGTTTTGGCTCTCTTCGCGGTATCGGCCGTGTACTGCGGAAAACCTGTAAGCACCTTGGAGGAAGAAGAGAGTCCCGCCACCGCTGACGACCTCAATCCCTACCCAAATTTTCATGGAGGAGAAGTTCGTGGTGAAAAGAATTTTGCAGCCATGATCAATCAGTTCCGAGAAGGTAAACCCGCACGCCCGGCATGGGCAGGTTTTTTTTGGCCATACACAGGTAACGGCATAGCCTCGGGAAGCCAAGGAAGAGGCTTCAGCCCAGCGGGAAAATACGATGCAGCGAGAGGGGGTCTCACCAAAGCCCAAGACTGGGAAGTCAATGCGCATGGCGCCGGAGTTAAAGGCGTCCAAGGATGGTGGGGACACTGTAATGGGTGGGTAGCAGCCTCCGCTCTTTTCGCAGAACCTCGAGAGCCTGTAAAAGTGAACGGAATTCAGTTCTCCGTAGGAGACATCAAGGGCTTGCTTTCAGAGGCAGGGATGTCTGCTAGCGCCGACTTCTTCGGAAATCGAATGGATCCTTGGACTCGAGAATACGACAAAGCACTAAGCGACACCGTACCGGGTCAGTTCTTCTTGGTCCTCACCAATTACATGGGAAAACTTAGGCAACACGTTCTTATCGATCGCTTCACTACCCATGAAGTATGGAACCAACCTGTGGCTGGATACCGGTTCAAATATCCTACAAAGGCAGATTACCTGGGCTGCACTGGCAGCGTCTGCAAAATCAATGTCGAAGCCAGACTGTGGTGGTACAACGATAGCGGTGTCCCCGCAGACATATTGAGTCCCGATTTTGACTTTGAAGACGCTTCTGTAGGGGGAATTACTGCGATCGAGCACAGAGATTTGAGAATGGAGCTCTGGCTGGACGGGCCCGTGACCTTTGACGCTAACGGCAAGATCCTTACTTCTGGGGATGTCATTGTTACACGTGATGGGGAATTCTTTGTCGGTGGCGACTGGAAGATGGGAGGAGCTCATAGCAACGCCTGGCCTGATTACATGTGGGTCGTTTACTCAATTGTGAAACCAGATCCAAACGAAGACTATGCCAATCCACATGTAGACGTGGAGTGGCTCAAGGCTCATCTACTCGTGCCAGGAGGAGCCGATGATCCGTCTGTCCGACCCATTCCGGTTCCCACAGCCCCCTCTCCTCGACCTGCACCATCATCCAGTCCTACAACCACTCCGTCCCCTTCACCTAGACCCTAGGCTATCTCGTTTCCCGGCAAGCGAACTGATCTACTCTGCTTGCCGGGGATCATGCCGAGCATACGCTGTGCGAAATGAATTGCGAATTCTAGCGAACAGCTCTATTCATTGGCGCAGGGAGACTGAGTGTTCATGCGACTTTGGGCCTATCTTCTGATTGCGATATGCGGCTTTAACGCCATCGGCGTTAGCGGTGTCGAGTATCTTTCAGAAAAGGACCATGAGGCCGCCGCATTTTCCCGGATTCAACCTGACGACCAGACGACAGATGCTGCCAACGTCGAATATCTCTCCTACTACGATCACTCCGGTACGGATAAGCTTCATGATTGTGGAACTCAACACAAGAATGGCCATCAATGCCATCTCGGGCACTGCCTCTTTCTCGTATCCAACGGAAGCGAGTTTATCGCTCACCGTGTTCTCCTAGGACTTCATAGCCTCGCCATTGCTTCCTATTTCAGCATTGACCTCTCTGGGCCTAGAAAGCCTCCTCGCGCCTAACCTGCCTGGTGCCCCAAGATTAAAATCCTTTGTATGTACCCTTGCGTCCTAATACAGTCGCACTGTCTGAAGGTTGCGTTCAAAAACCCAATGAGGTTTTAACTATGTCCTTAAAAACTACCAGGCTCATGACTTTTGTCATGACCTACTCCCTCGTAACTCCATTCTGCATGGCGCTTGCCCAAGCTGAAGAGATTCGGGAAGCCTCCTCGTCGCAGGCATGTCATCGTCTGACGTCTCCCCAAGATGTCGTTGACTGCGCACTTTCTAATCATCCCGAAGCACAGCGAGCACAACTCTCTACCCTTCGCGCCGATAACTTAGAGTCTGCAGCCAGTCAGCGCCCTAATCCTGAGATGGGTGGAAAATCGGTTTTTGGTAGTTCGCGAGGCGATAGTGTTGCGAGCCACGAGCTAAATCTGACTCATACCATTGAGCTTGGAGGCAAGCGCGGCGCCCGGATGGACCAAGCGCTTGCGCAAAAGGAAGCAAATTTAGCAAATGCACTACGATCGCGTGAAGAAGTTCTTTTTGAGACCATTCACGCGCTCTATCGACTGCGCCAAATCCAAGCCGAACTTCACACCCTTGACGAAGCACTCGAAACTTTTGCACGCATTCAACAGCTATTTCGCTCTCGCCCAAGGCGGACCCCTGAGCAGGAAGTCTCGCTGGGTGTCTTTGGCATTGCTGAGGGTGACTATCAGCTCAGGAAGGCAACTCTTGAAACCGAGCTCTCTACGCATGTGTACGAAATCGCACTTGCAGTAGGTAAGGACTTCGAAGCATCACCCAGTGTTCTCCCCCCAAGGCGCACGAGCTGGCCGGCCTTTCAGAATGGTGCACCAATGCCTCCATTCAAAGGCTCCGCTATGAACTCTGTCCGCGCAGGACTTAAGCTCGCCGAAGCCGACCTTTCCGTTGCGCAAAGTCTTTCGTGGCCCAATCTCAGGCTAGGTCCCTCTTTTGAGAGCCAAACCTCCGGGTCCACCACCTCCCAAACATTTGGTGTGAACCTCACTTTTGAACTCCCCATTTTCCAG
This sequence comes from uncultured Bacteriovoracaceae bacterium, assembly GCA_964524175.1. Lineage (GTDB taxonomy): Bacteria > Bdellovibrionota > UBA1018 > UBA1018 > UBA1018 > CAZGCK01. Next base: position 15,315 of record CAZGCK010000002.1, on the reverse strand, counting down.
ATCAACGGGGGCGGCAGGGCTGTTGCTAGAACAGGGCTTGAACTTGCTGAGCGTAGCCTTTCTCTTAGGGAGCGCGAGCTCGCTAATCAGAGAAAAATCCTGGTTCAAAAATATTCTTACCTGGTTAAAGCCATTCAGAACTCTTTCTCCCACGCTGAACTTGAGAAAAAGCATCGAAATACAGATGCACTCTTCGCTCGAGGAATTATACCGAGCTCTCTCGTAATCGAAGCGCACCGACAGATCGTCGACTTTACAAAAAGTCAAAACGAGCTGGAACTCTCAGCAGTCGAAGCCCTTTGGAAAATCTACGTCTTAGAAGGACGCGCCTTTGAGGAAAAACTATGAGTAAGCACCTACAGACCCATTCTATTTTGCTCGTGACTTTTTTTAGCCTGGCGATCGGGTTTCCTATGACCTCATGGAACTCCTTTGGGGCTGTTACCGCAGAAAAGAAGCACGATCACAAAGCTCATAAGGATGAGCACGAACACTCCGAGACCTCTAAAGAGGCTGAGCACGAGCATGGCCATAACAAAGAGGAGGGTCACGACGACCATCACGAAGATGAAGACGCGACGAGGTTTGGACCAAACAAAGCCATTACGGCAGCCAACAAGAGAGAAGGCATTCAGCTTTCAGAAAAGGCCTCCAAGACCTTGGGACTAACCTATGTTGCCATTACAGGTCACGGCACGTTTAAGGTACCTGTTCAATCGGCAGTCTTTTTTCAAGATGAAGTGGGCGTCTACCGCTTCAAAAACGGCTGGCACAAGCTCATTGAAGTCGAACTCGTTTCTAGGACCACAACCGAAGTGGTCGTGAAAACATCAGAACTAAAATCAGGCGATCAAATCGCAAAAAACGGAGTGCCGCTTCTTCGAGCTGCTGAACTCGAAGCTTGGGGTGGATCGGGAGATGGCCATGGACACTAAAAACCCCCAGTCTGAAGAATCACATCCTACCGTTCATCATCCGGTAGACGACCAAGGCTTCATTGCTAAGGTCATTCACTTTTCGGTCTACCACCGCGGCATCGTTCTCATGCTCACAGCGCTCATCGCGGTCGTGGGCTATCTTGCGTTTTTGAGTCTTCCAATCGACGCCGTACCTGACATTACGAATGTCCAAGTTCAGGTCAATACGTCCGTTGAAGGACTTGCTCCTGAAGAAATCGAACGAAACGTCACGTTTCCCGTCGAAACCGCGATGAGCGGTATCGCTGGCGTGACTCAAGTACGATCGATCACCCGTTTTGGCATCTCATCAGTCACGGTCGCCTTTGAAGACGATATGGACATCTATCGCGCGAGGCAACTGATCTCCGAAAGACTCCAAGGTGCCATTAGCCAGCTACCCAAGAACGTCCAACCTAAGCTTGGGCCGGTGAGCACTGGCCTAGGAGAGATCTACCACTATGCAATCGAAGCCGAAAAGGTCGAGGTCGGCGAGGCGCGTGTCCGTCAATTGATGGAACTTCGTGCGCTTCAGGACTGGTTCCTTAAACCCAGACTTCTGACAGTCAAGGGGGTCGCTGAAGTCAATACGATCGGCGGCTTTGAAAAGCAGTTTCACATCCAGCCCGACCGCCAAAAAATGGCTAGATATGGACTTCACTTTAGCGACCTCATGGATTCTCTCGAACGTGTTAACCAGAATGTGGGTGGGGGCTACGTTCAACAAACAACCGAGCAATTCTTAGTTCAGGGAATTGGTCTTTTTAAGAACATCTCCGACATCAAGTCAGTTCCCATTAAATCACTTGAAACCTTCAAAACGATCACGATTGGAGATGTGGCAGATGTCAGGCTTTCCACCGAGCTACGAACAGGTGCCGCACTCGTTCGTGGCAAGGAAGCCGTCTTGGGAAGCGTCTTTATGCTCATGGGTGAAAATAGCCGAACCGTATCCACCCGTGTCGCCGAACGAATGAAGGAGATCGAAACGGGTCTTCCACCAGGTTACAAGATTGAAACTCTCTATGACCGCTCAGATTTAGTGAATGCAACTCTGGGTACGGTAGAGCACAACCTGGTCACGGGAGCTGTCCTTGTTGTCATCGTGCTCCTGCTCTTGGTCGGGAACGTCAGAGCTGCACTCATTACTGCGATTACCATTCCCCTTTCCCTACTCATCACTTTCATCGTTATGAAACGATTTGATATTTCTGGGAACCTCATGAGCCTGGGTGCTCTTGACTTCGGGATTATCGTCGATGGTGCTGTAATCGTTCTTGAGAACTGCGTGCGCATGGTGCACGAGAAAACACACTCCCTAAAACGTTCACTTACTAAGCGAGAGCTTCAGAAGACTGTCTATGATGCGGCAATTGAGATCCGAACCGCAGCAGGATTTGGTGAGTTAATTATCGTTGCTGTCTTTCTTCCTATCTTTGCCTTGGTGGGTATCGAAGGAAAGATGTTTAAGCCTATGGCTGCAACCTTCAGCATTGCCGTGATCGCAGCTCTGATCCTTTCGTTCACGACTGCGCCAGCATTGGCTAGCCTGTTTCTCACTGGCAAGGTTTCCGAAAAGGAGCCATGGCTTATGCGGATGGTAAAAAGAGCTTACGCTCCTTTCCTCAGCTTCTCTCTGAACCGCAGAAAGCTAATTGCTGCAATCGGCATAGGCTCTGTGGTTCTGGGTGCTGCACTCTTCTCCACTCTCGGTGGTGAGTTTCTCCCGCAGCTCAATGAAGGATCGCTCACCGTTCAGTTTGTTAGACCCGTCAACATCAGTATTGATCAGTCTGTCGCGCTTCAGGAGAAGTCAGAAACCATCATCATGAGCTTTCCTGAAGTCGAGGTCGCTTTCTCGCGGATTGGCACATCAGAGGTAGCAACTGACCCGATGGGTGTGAACCTTTCGGATACCTATATCATGCTCAAGCCAAAGAGTACCTGGCCCGAGGTCAACGGGAGCCGCAGAAGCAAAGGAGAATTGGAAACGGCCATCAAGGAAAAACTCGAAGCCGAGCTCCCTGGACAGCGCGCACTCTTAAGTCAACCCATCCAAATGCGTTTCAATGAGCTTTTGGAAGGAACTCGTGCCGATATCTCAGTCAAAGTTTTTGGCGACGACATGGACAAGCTTGCTGAAGTGACCAAAGAGATCGCTGAAGTCATCAATAAGGTAGAAGGCGCCGGTGACGTAGAGGTGGAACTCAAGGGTACTTCACCCATTCTCAAGGTGACACCCAAAGAAGGAATTCTTCATAAACTTGGCGTCTTAACTCGTGAAGTTTTGGAGGCTGTTGGTATAGCGCTGGGCGGAGAAGAAGTGGGCTATCTCTATGAAGGCATTAAACGCTTCCCTATTGACATCAGGCTAAATGAAAAGGACCGTTCCGACCTCACTGCGATTAAGGCTCTCCCCGTTGGAATTGCCGCCAATGCAACAATCCCTCTGTCTGAGGCGGCCACAGTAACGTTTGATGAAGCGTACGGATCAGTTTCTCGTGAACAATCCAAGCGTAGGGCCGCAGTCATGATCAATCCGCGAGGAAGAGATACGGAGAGTTTCGTCACGGAGGCACAGGCGAAGGTGGCGACCGCTGTGAAGCTGCCACCCGGGTACTACGTTGAATGGGGAGGCAACTTTAAGAACCTTCAGGAAGCTAGGTCTAGGCTCCTGGTTTTGACACCTCTCGCATTGATGCTTGTACTGATGATGATTTATGCGGCCTTCAAGAATCTCTTCCAAACAGCGCTCATCTTCTCAGGGGTGCCGCTGGCTCTTGTAGGTGGAGTGTTGGGGCTTATGCTCAATCGTCTCCCATTCAGCATATCGGCGGGAGTGGGCTTTATTGCTCTGTCCGGAATCGCGGTTCTTAACGGGGTAGTTCTCGTGAATTATTTTAACGATCTCCAACGCCTGGGAATGCACGGAGCCGCGCTGGTGAAGGAAGGTGCACTGATCCGACTTCGTCCCGTTTTGATGACAGCCCTCGTAGATATTTTTGGATTCCTCCCGATGATGCTCTCAACGGGAGTTGGGGCGGAAGTCCAAAAACCATTAGCGTCGGTTGTCATTGGGGGCATTATCTCGTCAACATTGCTGACACTGATTGTGCTGCCGAGTCTGTATCTCCTCTTTGAGAAGCATATGGGTGTTCACGTGCCAGTGAAGGAGTGAAGAGCAAGTATGCGCAGACGTCATCAACGGGCAAGGAGGATACTGAAGAAGCCTAAACCGCTACCCAACCGTGAGCAACAATTTGGAAGAGAACTCATGAACGCCTATAATTCAATTACCTCAAAGGCCGAGGCAATAGAGGTATGGCGACATCTGGAGCGTGCACATATCCTGAGTCAAGACTCCGTATGGCGTCACTTTTGTATTCATTTCGCCATGCTTGTTTTCGCACTTTCCAATAAGGATTGGAAGGAAGCCTTCGGGCAGTTACCGCGAATATTACTCTCTATTCCTTCGAGCCTATTTTCCGTCGCCCCGAAAGGAAACACCGGACGCGCGAACGTAGGAATGTTTGCGAGCCTCCCGATGCCACCGGATTTACGTCTCGTCATGAATCGCAAAAAATAGATTTGCTACTCAATACGCGTGATCGGAGCTGGAAATGATTTTAGGGCTTTCTTTCCGCTGATTACTATTCCAGCCTGAATAAAACGCTCGATACTCCCATTTTTTTCCTCAAAGTCGTGCCACCGGTCCATGAGCTCGAGAAGTGGGATATAACCATAACCCTCTTTGATCGATGAATCGACGAAGTAGGCATTGTTTTTATCCATTCCGATCCACTGCCGTCCGGCTTAAATTTAAAAGTATAGAACCTGGGTTTGCGCAGTAGGCGGGTCTTTCCAGCGGCAATCATCTGGCGAGCCACCTGCACAAAGGGTTTGGCGGATATGATGGGTGCGGATTTTTCGTAATAGCTCCCAGAGCGTTCCGGAAAAGTTCATAACCATTTTCTTCAGAAGAAGCAGAAGCTGCACCAGTACGGCGATTGCGAGCTGAATTCTAACTGCATTGGTACTTTTTACGGCTAAATATCGGATATCGAGATGACCTTTGAGCCAGCGAAAAAGGAGTTCGACGGCCCACCGTCTTTTATAAATGTCAGCAATCAGCTGCGCGGGCGACTCTAGGTCTGACGTGACGAAGTGAAATACTTTCTGGGTGAGCTCGTCCCGATACACGATATGTCGGAAACGTTTTCCCTCCAGTCTTTCTCGATAATAAAAACTCAGTATTGCTCCAAACTCGTAAAAACCATCATAAAGGAGGCCATTGGCGTCCTTTTTCTCCTTGAGGACTTGCACTTGGAGTTTGATGATTTTCTTGTACTCCTTGAGTCGAGTCACGAAGTGAGCCCCCACATCAATAATCTTGAGCCAGAAATCCAGATCATTGTATGCGCGATCGAAGACATAGGTCTTGTTGGGATGCAATTTCATCCGTAGGCTCATGAGGGAGTCACCTTTCAAACCGCCAGTGACCTTGAAGTCATCGATCCAGCCTTTATCTATATTGTATACCGCGTGAAACTTGCAGGCTGACTCATGCCCTTTTGTTTTTTTTAGCTTCCACTGAGGGAAAGAAAACAGACTTCCATGAACTCGACATTCGCTCGAATCGATCGCCAACAGTTCGCGAATTCCTCGTTTGAGTTTGCGATGAGGGGTTCGTCCCTTGATTTGCAATAGGACGTGATCGCAGAGCTCTTGGAAGAATGCGTAAGACCGCTCACTCATGGCATCACCTAAGGTGGATTTAGGCACTCCCAGGGTCTGCTCAACCTCTCGATAAGAGCCCAGACGCAAGGCCATACAAGTAGCAAGTGCGCAGGTCATCTCCCAGGTCGAGAAAGAACGAATTCCTTTGTCCATCTCCCAATTTGCCACGAGCTGAGCAAAAAATTTCCGATCTATGTATTGAAAAATCGACTGATCATTGCCATTGATTTCCACGGTTGCCCCGCTTTTGTGGATGATGTTTTTTGTTTCGCAAAAAGAGAAAACCTCACATCGCGAAACGGGGCAACTTTTCAAGACTAGAGCAAAGAGAAATGATTCCCCCAGACCCGGCACTGAAGCCTGAGGGGAGCAGGCTAAGACCTGAGAAGCCCAGCCATAGCGGCTAGACGAATGACGCAACCAATAATTTAAGCCGGACGGCAGTGATTCCGATCAATGCAACATAGTGCCCTTCGTTCCAGACGTCTTTCCAATCAACAATGGGTCCGTCCGAATCTTTCCACGCTTGGATATCAAGGATCACTGTTTGCCCGAGGCGCAAAGCGTTTCGAAGATCTTGAAGAGTCATTCCCGTTCTTAGGGTCGCATCAAGACCCAAAAGCTTAGCGCCTTCCGTTAAGGCGACCGGATGAGTGCCATCTTTCCGGGTGGTTCCTAAAATAGGATAAAGGTCCTCTTCATTGCCCTCATAAGCTTGCCAATAAACTAAAACAGATAGAAGAGTTGCTGGACCACAGCTGTAGTCAGTCGCCTGGGGCATGGTAGGAAGCGGCAACGCATTTACTGGAAGCTTAGGTTGTGAAATCGACAAAGATGCGGCACGGCAAACCGAAGAACTCGTTAATAGCGCAAAACCTAAAAAAAGGGCGAGACTCTGAGGTATTCGAACGCTTATCAAGATGGCAAACAGGTTCATTTCACGGAGCATATTAGACTCAGCACAGTTGCTCAAACAGAATCAAGGATAGAAACTAACCATCAGGTGCGCCAATCAACTTGTTCTTGAAAAGCCCAGATTGGAACATAAATAAATTCTCATCTTAAAAGGCGCAAAGCGTTGGCGATTACAAGAAGAGTGGCTCCCGTATCAGCAGCGATCGCTAGCCACAGACTCGATTCCCCCATCACCGAAAGCACTAAGAAAAGGAACTTAGTTGCTAAGGCAAACCCGGTGTTGAACCAAATCACGCGGAGTGTTCGTTTTCCCATCAAAACCGCATCAGCAATGCCCGTCAGTCGATCCTGCATCAGTGTTACATCCGAGGTTTCAATCGCCGCATCCGTGCCCGTTGCTCCCATGGCAATCCCAAGTGAAGCTGTTGCCATAGCGGGAGCGTCGTTGACACCATCACCAATCATCCCGACATACGAAAATCGAGATTTGATTTCCTTAATCTTCATCACCTTGTCCGTTGGCAAAAGATCCCCGTATGCCTCATCGATGCCGACTTGCTTAGAAATCGCATCCACGGTGCGTTGATTGTCGCCACTCAGCATGACTACACTTCGGATCCCGGCCCGATGAAGCGCCTGAATCGCCTCTTTAGCATCAATACGAATCGCATCCCCTAAACCCAGCAGTCCCAGTACTTCTCCTTGGCAGCCCGAGTGAGGACGATGTCCTACGACGACGACGCTTTGAGCCTGATCTTCGATCGCCCCTAGCAACTTCTCGAGTTCTGGAGAACAGACAGCAAAGTCATGCGCGAATCGATGATTCCCTACAAAGTAAACATGACCCTCGATGACCGCTTCTGCTCCACGACCTCCAACAGAGCGATAATCGAGGCCCGGCTCAGGCTTAAGCCCTCGCCTCTGAGCCTCAGTTACTACGGCACGAGCCAACGGATGAGTCGAATGGGTATCAATCGAAGCAGCAATCGACAGAAGGTCGTTTTCTCTCGTTCCGTTCAGCGTGCGAATCTGCAAAACCTTGGGAACCCCTTCCGTGATCGTTCCCGTCTTATCTACGGCAAGGGCTTTAAGCTTTCCTATGGTCTCTAAGCCCGCTCCTCCTTTGATCAGAATTCCCTTTTTGGCCATCGCAGTCAGCCCAGATACAACGGATACGGGCGTCGCAATAACGAGCGCACAAGGACATGCGATAACCAGCAAAACCAGAGCCCGATAGATCCAAATCTTCCAATCTCCCCCAAAGAATAACGGCGGGGCCAGGAGAACTAGAGTCGCGAGACCAAAAACCAATGGCGTGTAATACCTTGCGAAAGTGTCCACAAACCGTTGTGCGGGAGCTTTTTGATTTTGAGCCTCTTCAATCAAACGAATAATTTGCGCTATTTTTGTATCTCGATAGCCTTGAGTCACCGTGATATCGAGCGACCCCTCCTCATTGATCGAACCAGCCAAAACCCGATCTCCCTTTTGCTTTGCAACTGGCAAAGACTCGCCGGTAATGGGAGCCTGGTTGACACTGGATCGTCCCTGCTGAACCACTCCATCCAATGGAATTCGACTCCCGGATCTCACACGGATGAGCTGACCCACTTCCACTTCTGCAATAGGGATCTCCGCAAACTCTCCGCTTGCCCCCTGAAGTAGTGCGGTTTCAGGAACAAGCTTAAGAAGTGAGCGCACCGAACGCCTCGCCCGTTCAAGGCTAAAACTTTCAAGCCATTCGGCTAATGCAAACAGGAAGACCACTGCGGCTGCTTCCGCATACTCCCCAATCGCAATGGCTCCCGTAATTGCCACCGCCATGAGTACATTCATATCGAGGGATAGCGACTTGGCAGCTCTCCATGCCTTGGGAGCTACCAGAGTGCAGCCCACGCCAACTGAGGCAAAATAGAATCCTCGGACTAGCTGTGAACTGCTTGAAGCAAACCATTCCAAGAAGAGCCCAATTGCCAAAAAGGCTCCAGAAACCAAGACCAAGACACCTCGCCGAGAGAGAATCGGGTCCTGTCCTACCGCTTGATCAGTGGCTACTTGGATCTTAAGTCCTGTCGACTCAATTTGACGTGCCATCAGAGAGGGCGATACGCTTTCCTCGTGAGACACACGTATCTGCGAGGTGATCAAGTTCGCTTCGATCTCTTTGATCCCCGCAATCGATAGAAGAGCAACTCGAACGGCTTTGACTTCCTCCTCACAATCCATTCCTTGGACTTGGAAACGCGTATCTTGAAAAAGCTTCATTCCGAAGGACATAGCATGCGGCACCTAGCAATAAGAAGCTGAAGCAGGCAGACGCCAGAAACCTGCACGGGGCCCTTCGCACGCCCAAACAGGCGTGCAAGTCTAGAAACCTTAACGGTTACCAACCGGGGCGACAACCTCACTCACAGTTTGACGCGCACAGACAAATTCACACAGGCAAACATTGCCTACTCGGCATTACCTGCCCGACTTATTTAAATAAATGAAATGTAATATAAAAATTAGAAAACATGACTAGCGAGCGATGAATAACGGAGTTTCGATGGTCGTTCAGCCGTGCTCAACCGCAACTTCACAGCCCAAGTCATAAACAAATGCCTCACACTTAATTCATAGGCAGTACCAATAGCACCCATCGCTAACCGCGGCCCCCAAGGAAGGTGGCAACCATGGTGAGGAATACCTACAAGTCCCGAACTACTCTGTTAGCAGCTGTAATGACTCTAATCCCGGCAGCCGCAAGCGCCGAATTACGAGTCAACCTTGATGAGCTCGTCGGGTTCTCGACCAGTAGCAAAACAAAAATTGAACAAGCAGCAAACCTACTGGAAACTATTCTTAACAGCGATGAATTTAAGCAGGCAGTACTCGCGCATCAATTCGAAGGAAAGACACTCTTTTCAAACAACGACCGAACTCTAAACGACGGCCCCATCCAAAGAGGCCTCACTAACGAGCAAGTGTACGAAGCATTGATGGCCGGTGCCGAGCAGCTCAAAGGCAGACCCTCCGTCGAGGACAGCGTCGCCAACCTAGAGCTGCATCTCTACACTCCGGCCTGGTACAAGAAGTGGTCGGTAGTGGGCTACGGCTATCCGGGGCAGGCCAACATTTATATGAATTGGTACTATTTCAATTCGTTCAACTCGGCCCAGATCATCGGTAACCTCGTCCACGAATGGATCCACAAACTAGGCTTTGATCACGACTACGGTCGCACAGCCCGGCGCCCCTGCTCGGTGCCTTATGCGATTGGCGATATAGTCGCTAGACTGGGCGGCGGTAAGGCTACAGAGCCCCCGAATTGTGAGAAGGCGCGGTAGAGTCCCTCAATGTTGAGCTGCGACTAAAGAGTTAGCTTCGGTGACAGCCTCCCCTATAAGTGCACATAGTTCTCAGCCGCCCACGCGGAGACCGCAAGACTGCGCAGGGCCGCGCCCCCAAGGGCGAGCCCTGAATACTTACTCGCGACTTGTGCAACAAATTGGCTTTGCCGGTGAGTGTCGGGCATCGCAGCTTCGAAAGCGCGCTCCTGCGCTCTGAAACGCGCCTCCTCGGCAGCTTCCTGTGCGATAGCGTTTCGCTCAGCCGCCTCATAGGATTTACGCTTACTTTCTCGTTGCGCATCTTCTTTTGAAGCGGCTAGCACCTGCTCTATCGCCTGAGCGAGATAAGCCATGGGAGAGTGACAGACCGCCCCTGATCCCGGAAGTCCCTGCTTCTGGAGATAGGTGAGGGCCTGGTTGACCTGCTGCTCAGCGTAAGCTTTCAGCAGTTCTCGAAAATGCCGACTCTCCGACTCTCTCTTGCCTGGAGGCTTGAGAGTCGCGAGGTACTCGCCAATTGCTGAACTCTGATTCGCTGGAGAGAGAGTTTCTTTGAAACTTTCTTTGTTAGTCTCTTTGTAGGTGTCAGATTTGGACAGTGTCGGAGTATCCGTTCTGGACACTGAATCTGTGCTGCCCTCACACTGTTCTCTTTTCACACTGTCACCTCCAGACCCTCGCTTGTGCGAATTCTTAGGATCGTTCGTGTCACAGGCCAAGATGAGCCAGCTTCTACTCACGCGGCCGTGCTCGTATTCATCGACGAGTTTTATCCATCGACCCACCACAAGACGCTCCAACGACCGCTTAACGGTATTTTTGGACGAAGATGTAAACCGTTCGAGTTGGCCCTGGCTCATGGAGACGGTCTTACGGCCAAAACCCTGAGCATAGGTGTAGAGGTGCATGTAGATCATGAAGTCGATCGGGTCTTCGAATCGTCCGGGCTGTCGGAGAAGCTCATTGGCTACACGCGTGTAATATCCTGTCGGTTGAAGAGCTGGTGCCTTTGCATCGATCTGCCTCTCAGACTCGATTTGGACAGTGTTCATATTAGATACTGTCCTTTTTTCACCCGAAGTCTCGTCTTTGGATACTGTTCGAGATGGCTCGTGTACGTTTGTGACAGTATCCGTTTTTGACAGTGTCTTGTTTTGAGGCTGTGAAACTTGCTCACTGTCCACGGCTATAACTCTATCCTCTAGGATCGATCCGAATGAGCTCGCCAAGGGGACAGCAGCAGCTTCGGTTTTATCTGCTGCTGATAAGCCTGCAATTGCGTCTGCTCGGACAGTTCGCTTCGTAAGGACATCCAGTTTCTGAAAATGAGTTCCAAGAGGTAGCCGCTTAGCCATGGGCCACCTCCTCACGTACGACTGCACGATGCCCTAATCGCTCTAAGACCTCAGCGGTTAAACAAGTATAATCCTGAGCACCAATCGACTCGGGTGCGTAACTGAAAATCGTCTGCCCAAGAGCTGGGGACTCACGCAAACTGACACAACGGCGGATTTGAGTCTGAAAAACCCGGTCTCCATATCGGGCGACCAGCGCGTCCCAAGTCTCTCGGGTGATGACAGTACGGTCTGTCATGGTGAGCACAAAACCTAAGATCGAAAGGCTAGGATTTGTGCCCAGACGGATCTCTTCGATTTCATTCTGCAGCTCACTCACGCCCATATAGCCGTAAAACCCCGTATCGACGGGAACGATGACGTGATCAGCGGCGTTCAACGTCGAGTTCAGGAGCGTTCCGAGGCCAGGACAGCTATCGATAACGATCACATCATAGTGAGAACGCAGATCGACCAAGCGCTGCCGTAGCCTCAGCTCTGCATTGGTTTGGCTAATCATCCAGCGTACGGCCTGCGCTAGAAGCGGGTTTGATCCAATGAGATCCACTCCGGACTGAGTTCGGACCGCTGCGCTTTCCGTTGGGACAGCGCGATCCATGATGAGGTCCTTCAGGGAGACGGCCAGACTCTGAACAGGAATGCCCAAACCCTGGGTAAGATTGCCGTGAGGATCGCTGTCAATAGCAAGAGTGCGGAGACCCCGGACACTAAACGCGGCGGCGAGGTTCATAGCGGTGGTCGTCTTGCCGACACCACCCTTCTGGTTGAAGACGGCGATGACGCTCATGGACGGCGACAACCCGTGCGCCGGATCGCGGCGCGCAATCCGGGGGCGGGCGGTGCATGGTGGAATCCGGGGGTCACGCCGGGCCTTTTACGCGACTGGGCACGCGTTGGCTAGGGTCTGGCGGTCGGCCGGCTGCGG
>CAZGCK010000002.1:0-3085 GCA_964524175.1 uncultured Bacteriovoracaceae bacterium | reverse complement strand
CAACTGCAATGACCGAGCACTTTAGATGATTCATGCTTTTCTCCAATCGAGTTGACAGTGCCGGCCCATCTCTTTAAGAATGGAGAAGTACCGGCCAGGAGCCGCGCTTCAACGCAGCTCCGGTTAGTGGTTCTAAACGTCAGCTCCGGACCCACCAAGATCAGGGCTGACAGCGAGAAACTTTGAGAAGCCCGGGGATCCCTCCTCGGGCTTTTTCATCTATTTGGGTTGGTACGAAGACATCCTGGCCTCCTTAGATTTCCCCGTCACTCGCAGGAAGCGCCGCACCCAGAGTGCGCCTTTGTCCTACGATTTTCACCGGCTGGAGGTAGGCCAAAAATAGGCAAGAAATAGGAAATTCCCGAAATCTAGCGACTGATCGGGAAATGTCGAAAGCAGCAGCTCGATCCTAACTGCTTGAATCAATAAAGCCGTGTTTTCAGTTTCTTGCCGAATTTTCGATGATTTTGTCAGTCACAATCAGGTGGGAAATGGTTGGGGCGATAGGATTCGAACCTATGAATGGCGGAATCAAAATCCGCTAGCTTACCACTTGCCGACGCCCCAACACGACTCCAGTAGCGGTCTGGAGTTTAAGAAACCTAGCGATACCATGGGTTGAAAGAGGGGCAAAGATCTAAGTCGGATGAAAATCTCTGCGCCGCAACTAGAGGTGTCGCAGCGCAAAAGTGGGGTACCTGGGGTCCTAGGTATCGGCTTTTTCAGCTTGTTCGGCGGTTTGGCGGCCATGACTGCCGGGATTCTTGATCTCGGCCAGATAGGCGTCCAAAACCGTCTTTTCAAAGATTTCTCGGGTACTTTGATTCAAAGGATGCGCGATGTCCTTAAAAGTCCCATCTTTTCTACGCTTGCTGGGCATCGCTACAAACAACCCGGTTGCACCGCTGATCACCTTTAGATCGCGCACGACAAAACAATTGTCCAGTACGACAGTAATGTAGGCTTTGAGTTTTTCCTCATCCACCGGGAATACTTTTACTTCAGTGATTTCCATGTTGGCCTCTCGATGTTCTTCCCAAGATCGGAGGGCTTTTGATAGAATCGCCCTCCTACTCTGTATTAATTGTAGAACACGGCAACATAGAATTCAAATCAACATAAGTTGTTTAATTTATAAAGAAAAACCCCTATCGGCTCGCAACCTTTGCGCTAGACTTTGACAAATCTGCCTTAAAAATCAAGGACCCACGATCTGCATCCACCCCTATCTGGGTCCCGGGAGTGTACTTTCCTGACAAAAGCTCGATTGCCAATGGGTCCTGGACCTCTCGTTGAAACACCCGTTTCATAGGTCTTGCGCCGTAATCCCGGTCATAACCCTTGTCGCTCAGCAGATCGATGGCCGCAGGGGTAAGCTGTAGAGTCAGCCCCTTGCTTTTGAGCATCCCACTGAGCTTTTCGGCATAGTGCTGGATGATCACGCGAAGCTGGTCTTTCTCCAAATGCGAGAAAATCACAGTCTCATCGATCCGGTTGAGGAACTCGGGCCTGAAGTGCTGCTTGAGCAAAGCCATGACACCCTCATCGCGTTTCGCAGGATCTCGTTCCTCGAGGATGTGATGGCTTCCGATATTGGACGTCATGATGACGATCGTGTTGGTGAAGTCGACGGTTCTGCCCTGGCCATCAGTGACACGTCCGTCATCCAAAACTTGGAGAAAAACATTAAAAACATCGGAGTGGGCCTTCTCAATCTCATCAAGCAAAATGACAGAATATGGCCTTCTGCGTACCGCTTCCGTGAGTGCGCCGCCCTCCTCATATCCGACATAACCCGGAGGAGCGCCAATCAGTCGTGCGACTGCGTGCTTCTCCATATACTCGCTCATATCGATACGAACCATCGCCTGCTCGTCATCAAACAGAAACTCGGCGAGCGCCTTCGCGGTCTCAGTTTTACCCACGCCGGTTGGCCCCAAAAACAGAAACGAACCCATCGGCCGATGCGTCTCCTGGAGGCCTGCTCGCGAGCGGCGAACCGCATTCGAAACAGCGCGAATCGCAGGCTCTTGCCCGACCACCCGTTGGCTCAAGCGGTCCTCCATTTTCAACAGTTTCTGCTGCTCGCCTTCGAGCATCTTGGCGACTGGGATACCGGTCCACCTGGCAACGACTTCTGCTACGTCCTCCTCGGTGACTTCTTGCCTCAAGATCGCGGTTTTCGATCCAGCTTCCTTTTTGGAGACCTCTTCGAACTCACGCTGCAAAGCGGGCAACTGCCCATAGCGGAGCTCCGCTGCTTTCTCGAGGTCTCCACGGCGCTCCGCTGCCTCGGATTCGAGGCGCACTTTCTCTAAACGCTCTCTTAGGTCCTTAGCGGCGCCAACTTCTTTTTTCTCGCGTTCCCACTGGGCTTTGAGTTCGTTGCTTCGTGACTTCAGAGTGCCTAGTTCCTCTTCAAGAGCCTTTAGACGTTCACGTGATGCCGTGTCCTTTTCTTTCTTCAATGCCTGGCGCTCAACTTCCAGCATCAAGATGCGACGCTCGAGTTGATCGACTTGCTCCGGACGAGAGTCGATTTCAATCCTGAGCTTCGATGCGGCCTCGTCTACCAAGTCGATTGCCTTGTCCGGCAGAAAACGGTCCGCGATATAGCGGTTAGACAATGTCGCTGCAGCAACGAGCGCAGCATCACGGATAGAAACTCCATGATGGACTTCATAACGCTCACGCAGCCCGCGCAGAATGCTGATGCTATCTTCAACAGTGGGTTCTTTGACAAAGACTGGCTGAAACCTACGCTCTAATGCGGCGTCTTTTTCAATGTGCTTTCGGTACTCGTTCAAGGTGGTTGCACCCACACAACGAAGCTCCCCCCGCGCAAGTGCAGGCTTGAGCATATTGGAAGCGTCCATCGAGCCTTCTGCCGCTCCAGCACCGACCAACGTATGCAATTCATCGATGAACAAGATGATTGAGCCTTCTGCCGCTGCTATCTCCTTGATAACGGTTTTGAGGCGATCTTCAAATTCTCCTCTAAATTTGGCTCCTGCGATCAATGCCCCTAGATCGAGCGTAAGCAAACGCTTTTGCTTCAACCCTTCGGGGACGTCTCCATTCACGA
>CAZGCK010000001.1:80246-95777 GCA_964524175.1 uncultured Bacteriovoracaceae bacterium | reverse complement strand
TAGGACGGTGACTCATTCTTCTACGGATCGGCTATGTTTGCCGAGTGCTTGAGGCAATGCTGTGTTTTTGAAGCAGGAAATGTGGCCGGAAAGGCGGATGAAAGAGGTCAGTAGCAACCGTGCCTACAAAATAGGTCAGCATCCGCCGAGGACGAAACACATTGACCCTACCGCTACCGCACACCCGACGGCCCCCTCCTCCTTCTTCAATAGACGCCCTGCGACTTTCAATCACATTCCATTACAATCCTCTCAATGATTTCAGCGATCTTGACGACACCTCGCTAAGAAGATGAGCTGCTTACAATTGTTTTACACCACCCCATCCAGTCATCGCTGCATGATGGACTTATGCAACTGAACCGCGCGGCTCGCACTCTACCCTTTTATTTCTTTCACGCACTCATGCTGACAGTCTTTCTTGTTCCCTTCAGTTGGAGCGCGATCGGCATCTGCGTCGCAAGCTATGCGCTTCGGATGTTCGCCATCACCGCAGGCTACCACCGCTACTTCTCTCATCGCTCATACAAGATGAACCGCATCCCCCAGTTTCTCATGGCCTGGCTGGGATCTGCATCTTTGCAAAAAGGGGTCCTCTGGTGGGCCGCCAACCACCGCCATCATCATCGCTTCTCGGATATGCCCGAGGACATTCACTCTCCGGTGCAAAAGGGCTTCTGGTGGTCGCACGTGGGCTGGATTCTCGCGCCCGACTACGAAAAAACACAGTGGCAATACATCCAGGATTTGGCAAAGTATCCTGAGCTTCGCTGGATCAATCGATGGCATCTGATCCCAGCCACGACTTATGCACTTGCGCTGCTCTGGCTTGGAGGATGGACAGCGGTCGTTTGGGGATTCGTTGTGAGCACCGTCCTCTTGTGGCATGGCACTTTTACGATCAACTCTCTTTCGCACGTGATCGGCTCTCGCCGCTACCAAACCACTGACACTAGCCGCAACAATGCTATTCTCGCATTCATCACGCTCGGCGAGGGCTGGCACAACAACCATCACGCCTATATGAGCAGCGCCAATCAAGGCTTCTTTTGGTGGGAGTTCGATGTGAGCTACTACATCTTGAGGGTGATGGCGTGGATTGGCGTTGCACATGACTTGCGCAAACCACCACTCAAGAATCTTGAATCGCGCAGAATCATCAAGCCTATGCCCACCAAGACGTCGGCTATTCGAATTGCTTAGGCAGGTCTCTGCCACCGACCTGAATTAGAAAAAAACTGAAGATGAGCTGAGAGCTGCGCTACTCAAAGGGCAACTAAACTTTGTCGATATGATTTGCGAGAAACCAGACTGCGCCAATGCGTGGTCGAAACACTGCTCAATCCTTCTTTGTTAAAGCAAGGACCAGCTCTCACCTATAAGTGAATCGTCATTCCCTCGTGCGCGAATGCCCACTTCACTTCGTGAGGGACTACGCCTGAACGACGCGCGCTCTTGAGCTGATTATCGTAGTATCGACGAGCTTGCTCTTCTGCTGCCGCGATCTTTTCCATCGATGATGCCGGATCATGATGCATAAACAGAACCTGCTTAATCCCCTCGCGCATTGCGATGTCCATCCCGAGCGACGCCGCTGCGTGCCCCCAGTGCACCTTCTCAATGGTCTCCATCAATGTGTACTGAGCATCAAAAATCATGAAATCCACACCCTGATACAGAGGCAAGTCCGGGCCAAGCTGTTCCCTTGAGACACGAAGACACTCAGTATCAACGCAGTGCGACATAACTTTCCCACCTGCTTCGATCCGATACCCCCAGCAAGGATCTGGGTGATCGAGCTCGTAGGGTGTCACCGTGATATCTCCAAACTGAACTGCTTTGCGGGGCTCAAGCTGATGATACTCGATCGTCGATCCCAACTTATCGAGCGGGACTGGAAAGTACGGTTTCTTAAATACCGTCTTAAATACATCCGGTAAATCTTGCTGCACCGCGTGGACGTGAATTTTATTTCCGGGTATGAAAATGGGCGTGAAAAACGGCAAACCGATCAAGTGATCCCAATGAAAATGTGTAAAAAGAATATGAATTTCGCCTGTTCCTCGACCACATGGACCTCCCATTAGCTCGTAGCCTAGGGTACGAATGCCGCTTCCCCCATCAATGATGACCTGATGATTGCGAGTACTGACCTCGATACACGGTGTATTGCCACCATATCCCCCGAAGCGGTGCCTAGGGAGATCGGTTAAGAACTTATCTACGTCGGACTTCTTCTTGTAGCCTCGCTCCATAAACTCATGGAGCATGTTTCTCATGTGATCCTCGAGCGCAGCGGGCGACATAGGAGACGGCAACGAACCACGAGCACCCCATACTTTTATGCGCATGCTGGACTCAGACGTTTCCATTCAAATAATTATATCAACTAAATGGAATAAAAAAACGGATTACTGGCTTGTTTTCAAGCAAACGAAGGTCAAAAAAATGTCATCGCCGCACCACGACGCTCGCTGAGTCAGCAGTTTATCTTTCATAAATAAAAAATTTTTTTCCCTGAAACGGCTCTCATGGCTCATCAACAAAGATTGAGATGCTTTTCTGCATAAATTCTATTGGCAAATATCTAAGGTCGCGCTACTAGCTTTTTCACTATGAAACGTGGTCGTCCAAAAGGTCGCTCTCGCGACAATCGTTCCTTCGGTCCTCTCGGAGATTTGATTCGTTCCCATCGCCTTGCGAAGGGATTGGGTTTGCTGGATGTAGCGAAAGCTTGCCAGTGCTCCGTGCAGTTCGTCTCTAATATCGAGCATGGTCGTGCTCCTCTCCCCTGGGAGAAAGTCGGCCAAATGGCAACAGCTCTCAAGATCCCCACTGAAGATCTTCAAGCAGCCAACCTTGCCATCCGCTCTGACTTCAAGAGCTTCGTGAGCAACACGCGCGGTCGCAAGACCTCGACTCCGATGGTTCTCGGCAAAGTGACTGGCACGGCTTCGGCTGTTGCTTTCGCTGCCAAGGACAATCAGCTTCGCGAAGTCATCCAGAAGTACCAGTCTGCTTCGCCTGATTTGCGCAAGAAGTTCGTGCGTACGGCTTTGCAACTACTGGCTCACTGATCCATTTAGAAACCTAAATCTAGCGTCGGCCCAGTCCACTTCGCGTGCGGCTGGGCCGATTTTTTTTGCGCTCGTTCTTATGGGTTCATTAAAAAATGCAGCTCATCCTGCTTTTGATTTCTAGTCAGAGTCGAAGGCAAAACTCACCCAACTCAAGGAGCCGTCGGAATTACCGGTCCCCGCTTCTTTAATGACCCGTCCACCGGAAACTGCTCAAGCATCTTCTTGCTCTCTTTTTTTACCTTAGGGTAATCCCAATCCGGATGCTCTGCCTTAAGTCGAATTGCGGCATCCGAAAGATAAATCCCTTCGACGCTTTCTTTCCAAATCCTACCGGGAGCCACCGTTTTCAAAAGACCCCAATCGGCGTCGTAAAAATCCCACTCGGTATAACGCGTGCGCGCCTCTCGCTTCTCGATGACGATCATCCCATCATTGTTACGCATGTTCTCGCTCTTGCGCAGTTGATAGCGATAGACGCGGCGACTCGGCACGGAGGAGTCAATCAGGTAGTTGATCTCGTACTTGACGTTGGGAATAAAAAAGACCGGGATGTGCTGTTCCCAGAACAAGACAAATTTATTCTTATCTTGTGAAACGACATGAATATCTTCGAAATCTGGAAACAAATCTTTGTAATGCGCAAAGTCATCAAGAACCGCTGCCACTCGCTCAAAGGGAGCATCAATCTCCATAAACTGCTCGAGCCCAATATAAAGCGGATTGCCGGCAGTCTCTATGCAACGGATGTTGATGGGACCATCCCCTTGCAAGCCATAGTCGATGTGCTTGGGTGGCCAATTTTTCAATATCTGAAGAAGAAGGGTTGTATACGCGCTCTGGGGACCATCAAGCTTTTCTCCGACCGGGTAGTCGGTCAAAATTGCCGGAGTCGGACTAGGAACCTTGTGAGCCACCCGTGCGTGGGCAATACCTTGCCCAACTAACCAAGCAGACCCCACTACCGCCACGCAAGTCATATAAGGTTTCAAGAGCATCCTGTCCGAAGTCTACCACTTTCAGATTCCCTATGTTAGCCTTTGGGATGATTGGCTATTTTGATTGTCGACGACGAAGCAAATACCCGAACAGCCTTGCGCGACCTCTTGACGCAGTTAGGCTATCGCAACCTATTGGAAGCGAAAAACGGTGAAGAAGCGTTAAAAATAGCGCTGGCAGAAAAAGCCAAACTCCGCGCGATCATTGCAGACTGGGAAATGCCGTATATGGACGGCATCACCCTGCTTAAGGAAGTTAACCAACGACATGACCTGGATCTCGCGCTGTTCATTCTCATCACGTCTGACCTTCCAAAATCTCAGTTGGCCGAACTGCAAAAAACCAATGATCGTCTCGACCACTCTCTGATTAAGCCTTTCAGAATGGGCGCCTTAGAAAAGGCGCTTGAGCTTGCTCAGACTCACCGGACTCAAACTCGCTCTCTTATCGCCGCCGTCTGCGAAGATCAAAAGCTTCTACCTCTAAACCAAGCAGCTGCGGAGATGAACGCCTCAGTCGTTCGAGTCAAGAACGTCAATGAGCTTCAAGCGTTGATCTTGGCACAAGGAAGCAAGCTAGGGCTTCTCGCGATAGACCCAAAAATCGCAGCGCTCGACTCTATCGCCCAATGGCTCGCAAGCTTTGGAAAAACTCATCAAGGATCCGCTACACCAGTTATTTGCGCCGGTCGCAAACCAGAAGTGATCACCCCAGTTCGCACGCTTTGTCGCATTTTTTTGTCAGATACGGCCAGCGTGACAGAGTGGAAGAGCGCACTTTCCGCTGTTAGGCGGCATCAAGAAACATGGCTCAACTCTGAGCTCGTTTCTCTGGACTTCAAGGCTGCGCTTCAAGCTAAGGATTATAGCAAAGCTCTTGTGTTGGCTCAAAAGCTGCTTGCGCTGGACCCCACCAATACAGAAGTGCGAGCATCGCTAGGTGAGATCCACGAGCACCTGGGAGAAACCGCTCAAGCTATCCCTCACTTCCTGCAAGCTCTGGAGTTTCATCCCTGCCAACCACGCGCTTACATCAAGCTCCTAGGAGCGCTCATGGGTTCGCCAACAGAGGCAGCCTCTGTGCGCCTCAAAGAAACCGCTGATCAAGCCGTAGCCTACTGCCCCCAACATCCAGGAGCGCTCTGGGCCGCCGCGCTCGCTTACCAAGCGGCGGGAGAAGGCAATCGTGCGCAAGAAGTCGCGCGTCGCGTGCTGGCCATCGACTCCCATCATGCCCAAGCCAGGCAGCTGGCTCCATGATTTCGACCCTGACCCCTCTCGCAGTGGTGGCGCTAATCGGGATCCTTGTGCACAGAACCTG
The DNA here is from genome assembly GCA_964524175.1 of uncultured Bacteriovoracaceae bacterium. Lineage (GTDB taxonomy): Bacteria > Bdellovibrionota > UBA1018 > UBA1018 > UBA1018 > CAZGCK01. The sequence continues at coordinate 90,381 of CAZGCK010000001.1, read as the reverse complement.
GAGGCAACTCGATCGCAACTCGCGCTCTCGCAGGCTTCTTCAGTCTCAGCGTCGGCTCACCGACGAGCAGCTTCGAGTCCTGTTATCCGAGCATGGCAAAAGCGCCAACTCATTTATGACGCTTTACCCAGGGTTTGAATACTTTCAGGGCACGGAAGGAGTCGTCGCATTTTCAGATATGCCTTGTGCTTGGGTGGGCGGCGCGCAGCCTTATTGTGCGCCTGCAGCTCGTGAACAGCTACTCAATGAGTTCGCCATCGCAGCGGAGTCCGTGGGCAAAGCTGCAATCATGCTACCGGTCGACCACGAGCACGCGCTCCTTGCAGCCCGCGCCGGATATCGCTCGATCATGATCGGTTCAGAACCCACATGGAACCTAGAGACTTTTCCGCGCACCGGTCACTCTTGGAACAGCGTGGTGCCGACCGCGAAAAACTTTGCGACCAAGGGCGCTGTGGTCGAAGAATTTGTTCCAGGACGGCTGTCTGCGGATGAGCGCAAAAAGTACGATGAGATGACTCAGGAGTGGCTCGACTCGCGCAAGATGGATGCGCTTGGCTTTCTCAATCAAGTGGACCCTTGGTTTCGTTCCAATGACAAGCGCTACTTTAGCGTGAAGAACCATGACCGGACATACGCCTTTTTAGCGGCAATCCCTGTCTGGGCTAATCAGGGGTGGTACCTCATCGACCTCATTCGTCGCAGCGATTCGCCTGCGGGATCAACAGAGCTTTTGCTTTTGCAGGCGATGCGCATCCTGAGAGAGTCCGGAGCCAAGATAGCGACTATGGGAGTGGCTCCGCTATCAGGTCTTGAAAAAGCCTCGGAGTATCCTGCCTCCAGATTCGCGGAGAATCGACTGATTTATAAGGTTTTGAGCACCATCTACAATCAAGGAGACGCGCTCTACAACTTCAAGCCGCTTCATCAATACAAGCTCAAGTTCGATCCAAGCTCGCAGCCACCCATGTTTATGATTTACCGGCCTGGACTGAGCGTAGGTGTTTTGGCGAGCTTGGTTCGGGCATTCTCTCCCGGAGGGATGGCCCGAGCGACTTGGTCGGGACTGGTTAGGACGATCGCGCGATTCAGCCTTTCAGAATGGATCAAAGGTCAGCTGGCTCCTTCAGTCGTTGTACGGTCCGTGCCTCCATCGTTCAAGCGCCTCATCAGCCGCTGTCGCTTCACGGTCTCAATGCTGATCGTTAACTTTGTCGCCTACTTTTTCAGCATGGGTGCGAACGGAAGAATCGACCCAACACTAGAGTCCATCTGGGGATTTTCTTGGACAGCCTTGCTAGAGAACCCTGCTCGCGCTTTATCCCTTTCGCCCTTTTTGCATTGGGATGCGCTTCACCTCAGCTTCAATGCTCTCTTGCTTGTCATCTTCTGCGGAGGTCTCGAATACCTGGCCGGGCCCTGGATCACTTCCGCTTCGTACATCATTGCCGCTCTTCTCTCCAATCCAATGACTGGGGCGACGCTAAACCTCGTCGCGGCACGTTTTGCACCTTCGATCGATCCAGGCGCTATCGATATCGGAGCCTCTCTTGGGATCTTTGGGTGCGGAGGCGCACTTGCCTTGTTTTTGAAGCACGGCCGGTGGCTCATCGCTGGCCTTGTCGGAGCATCAATCGTGATCTTCATGACTCAATCAGACCCGCTCGCTCTCAACCATATTGCTGCCTTGGCGATTGGCTCAACAGTCGCGTGGTACAGTCTCTCAAAATGATAGCTCGACCACGAGCATCGGCCTAAAAACCAACGAGTGAGCCTGCCCAACAATGGTATTAGCACCGAAACGGTAGGTTGCGACAAGCTCGTCAAGTTGCAGACCCACCTGCAACCACTCAAGAACTGTCCGTTTAGCCTGAATCGACGCCAACTGAACGGCTCGATACGAATCTCCTGTGTGCTGATATTGACCCCCAAGCTTGAAGGCGAGCTCATAATGGGCCCCAAGAAGGCGGTGGTAACCCGCCTCGATTCTTGCACCAAAGAATCCGATCGAATCTGAAACTAGCTGCCCATTCTGTCCCTGAATGGGAGTCTCAACGTAGTCCACCGCGACTCCAGCGTAGGCCGAGAACCAACTCCGAGTACTGAAGAACCTTCGCTCAATGCCAAGACGAATACTGGTTTCGTTAAGATGCATGGTTTGTTGGTTAGGGCGACTCTCAAAGCCATCTGCCCCAATCACATACTTGCCGGTCCACAAGGAAGCTAAAGCGCTGTAATGAGAACTCAAGCGCCGCTCATACTCGAGCTGACCGTTGAGAAGGGTTACGCCTCTATCAACCACGCTTGAAGGAGAAATCGGATCCGTAGACGAAAAATAATAGCTCGAAATCGAGGGTCCCCAAGCAAGTCTCAACCAATTCGACTGTCTCGCGTAGTCGTCATACTTGAGATACGAATCAAAACTACTTTCCTTACTTTGCTCATTGCGGACTGACTTTACCTCAAAAGTACTAAATGAACTAAAGACGCCTCGATCCCCTTCGCGATCAATCGCCGCCACTCGCCAGAAAAATAAGCCAGCGAGGTCGGTGTTCCAAACAAACGAGTTCTGCATCAGCACTTTCTCAGCAGTGAGATGGCTAAACTCTTCGTCCGTTCCGATCTGAAGCACATACGCATTGGCACCCTTGACCTCTTCCCAGTTCAGCTCTACCGCGAAGCGAGAGGACTTCTGCTCCCCCTCCTTAGAAGCTTGCACTTCGTTAGCGCATGCCTTGAAGCTATGGACTCGGTCCCGACCCGCTGGACTACGCCTTCGATGAATGGAGCGTGGGTAATACGACTGCTTCTCGTATCGAATGACCGGGCGCTTAAGAACGGGAGCCTCAACCTTAGTGTCGTGGTCAGGAGGAGCGGTTTCTTCTATTTTTGGCCTAGAAAGCACAGGTACAGCGAGCTTTCTAGAAATCTCAAAACTAGATGGCTCGCTCACGACGCGTGTCTGCTCGTTCAATCGCGTGACCCTCCAGTAGTGATGACCCTTCTTCTCGGGCTGGAACTCCGTCCCAGTCTCATCAGTCAAAAGCCTACGCCATACAATAACCTCGAAATCAGGGTCCCTACTCACCTCGATCAGTGTCGAAGCTCCGTAGGAGTCAAACGATCTCCACTGAAACAACACCGTCTCGTCAGCCAATAGAATGGCTTCGGGCTCAGGCGATAGCAACAAAGGAGGACGCAACTCCTTTGCAGACGAAAGCCCACTGCTAGCCTTGATCTCGATGCGCTTGCTGCGAAGATGGGTGATCGAAACGTCGCCTTGATCGACTTCGATTCGAGGAAGCCCTTCAGATGGGCTCTGAATCTTGTACGAAGAAGCGCCCTGTGACACAAACCTGCTCCCGCTGACCTCGATCTCCATGCGGGAAGCTTTAGCATCGGCAGGAGCGGCTCCATCGGCCTCCTGCTCAAGCCCTCCTTTGATTAACTCAACTCGCACAATCCTATCGCCCGCATAGCTCACGCCTCTGAGCACGAGAAACGAGTTGGGCTCAAGCTTGACGATCTGCCCATCTGTGAACTTCAGCACGGTAGTCGCCTCAGCCATTGTCGCAACCTCGTCCCCTTCGTACACCTCCTGGCCAACCGATAGATCCAACCAAGACAGTTGCATGGGAGAGCGAAATTTTACCTGCTTAATGGCGGACAAAACTTTGGCGACAGGAACGCTACCGACTTGCTTGCGAGGCGGGCTCCAAAATACGTGAACATCCGAAATGAGAAACCATCCCTCGATCAACAGGGCAAAAATTGCCGCAACGACTAGCCGACGATCCACGTATCTTTCGACATTTGCGGGGGAAACCACCTTTCGATCATATCGAAGAGCCTGATACAATGAAACGGAATCTCATGCGTTGGTCCATTCGAACCAAGATCATGACCGTACTCTCTGCTTTGCTCTTGATCGTGGTCGTCGCCTATCTTGTCGTCGCCGAGCGAGTTTTCCGCGACGACAAAGAGTTACAGGTGTTCGACTCGAATCGAACTAGCACCCAACAGCTCGCGGGCGAACTGGAGGGATCCCTACGTCGCGTGGTGGACAAAATGGAGATCCTCGCACAACTCGCCGTTCATAACCGAAAAACCACTCTCCCTCTTGAATCCAGTTTCTTCGAAGCCGACCCTGGGCTGGTTCTGTTTCCATTGATCCTTCCAAGATCCAAAAAAAAAGTAGACCCACAAAGCTTCACGATCCTGAGAGAACTGGTTTCAAAAAAAAAGCTCGCGGACCTTCGACTCACATCAGATGAGATTCACGATCCATTCATTCTTCCCATGCCTGAATACATTAAAGAAGTTACCGACGGAGTGCAAATCGAGAATCGATCGACTAAGAGCAATCCCCTTTACCTGGTCAGCATCCCCGTAGAAATCCGGTCGAACGATCCTGGCGCCCCTACGGTTCGCGCGAAAGTAAGGGCAATCGTAGATGCTCGCGGCTGGCTAGAGCGCCTACGAAGCCATTCAAGTCTTGCCTTCTCATTCGCCGTGGGACCCGACGGAATTCTCATTTCCTATCCGCGAACCGCACCCATCATGGCAAGAAAGGACATGTCCTCGCTTGACCCCGTGAAGTTAGCACTTTCACAACGGTTTTCGTCCCAGCAGCTTGAGTTCGAGATGGAAGGAAAAAAATTCTTGGGACTCTATCAAAAAACTGACCTGGGATCCTTGATTGTCATTTCTATGACCGAAAAATCGACCGCCCTGGCAGCTCGCGGCCTCCTCCTCGAAAAAACAATCTACCTCTCTCTATTCATACTTACAGGGGCCTTTTTGGTGAGCCTGTTCTTTGCCAGTTCCCTGAGCAACCCAGTCCTCAGGCTAGTCCATGCAACTCGAGAGATCGCGCAAGGTAACTTCGATGCCGACGTACCAATCGATACAGGAGATGAGATCGGAATCTTGGCAAAGTCTTTTTCGGAAATGGGTCAAGAACTCAAAAGCTCAAGACAGCTCCTAGAAAAGTACAACGCTGAGCTCGAAGAAAAAGTCAAAGTTCGCACTCAGGAGCTCGAAAGCAGAAATGCGGATATTCGAAGACAACAAGAAGCGCTCATTCAGGCAAGCAGGCTCGCAGCCGTAGGAGAGATCGCCGGTCATGCCGCACACGAGGTGCTCAATCCCCTCACGGCGATGATCTCTCGTATCGAAGCGATTTCTACGCGAGTCAGCGAGTTCTCGAGCTCCCCACGCGCGCCCTTTCAAGCATTTAGGGTCATCCTCCAAGCGTGGAGATCGGAGTTCGACAAGGGAGGACTCACAGGCTGGAGCGACGCCATGAGAGAACCCAGCAAAGTCTATCCCGGAAAATCCATGATCGAAGAAGATGTAGCGAATCTCATCTCGGTATCGAAACACTTCGATGACCTAAGCCAACAACTCGGCGGCGACCTGGAGCTGCTGCTTACAGAGTCGCATCGGATCGGTAGGATCGTCGACGGGATGCGCGGGCTCAGTCGACCTTCGCAGACCAAACGCCGACAGGATCTCAAGCCACTCATTGCCGAATGCGTCCGAGTCAGCGAGGACCTACTCGCTAAGCACAACGTTCGAATTGATACTCAGCTTGCCGGGAACTCAGCATGGGTCAATGTCGACGCCGACGAGATGAAGCAGGTTTTTTCGAACCTCATCAAGAACTCATTAGACGCAGTCACTCAGGCCCATCAGGATCGGCCCGGCGGAATCATTCGAATCACCACATCAGCAACTAATGGCCAATTTTGCATCCGCATCTGGGACAACGGCTCTGGCATTGCCCCAGAGGATTCAGCTAAGTTGTTTGAAGCCCATTTTTCGACCAAAGGGACTGAGGGCACTGGTTTTGGATTGAGCATCTGTAGACGATTCGTTCGGCAGGCAGGAGGAGAGCTCTTACTGATCGCAAGCGAACCAGGCTGCTTCACGGAGTTTGGGATCACACTGCCACTGGACGATGCGCTGGAGGATACTGCCGTATGAATCAGGAGAATCGTCGCATATTGATCGTCGATGACGAACCAGAGATACGCCTTGGGTACCGCACCTTTCTCAACCCGCCCTCTGCGCCCATGATCGAAAGCTCAAGATCCGGATCGCCGCAACCCACTGCATCCGGCAGCTCGAGATTCGAAATTACAGAAGCCGAGAACGGAGATCGCGCACTGACCATTCTGCTCGAAGAGCTTTCCTGCGGAAGGCGCTTTGCTGGAGCCATTGTCGACGTCCGCATGCCAGGCAAACTCGATGGTTTGCAGTTTATACGCGAAGCCTGGAAGTCCGATCCAAGTCTATTGGTAGTCGTGTCAACTGCCTATCAAGACCGCTCGGTCGATGAGATCGACCGAGTGTTCAGCGCACAGTTTCAGGACCAATGGGATTACCTCAATAAACCCTTTAGCTCGGGTGAGATTGTCCAAAAAGCCAGACAGCTCGTTTCATCGTGGAATCGCCGAGAACGCGAGAAGCAGTACACGACCCGAATTCGCGAGCAACAGAACGCACTCGTGGCCCAAGAGCGACTAGCTGTCATGGGTCGCCTAGCGAGAAGCGTGGGACACGAGTTTGGGAACGTCCTTCAGCCTCTGATCACCAAGCTCGAAGTGACTCGCAGAAAATGCCCAGAAGAACTAGGCCCTGCTTTCGAGGAAATGATCGAGGCTGCAGAACTAGGCTCTCATATCTGCAAGGACCTCTTGACGTTTGCCCGTGAATCGCACGAAAGCTCAACCCCCCCAACGAGCCCCCTGTTAGATCCAATTAGCCGGGCTGTCCGCCTTCTTTCTCACTCTATCAAATCAAAAGACGCCCGGGTCGAACTTCTAGTGCGCCCGGATCTCTGGGTTCAGGTTCACGAACCGCGCTTTGTCCAAGTGATGATCAATTTATTATCCAATGCACTCGATGCGATACCGACCGGAGGGACCGTCAGGGTCGAGGCCTCCCCTTCTCCCAACGGAGCAATCCAGCTAATGGTTGTGGACTCGGGTGCAGGCGTCCCTGCGGACATTATTGACCTGCTTTTTCAGCCGCTCTTTACAACAAAGGGCAATCGAGGAAATGGCCTGGGTCTCTCGGTTTGTCGTCAGATCCTAGAAAGCTACGGAGCAAAGATTCGGGTCGAATCTGAAGGCAATGGCACTAGTATCATCATAGAAATGCTGCAAGCACCCGAGATCTGGCAACCCTGAGACATATGAAGAGCGCTTTACTTGTTTCGCTCGAGCAAGACGTAGGTATGCGGAATTTCGCCTGAACCCACTCGCCGCGAAACTTCACGAAACGCTTTCACATCCCATTCAGGAAAAAAAGCATCGCCCTCGTATTCGCGCTCAATCAAGGTGAGATAGAGCCGATCTGCAAACGGCAATGCGAGCCGGTAAATCTCAGAGCCGCCAACGACGAATATCTGATCGCGTTGCATGTTACTTGTAGGCTCATCTATGCAAGCTTGTTTGAGATCCTGATAAACGTGAGCGCCTGGCGCGCTGAAACCTACCTGCCTGGTCACTACACGACTCTCGCGTCGCGGCAGAGGCTTACCCACCGCATCCCAAGTCTTGCGTCCCATCACGATGACATGACCCTGCGTGAGTTCCTTAAACCACTTCAAGTCCTCTGGGATATGCCAAGGCAATTGATTGCCCTTACCGATCACCCGATTCTTCGAGGTAAGTGCGGCAACCAAAGAGATCAAGGGCTTCATACAGCAACTGGCGCTTTAATCGCCGGGTGAGGATCGTATCCCGACAATGTAAAGTCCTCGTACCTAAAGTCGAAAATCGACTTGACCGCGGGATTGAGCGACATTTGAGGGAGAGACCGAGGCTCTCGCGTGAGCTGAAGCTTAGCCTGCTCTAAGTGATTGAGATAGAGGTGAGCATCTCCAAGCGTGTGCACGAAATCTCCGGCCTCAAGGCCAGTGACCTGTGCCACCATCATAGTGAGCAGCGCATAGCTGGCAATATTAAATGGAACCCCTAGAAAAATATCAGCGCTCCGTTGATAGAGCTGACAAGAGAGCTTGCCTTGCGCGACATAAAACTGAAAAAAAGCATGACAAGGGGGAAGCTTCATTTTTTCGAGCTCGGCCACGTTCCACGCGCTCACGATCAGCCGTCTCGAATCAGGATTCTTTTGAATTTGATCGATCAGCGCTGAGATTTGATCGACGGACCGATCCGCTCCCCGCCAGGAGCGCCATTGAGAACCATACACCGGACCGAGATCTCCATTCTCATCCGCCCACTCATCCCAAATCGTTACGCCGTTCTCGCGGAGATAAGCCACGTTGGTGTCACCTTTGAGAAACCAGAGAAGCTCGTGGACAATCGACTTGGTATGCACCTTTTTGGTCGTGAGAAGCGGGAAGCCTTCTTGAAGGTTCATCCGCATCTGATAGCCAAAAACACTGAGAGTGCCGGTGCCCGTACGGTCGTGTTTTTCTACGCCCTTTTCGAGCACGTGAGAAATCAGATCGAGGTAGGCCTGCATGAACTCACCCATACCAGAACCAACCAATAAATAGAAACGACGCCCGTGAATTGAAGTGCCGAACTCTGTTGAGTAAGCCACAGTGCAGCAAGCAATCCAAACCCGAGCCACTGCGTCCACCGCCTCTTGCCCCAAAGCCCGCCTGCCCACCAAGCAAATGGGGCCGCCACGGCAAACACGTTGCCCCACTTCCACGCGAGTGGATTGACCCACTGTGCAAACATAAGCCAAGGAGCAATCCACGCGAGCGCCCGTCCCCGCCTGATTTTCGCGCCAGAAACGAAATCCAAACGAGCCAATAATCTACCTAGAGTGATGCCTACGAGGATCGTAGCGATACCCATCGCAATGAGTAAACGATGAGGCTCAGCGTCCACACCCCCTGCCCACCTCACTGCCGAAATCCAAACACTTTGATTCGATTCGGAAACAAATTGTTCTCGATACTGCCGCCAAAACGCCTTGATCCATTCACGAGTCAAAAGAACTGTCTGGTCTTTTCCAAACACTAAAGAGGGAATCGCCACTAACCATGCGAGCCACGCAGCCAAATATCCCGCCAGAAATCTCCTGAAGCGATGCTCACGACGTCGAATCTCAATTCGGGCTGCCGCGAAAAATGGCAATGTCATGAGCGCCCAAGGCAACTTGAAGCTCGCCATGAGCCCCAAGCTCAAACCCGAAAAAAAAGGCAAGGTTTCGAACGTTGCTGCAGCAATTGACACAAAACCAAACAAAAGCATTTCGGATTGTCCCAGATCCAGAACTCCGAGCACCCCTTTCCAACCCAGAACCAGACCAATCAAGAGATAGGTTACCTGCCTGAGTGTCCGATAGCTCACCATGAAGAGCAGCGGTAACCCCAGCGCCAATATGCTGAGAGTGACGTAGACTTGCCATGCGAGCTCTGGGTCTCGCGGTAGTGCGCCAAAAATCGCAATTGACCCTGGCGAATCCCAAAAGGGCGCAGCCTCGGTTGCTGCGTAGGGACTCAGTCCATTCTGCGCTTTTTCTCCTGCTCTCAAAAAACCGTCAAAGTCCTCAGGCAAAACCCCTCGGTAGACCGGAAGGTATCGAAACGCCAACAGCGCAGAGGCTAGGATGACCGCCACGATGGCCAGTGTAAGTGGGAGAGGGATTTGCTTTCTCAAGGCGCCATCATCCAAGGTGCCACTTGACGATGCGATAGCATCATCGAGCTTTTGAGTTGTTCTGGTTTGCGACGTATTAACCACATGGATTCTCACCCATTTTTGGCCCATCCCCTGGCCCACTCAAAAGCACTGCAAACCCACGGACATCCTTCATAGGATAACGATTTTATATGAATATTCAATGGGTTAAGCAGCTAATCCAAATTGTTGACATAATTTATCCAGTAATTCACAATAGATAGAAGTTCCCATTTCACTATTCACATGAACAAACGTGTCGATTCCCTACTTCAATGGCTGACGATTCTTGCAGCGACCGCTTTTTGCGTCGCCGCAGGACCCTGCGTTGTCCCGACAGATACTCTTTGCGCGGATGGAAGTAAGTTTGCGAACGGAAAATGCGCATCTTCGAGCACAGTCATCCCGGTTCCGACTCCATCCAGTCAAGCTAGCCCTGTGCCAGAAAAGTTCGCGGGCTTGGG
>CAZGCK010000001.1:72735-80210 GCA_964524175.1 uncultured Bacteriovoracaceae bacterium | reverse complement strand
CCGGCATAACGCTCATCGGCCCCAACTATCAATTTCCAGAAACCTTCACTGGCGGACCGCTTGAGCAATTCACCGCGCTTGCAGTCTACCCCGCTACTGCCACTTCACTTCTCGGCTCCGACAATACCTACCACGACCTTTCTGGCTACATCGTAGCAGTTGGCTACGCCCAGAATTTATCAGGAAGCATTGTCACTCTCATCGCGCGCTTCGACACTTACGGCGTTCTCGACACCAGCTTCAATGGCACTGGTTACCTCATCGGAGCTGACTCCGGACTCGGCGGCGGCACACCGACTCTCCTCTCTGCGGTCGCAATCGACTCTCAAGGCCGCATTGTCGTTGCAGGCAAAGGACTGATCGGAAACAACTCGACGACTGCCTTAAACGGAGCCAATTGGCGGTCGATTCCTTCAACGACTGCCGGCAACGAAGTCGCGTTCGTTGCGCGATACCTGCCCTCTGGGGCGATCGATACAAACTTTACAGGACCTGCCATCCCACCCGCGCAAGTCGCCCCTTCGGGAAGCGCAGTCTCCGGCATCGCAGTCAGTCCAGGCGGAAACTCAAATTGTGCATCCACCACATGCGGATACGGAGGCTATAGCGCAACTAAGATGTCCGAAGGCTTCAATGCCCTTGCCATCGACTCGAGCGATAATATTTACGCGGCCGGATACACGTGGAATGGCACCAATCATCGGACTCTGATCGTAAACTTCACCTACGACGGTACGCTCGCCTACAATGCAGATACATTGGCCAACCAAATCATCGTAGGAAGAAACGCAGCCAAGGCCATATTCGGTACCATCACGGTTGATGAACAGTTCACAAGCATCGCGCTAGACTCTTCGGGACGCGTCGTTGCCGTAGGCCACAACTTTGATCGAACCGGTGCAACGAGCGATCAACGCGCAATCATCGCCCGATTCGCCTCCAATCTATCAGCTCTAGACACAACAGCCTTTAACGCCCCTACTGGCTACTTAGTTTCTGCTACCCCAGGCATCAGTGGCTCAGGAGATGTCGACGTCTACAACTCCGTCAAGCTCGACTCCACCGGCAACATCATCGTCGGCGGCTATACAGCTGCCGACGCGGGCCGCACTACCCAATCCGCTGTACTTAGATTGATCACCTCTGCAGGCGCGATCACCACCACAACGACTGCCGCCACCAACGCATTTGGAGCCACCACCGCAGAAAACCCCATTCTCTCTATCGCCGTGATCACCGCCACTGGTCTCACTTCAAAAGTCTTCGCCGCGGGAGCTACGACTGCCACTGCTAGCCAGACTTATCGGCCCGTCCTTTCATCTTGGAATTCTGCTCTCGCGCTGGACACGACCGGATTCAATACCGCCTCTACTCCTACCGGAGGGCTGGGCTTTCAACTGGGTCCCGTAGCTGCCACGGCAGCTCTGGGCGGAGCCAATACCCTCGCCTCCACCTTGGGTGAAAGCTACAATGCCGTGGCTCTATCCCCCGGCCAAACCTATGTTTATGTGGCAGGTTTTAGCCAGGGCCCAACCGGCTGCGCCGCAGCAACCGGCACAATCTGTCGCACCTTTCCCTTACTGGTCCGTTACACCACCGCCGGCCTACTGGGCGTTGACTAGATTTTCCTACATCGCGTTTGACTTACCCTAGCCTGGTTGGCTAAGGTAGCCGCTGTCCAATCTAGGTCGGGCTGTAGCGCAGTTGGTAGCGCATCTGGTTTGGGACCAGAGGGTCGTGAGTTCGAATCTCGCCAGCCCGACCATTAAAAAAGCAAAAGGCCGTTCCTCGCAAGGGGAACGGCCTTTTGCTTTTTTAGCCTCTGCGGAGGGATGCATGGGCACTGAAGCGAGATAAACTAAATGTTTTTGTGAAACCAAAGTTTGTTATATATTTGTATTTATTATGTTTTTACAAAAGTAATTGTAAAATTTAATTTTATAAGTGAAAATAGATTGAATAAACAACTCACTGCGTCGATTCTAATAGCAACAGGACTGATCACCGACTTTGAATTGGCATTCAAGCCTGCGGTCGTCCGCTAACCCCATTGACCAGGAGGATTTGAAATGTCTCAGTTCACAGGATTTAGAAACAAAACGCAGCTTAGCTATCTGGCCGCCTCGGCCTTGCTTGCTTGTACGGCTATCGGCTGCGGAAAGACCGATACTTCGGGAGTCAGCATAGTCAGCAAGGGCTACGCTACAAGTACGGCACTTAGGACTCCGGCCCCGCTCAAATGGCTTGAGAGCTTATTCATCCAACCGGCCTTCGCGGCAGCTACCGGAATCAGTGGTTTTAAATTCTGCATTACTCAGATGAAGCTCGATGCAGAAGATGGGAGCGCCATAAAAAACGGCGACTCTGAACTGCTCGAAGCCAAGCTTGGACTGGTTAACCTTGGAGATGGCAGTCAGGACGTTACCTGGGGAAATCTCAACCTCCCCACCGGAGTGACCATCAAGCGCATTAAGATCGAAATCCACAAGGACGCAGAACTTTGCGGTGTGCCTTACTCGACAGCCATCACGGACACCACAGGCATCGAACGCACGATTTCAAAGAACGTCGAGCTTAAGTTTTTATTCTCCACACCTAAAACCTTTGCGACCGGAGACTCCGTTTCGGTGTCATTGACCAACATTGTGAACCAGTACAGTAGCGCCGTGATTGCCGGAAAGTTCAACGACGAGAACATCGGCAACTACCTCGAAAGCTACTCCTCGGGCTCGGAAGACTCTGCGAAGTAACATGCCAAAAACACGAAGCCTCCGCAAACCGGAAGTTTCGACCTATCAGGACCTGAAACTGATGCTTCGGGATTGGCTTCTTTACCTCAAAAGGAGCCAATCCCAATTCACTCTGTCTCAGCTCGCGACTCAGACAGGCCTGTCTGTCAGCTATCTATCCATGCTTTTCCAAGGCAAGAGGCCGCTTACCCGTAAGACGCTCCCACCTCTAGCCGCAGCACTCGGATGGGAGGCCTCTGAAATCAAGAAGATCGAGCTCCTATGCTCGTTTGCAAACAGCAAGAACGACGAGGAGAAGCACAAGGCATTCACCCGCATCGCTAAGAGAAGAGCATTCCAGCGCATCAATCCTCAAGAGGCGATCGTGTACGAGTACCTGTCCCAGTGGTACCATATCGCGATTCGCGAAATGGCCGCTCTGTCTGATTTCAATCCCGACCCCGAATGGATTCAACTCAGGCTTTGGAAAAAAATTGGTCGATCAAAGATCGCCGCATCCCTTGAATTTCTATTTGCTCACGGCTTTCTCGAGAAGCGGCCAGATGGATCGGTCTCCCCGCCAGACCGGCAGCTTGATTGCCAGGGCCAGGTTTATCGATTGGCGCTCAAGCGGTTTTATGGACAAATGTACGACCTAGCCGCTAAATCAATCGATTCGGTGCCTGCAGACCGGCGAAACCTACAGAGCTTCACACTCGCTATTGGGCGGGACCGTTTTGAGCAAATCAAGCTGATCATCGAACAAACCTACAAACAAGTCGAACAAATCGCGAAAGAGAGCCCCCCGGGCGATGACGTGTACCATGTCTCGTTGGCACTTTTTCCCTTTACCCACGGCAAGCCCGACGGGGATGGAGAGACCTCATGAGAAAGGCAAGCATTGGAGAGATTGTCTTAGCTCTACTGAGTACAGCCGCGTTATGCGTTCCGGGATGCGGTGGCGGCACCGGAACTGGCAATCCTTCGCGCCAGGACATCACTCTCGCAAGTAGGGCATACAACTCCACGACCGCGCTCCACCTCAAAACACCGCTCCTCTTAGACCTACTGCCTTCTCTCGTGCCGAACGCCCTAGCAGCATCGCCGACGATCACAAGCCTCTGGCTTTGCCTTGAGAAGATAGAGCTCAAGGCAGAAGACGACAGTCCGATTTTGGGTGAAGGAGGCAGTCTTCCTGAACTGAAAATTGGCATGGTTGCCCTGGGTGACGGCACGAGCGCCGTAACTTGGGGTCAAGCGACGCTGCCACTGGGCGCGGCGATCAAGCGCCTCAAGGTCGTCGTCCACAAGTCTCCAGAACTGTGCGGTGGCGCTGAATATTCTATGAGCGTGAATGGCCAGACGATCACTAAAGACATCGAGCTTAAGTTTGCGTATGCCTCGCCAAAGCCACTCGCCGCAGGAGACACAATCACTTTCTCGCTAGCGACTTTGGTGAGCAAACTGACTCAGGCCTACCTGGCCGGTCAATTCAGCGACCAATATATCTCCGCCTATTTAGACGGATCATTTGAGGACGATGCTCATTAATGGCATCGAAACGATCCTTAATCCAAGATCCCTATTTCGGTCGGTGTCCTGAGCATCTGGGACCAGAAATATCTCAGATTGGTCCTCGCTTGATCGCATTGCCGCACAGTCAACTGCCTCGAGTGAGGCTTGAGGTTCTTAGACATGACGTTGGCCGACTCATCTGTATTGTAGAGGCCTTGATAGTGCCCAAGCTCGTGCGCCATACTAACCGCGCTTCGCCCCGCGCTTTTCTCAAGCACTGCGCCGAAAGGACCCACTCCCGGCATCACAGTCCAAGCTGATGTGCGCCCGCTCCACGGCCCAGTGACCGTGAGCAGAAAGCTAGAAGAGTTACCAAACACACGGCGAATCCGATTGAGCTCCTCTTGTGCATCCGATCCAAAGCTGAAGCCATAGAACTCCGGATAAACATCTCGGTACTGATCCACTTGAAACGCGACATCGCAAGGAGCCCAGATCGCGTTCACTTCTTTTACCAGCGCCTCAAGCTCGGCATCCTCTAAAACCACCTTGTTGTCACGCGAGTCCTTGTAAGCCACCACATTGAGTCCGACGCAAAGACGCCACGGATCGGATGAAACGCAACTCGTGAACGCAAAAAGAGGCGGCGTAGTCGAGGTAGGCGTAGGCGATGGCGCTGCAATGGGAGGCTCAGAAGGAACTGGATCGGTCGCGGGCTCCGCACGCGGCGTAGACTCTGGTCCGGGGTCTAGAATGTACTCCATGCCTTCAGGCGCTGCATCTCCGCATCCTGATGCAAACATGAGAACCGCAAGCAACAACCCACTGTGAACACGTGGCATAGCGCCCTCCTTGGCATTGACCATGAATCGATTGTCTCGCCGCTAAGCAGGAAGCGCCACAGGCAAAATCAGCCCAGTTTTGACAATCTACAACGTCTGTAGAAACGCAACGAGGTTCATTTTATCCTCGTCCGAAAGAATCTCTTTTCCATCCCTCAAGAAGATCCCTTCATCATGTCCAGAATTTGACATCCCCTTGCGGCGAGTGTCGTAAAAAGCGTCCTTGTCCCGCCTCCAAGCTGGCGGCACCTGGTCTCCTGTCGGATAGCCGTTGCAGCGAGAATCAAAGTCTTTTCTCGGGTCGTTCGCTTCTCCCGCGAAGTACGTCCTCGGCCTGTCCTTCTGCCGCGTCAAGACAGCGCAAAGGGACGGTGCGGAGTTGTTATGAAAATACGGCCAACGCGCCCAAATCCCAACGAGCGGAGGAGGTACGTAGCCTTTTTGGGGACGAACCACCATCCCACCGCGCTGGGAGATAGCCAGACGATTGAGTTGCTCCAAAGATCGCATTCCCAAGTACCGGCCCGGGTCTGTGCCAACATCCACGACGGGAGTGCGTTTGTGATAGTTTACTTCAACAGTCTTGATCTGCTCACTCCACGAAAGAGTCTCTGCGCCCTCTAGATTCCACGCTTTTTCATAGCTCCCGTGACACCTCGAACACTGCCTCTCAAAGACGTGCTCGCCAGCCTTTGCCCGCACAGGCGAAATCCTCTCGGCAGGAAAAAAATCAGTGAATCGCGGCGCTTCGCTTGCAAAGACAGCGCTCGTCAACTCCTCTACCATTTGCTCACTCCGCTGCAGCCACTGATCCAAGACATCTAACTCTGTGCCGCGTCCGAGTTCGTTCCAAAGAAAGTTAGTGTAAATCGGATTCCCAGAAACCAACGAGCCATCCGAAAGCCAACGCGTCTTGTACTTGAGATTCCACCAGACGGCTGGCTTGCTATCGGCCACTTCGTGCGCCAGCGGCTCATGCCTCGGAAATCGCTCAAGCCAACGATTAGGTGTCGCGTTTTCATCTGCCGATCTACGTGCAAGTGACAATGACACTTGCGCAAGCGAGGTATCTAGGCCCAAAACAATGGGTTTTGGGGTCGAGACGCGCGCGAGGCTAGCCCTCGTTTCAGAATACATCTTCGTCTCATTGGCCGAAGCCTTGAGGAAAAACCTAAAGAAATGGGGATTTACTTTTTCCAGCCCAGAACCGGCAACCACAAACGTATGATTCGCGCGCGGAAACCGATTTGTCAGACCCAAGACTTTTTTTCCAAACAAATGACCCGCGTGGCAAGTCGCGCATCCAAAGGTAAAGCCTTTTACGCCATGACGCTCGATAAGCGTAAAGCCCATGCGTGTCTCAGGGCGTTTTCCGCCAGGATAGGGAACCGAGTAACCGCCGGTGTCCGACTCCGCCGGGAAACGGTGCAAGCCCATCCACGACATTCCCTCGTCCATGCTGTGAATGCGGGTGATGCCACTCAGAATTGTTTTCAAAAACGCTCGAATCGGATCCTGGTCGTTGTCTTCTAAGCTCCGGCGAAGCACATCATAGGGAATCAAAGCCCCCGTGACTTCGACCGGATATTCGAGAGCGTGAATTTTCCCAGCCCTGACTTTGAGCTGAAGATCAGCATCGCTGAGTGAATAAGGGTTTGGCCGACCCGTGATCGGGATGGATGCCTCTTCGGACCAATCCGGCTGCGTGGATGCAAAACCTGTTAAGGCTCCCAACAACGCACTACAAATCCCCACTCCCACTAACCCACTCAACACCTTCAACATGACGAGCCCCCAATAGGGGCGCACTATAGCGATCTAACCAGACGAGTCAAATCATGCGTCATCTTTCTTGCGACGCAATGCGTTTTCTACCTCAAATCAATCCACCTCAAAGAACTCGAGGTCTTTACCAAATGTGTCATTTAGAAAGAAACTTGCGCCGATCGCAACAACCCACACCACGCCTCCGACAATATGCGCGGACGCAAGCAATCCCTGACTTCCCTTCAGCCCCGTCAGCGCTAAACTCATCGGCACCACTGAAGCGCGCACAAAATTGGGCACACTCGTAGCCACGGTTCCTCGCAAGTTGGTTCCGAACTGCTCAGCTGCGATCGTCACAAGCACAGCCCAATATCCAGTAAAGAACCCGAGCGTGAAGCACACACCGTAGAAGAAACCGACCTCCTCGCCACGCGCCCCAAAAAAATAAAGCAAAGTCGCGAACCCGACACCAAGCTGAAAACCACGAACCACTTTCAGTCTAGTTTTCAATAGCTGGCTCAATGCTCCGCTAGCAAAATCTCCAAAAACTAATCCACCATAGCAGAACATCACCGCACGTCCTGCGGTCACAGGTCCCTGAACGCCGAGCTCTTTGGCAAAC
>CAZGCK010000001.1:15526-72725 GCA_964524175.1 uncultured Bacteriovoracaceae bacterium | reverse complement strand
AACTCAGGCGCTAGTTGAATCAACGTCCCGATCACGAACCAAATCGGGATCCCGATCAAAATGCAGTTCAAAAAACGCAGCCCACGCTCGCGAGTCTTAAAGATCTGCAAAAAATTGCCTCTCCCTGCCTCATGCGACTGCGCTTGCTGAAAAAGGAGGCTCTCCGCAGTACTCACTCGCAAGATCAGAAGCGCGACGCCCAGCAACCCGCCGATCATATAGCTCACACGCCAATCAAAGAACTCACCCAAAAGACCGGCAACCACCGCTCCGCTCACACCCACGGTGGCGACGATCATCGTTCCGTAACCACGCGAGTGCTTTGGAAGTGATTCTGCGACTAACGTGATGCCTGCCCCCAGCTCTCCAGCCAAACCTAACCCTGCCAAAAACCTCCAAACTGCATAGGCCGGTATCGTATCCACAAAAGCGTTGGCAAGATTTGCCACGGAGTAAAGAAAGATGGAGCCAAACAAGACGGATAACCTGCCGCGCCTGTCCGCCATCATCCCCCACAGCACGCCACCTATGAGCATACCTATCATCTGGGTGTTGTGGAGCATCAGCCCTGTGGTCACTTGATCGGCCTCTGGCACACCTAGCGATACTAAGCTCGGCTTCCTCACGATGCTAAAAAGAAGGAGGTCGAAAATGTCGACAAAGTAGCCCAATGAAGCGATCAAAACCGCCGAATTAAAAATCTTCGACTTTTGCATCTCGCTACTTTGTCCTGTTAGGAGTCGCGACACCACGCTTAAAATTAATCGCAGCCGCTTTTTGAGCGCGAATCTTGTTAAACTTAGAATTGAATTGCTCTGACTTTGCTTCCCTCGAGGCTGCCGCCCAAAGACTCTCGAGGTGTGGTTGGCGCTCATAAAGCTCTGTTAGAAACTCGGCTAGATTGAAGCTTTCAGGACGTGTGGGTGCTTTGCCATTCAAGACGTCGGAAACCCGGCTTGGCCCAACGACAACCCCTCTGCCTTGCTTCAAGAGACTCATGTTCAAAGCAAACTCAACTGCGCCCGTTATCGTGTGCAAGCTGACTTTGTTCTCGGCGAGCGTAAAAACAAAATCGGTGCCCCTCACTCCCGCATAGGCAGACGGCGTTTTAATAAAAAGCTTGAATGGAACCACGAGTGCAGAATCGGAGCTAGAGTCACCCTCTTTTTTGGCGGCTACTAATGCACGAAGCTCTCCCTTGTCTAAGCGAATGATTGGTACTTTGGAGCTCTCATCGTTGGCTACTCTAGCTACTGTCTGCGTCCCAAACAGCGCCTGGACCCCATTTTCGAATATGAGTCGGAGACCGCCTTGATCTCCTGTTTTGAAACTATCGCCCGGCTCTAGAACATCCCCCACTCGGAGCCTTCGAGGTTGTCCTTGGCGATTTCGAACGATCAGCCCAGAAGCTCCGTCCAAAGAACCGATACCGGGGCCAACTTCAATCTGCTCTGGCAGCACAGCAGTGGGTGGCGGCGGAGGCTCTGGAAACGGCTTAACTCTCTTGAGAAACTGATCCTCTGGCTGAGCAAATCCAGAGTTATAGTCTCTTGGCTGAGGCGGAGCCTCATCAGGATAGGGCTTCGCCGCCTTAAGAAACTCCTCCTCTGCCTCTGCAAAGGCCGAATTAGGGTTTTCCTCGGAAGGAGGACCTGCATGAGCAAAGACCAGACCTAAACTCAAGCTCAACAAAAGCCCAGAACGCCTTGCAATATCCCCGTAAAATCGCATTGCTTATCAGGGTAGCGAAGTCGGATAGCCCTGTCAAAACAAGGGGCCAGACAAGAATCTGCTCACGAGTTTGACAACCTGGCAAAAACCCCATTACCCTGGATACAGAGGCATGACGGAGGTCACGCACGGACAGCTTGACTCCCTCCGATCAGCGCTTTTTCCATCAAAAAATTGCGGGCCAATTTCAGGGAGGAAATTCATGACCCATTTCTATAGTTTTGCTTTGTTCGCAATGCTGGGAGTTGTTCTTGCGCAATCCGCTGCGTTCGCTGGGCGAGAAGACGTTTCCCACATGGCCGCAATTAGGCACGATATCACCGAAGCTCGCAAGCTCACCAAATTTCAGGGAGCCCTAAGCTGCCCGATGGGAGAATCAAATGACGGCCAGGGCTGCAGCCTGACATTCAAAGAAACAGCAACAGGTCGCATTTTTCAGCTGAGAAACCATCAAAGTGCGATGAGACTGTTTCAAGACGGTCGCACTCAGGTCGCTATCGAAGGCACGCTTGCCGATGGTGAAACCATCTCTGTCGAAAAGATTCAGTCTCTCTAGGTCAAAAGCCGCGCGCTCCCAAGTCCGCTCCTGAATAACTAGGAGGCAGCTCCGCAACGAGCCGCCCGCTTTCGATCGCGCCGCTGCTGCTGAGTTCAGAATGAGCTTCGACTGGGGGCGCTGACGGCGCGCTTTCTTGCGCTGGCTGATTTGAGATCTGCGAACCGGGAGCCTCCGGACCGATTTGGGTTTCTGACCAGGCATCTGCGCGATCGACGATTTCTTCTGAATTCAAGACAGCGATCTGGTTGCTCGATTTAATTCTAAGCCTAAATCCGTCACGATTGGCCTCATCTAGGCCCTGAAATCCTGACAGAAACACCGGCAAAAACGCAGCACCTACAGTGATGTTCACTGTTGAGACGCCTGCCACCAACGAGATCGCTCTTTGCTCGAGCCTGCGCCCATAGCCATAAGTCGAGCTACCCATGCCCAAGATTTCGCTGCGGCCTTTGGTCGCCAGCTCATAGGCGATAACAGCAGCTACTCCGCGGGTCGAGGAGTCGACCAGAACCAATAGAGGGAGATTGCCCCATCCACGCTCGAGGCTCGCATGAATTCGCTGGGCCAGAATAGCGCCTTCGCCACCCGATGACATCAGATCGAGGACGATTCCTCGGCGCGCCTGGGCTAGAGATTGCCTAGCGTGATTCTCTAGCGCCAAAAGCGCTTGATCCAAGTCTGACTGGGACTGCTCATGCCGAAGCATGGTGACCCACAAGGCTTTGCCACGCGATCCCACGCGCTCGATCGAAGGCGCGGCGGCGGCGACCGCCCCTAGCTCCACCTTCAATCCCAGCGTATCAGGCTGAGAAGCCGTGTTGGTCGAGCCAAAAACGATGGTTCCAAAGAGATCCAAATTTTTTACATAGTTTGTATAAAAGAGCTCGAGATAGAGGTTTGCGCACACTTCTCCTTCACTCACGCGGAGCACGCGACTCAGCATGATCTCTAAGTCGTGCTCATCCCCACTGAGTTGATTGAGACTCAGATGCTGCTGAGAGGCTTTGCTAAAGTAGCGGGCCGCATCAATCTCTCCATTGTCGATCAGATAACGCGTGACCTGATCATTGGTCTTAGCAATCGCATTGCGATGAGCGCGCTTGAGCAAGTCCATATCGTCCTTGAGCAAAGGGCTCATAGAGCGGATCTGATCGCGAAGCGCAGGATACTCTGAAAGTTTTCGCTCCTGAGCTAATTGGCTTTGGCTCTCTAACTTCCTGCAAACCGCAGCCATCTTGGTCGCTTTACTGCGGCGTTTTTTGTCGCCGGGACGGCTTTCCGCTTTCGGACTTCCGTGGACCCATTCGAACTGCTGGAGGGTGTACCCACCCAAAATCACAAGCAGACCTAGCAAGATTCCCGATTTTCTAAAATATTTTGGCTTCCGCACATGACGTCCCAACATTACGTCGCCACTAAGCAGGAGGCATGCCGTCAATAACGCTGCGTATTATCTTGAAGTTTCTTGACTGCTAATCTTTTGCCGGCTGATCCCCCTTCACAACCGACTAAACTTTGGACACCTACGTAAAAGAGAGTTAACTTTGAGCTCAAACTCAAAAGAGACCCATCACCATGTTTAAACTCGAAAAAACCAAATACCTGGGGATCCTTCGCAGCACTGGCCTAAACGCGGCCTTAACTCAACTCCACAAGGATACAGAGCGTTGGGAATACGATACCTTTGAAGGCGAAAAAGGCTGGGATCCCTCAGCTTGGGAAGCCCTTCGAGCCGTGCGCGATTTTTCTCGAGAGCTCTGGGACATCGGCCTAAAAGAAGCCCCTAAGAAGCCTTAACCAGGGATTTTTTTAGTATTCACGAGCCCTTTTTTCTCAAGGGAGCGAGTCACTTCGATCAGCTTGAGCTGGGCCCCTCCGATTTCTCGAAGCTCAACTTCCACATCCATGGCTTCCCGGACTTGGCTCGCGACCGCTGGCTTTGAGCATCGAAGAAAACGCCTTTGCACCTCTTCTTCCAACTTCGAAATCGCATATCCCGTCATTCTAGGTGGCGCTGTCGCCATGAGCTCAGCGAGCTCTAGATCCGGCAACTGGATCACGTCTTCGAAAGTCAAAAGCAACGCAAGCACCTTGGCAGTAAACTCGGGATCTTCTGCAGTTCCCACTTCAATCATCTTCTGGCGACGACTCAAGGGAGTCGACTCTAGCAATGAGACGATCGCTCTCAGTCCCTCAGGGCCGCGCTTAAAACGGGCGTAGACACTCATAAGTTAATCTTAGCACCTTATTTTCTGATCCGAAGTCAGTAGTGAAAGGTATCCGGAAACTGCAAATCGATCATCATGCTAGCCGTCTGTTTCGGACGATAGGGACGCCAAAGCCCTTTTCTCGCCGCTTTCCTTAGCCTAGGATTGCCGGTTGTTTTGGCCTGACGATAGAGAACCTTCGCTTCACTACGGCGACCCTCCACATCGAGGCAACGCGCCAGATAGAGATCCCGCACATTCTGAGTATGGGGCGAAAGCTTCAACTCCCCTGCCCGGACAAAACAACTCTTGGCTTCATCAAACAACTGCAGGCGCGTAGCCACTATCCCTGTCTGCACCCACAGATTGGCATCAGAAGGAAATGCCCGAGTCGCAAGCCTCAAATTGACTAAGGTTCGCTCAAGGTAATCGGAGTGCTCCGTCTCCATGTGAAACGCGCGATAAGCCTGACGATAGTGGCGCATGCCTTCGATCAACGCAGGATTGCGCGGTTTGTAGCCCATGATCACGGGCCAAGATTTCTGCTCTGCTTCGCTCGGAGCAGGCTTTGACCAGAACTTATCGACATCGATCTCCAAAAAATCTCCCAAACCCATCGGAGCTTCACCGCGGCAGGAGATCCAAAACCGCTGTTGATCCGGATCAAAGACCGTCGACTTGATCGTGGTCACGACGCTCACCGTATTGCCCATGACCCGTTCCTCGCCGGTCAGGTAGTCAACATGATCACCCAGCGCTGCCGACATATGAGAAGGCTCCAGATGCCCGCGGTGCGGCTCCAGCACCTGTCTGATGCGGCAATAGCGGGACTGAAGGTCTTCTGTATACGCACCCGACATCAGCGCTTCGCTGGCCTGCAACTCGCGCGAATGAAAGTAGTTAGAATGCGCCAAAAATCCGTCGCGGGCAGGTCGGACCCGCAGCTTGTCGGGAGTCATCTCAAGGACGACTGCCTCATTCTCACGGGCGCTCGAAACGATAAAAGCCCAGTTCGCGTAGGGTTTACATCTCTTAGCGATATCAATTGCCTGCCCCAAGGTCTTGGCCGTGCTGATAATTTCATTGCCGATATCGATCACAGGCATCCCTTTGAGCGAAACTTTTCGGCCAAAATGCGCGTGCGTAAAGAGAGTCAGTCCCTCGCGATTCATCGCAGTCAGCCCCGAGGTATGGACGCCGGCAGTCGTAATACCAATATGAGGTATTTGACCGCTCTCGGATGGCTCATTAAAAACAACCGTTGTATTGGGCTCCCAAAAACCCACCATGGGATAGTCTTGGTTGCGGCAAGCGAGTAGTCGACCACTCTTTGTCCAATCCCTCAACGTGACCGCGCTCGTGCAACCGGGTAGCGCCCCTGGCGGGAGTTGCCCCAGCGTGTAGCGCATCACCGAAAGGCGACATAGCAGCATAAACACATCTGCTTGAAACAGACTGGCCAGATAGGTCTCATACGATACACCTGAGGCCTGCGACATCTGCCGCATCATCTCTCGGACTTGCTCCGTATTGTTTCGATCCAAGCGCTGCAACAATACTTTGTTCAAAAACCAAATCGTCGCCTTCTGCACAGGGGTCAGCTGCGTGAAGCCTGGTGACCGCTTGATGATCCACTCGTTCTTCTTAGCCAGCGCTGGAATCGCGCCATGTGGAATTAAATCTTTTAGCAGAGTCGCGTGCTGCCTCCCCCTGCTCGTTGCGTCACCCTCGACTCGAATGAAATGCACTCCGCGAACGGTCCTGCGCTCCATACGGTATATCCCCTCTCCTCAAGGCTAGCACCAGCATTCGGGGGCCGCAATATGTGGGCTATCTAATTATTGTAGAATACGGGCATCAGTAATCAAAGCCACTGCTATTCGAAAACACTTTCATGAGAGAGCCTCTGTGAATCTTAGCGACCGCATCGAATTCCTCATCATATTCAAGGGTACTGCTCCTCGGCTCGCAGCCCGGACATGAGGGAGAGAGTGTCATTAGGACTGGAGCGAAGGACGGGGTCGTGTCGAGGATGCTCCATTTTTCGTCCGGACCTCGTTCATCAAAAGCCTTCTTTGCGGCGGCCGGATACTTTGTCTCGACCCCACGCACCGGCTGGCTCTGTTTGGCAAAGTACTCTTCGGGAAACAAAGCTTCGGCAAATAACCTGGGTGCCAGCTGGGTTGAAGGCAAACAAGGCCAACTCGGCTCAGCTACGCATAGACTGACGGAGTTCGAGATGGGATTCGCTTTAAAAAGATGAAACGCAAGCAAGCGATCGTACTTTCCAAAAATCCGATCTTTCATCCATTCCTTAACAAAGTGATGAACTCGTTTTGGCCTATTGTCTTTCGTCAACTCGCCTTGAATGACGTCGTTGAGTTGAGCCGTGCTTCGAAGAACATTCAAAGCGATAAGCTTATGCATGAACACCTCGAGCTCGGCAGCCTCGAACTTGCGCGCGAGCTCCACTTTTCGCTGAGGATAATGCATTTCTGCCAGTTTTACCCACGTATCAACGCGCAATTGCTGAACGGGCTCGCTCCCCTGCAGCGTCGCAATGAGAGACCTTTCGACCACTGCTCGAAACTCCTCAGCTGTCTCGGGCATCGTCTTCAACAAAAGAACTGTTTCAGGCCAAACAACCTGGGACTGAGCCGATTGCTTTTCAAGCGCCTCACGAAAGGGAGCCAACCCCGCTTTGTTGTAATCCCATTTGAAGACAATCTGAGCGGCCATTCCCGGTTCGATGCTTCGGATCTTATCTCGTAACCGATAATAGAGTTTTTCATCCGGAATCCCAGTGCGCCACCTGGAACCAGGAAGGAAAGACTGCACATCATTTTCCCATTGATCCTTGTTAGCAAGCGCTCGACTCACAATCAGCGCACTTACGAGGTAATCGATTCGTGCCTGAAGCTCCTGCTCAGGTACGCGAAGCCGGACAGTCCAGCGATCAATGATCCGACTCAAGGCCAATACTGCGAACCTCTCATTCAGCTCGGAAGAATCCACAGTTCGAGTCAAGTTCTCGACATATTTGCGGTAGGCCACGTCTGGGTCCATTTTGAACAAATCCAAAAAGCTCAAACCTATCGCCTCACCATTAGCCCCCCTCGCCGTCATGCTTTGGAGGTACCTCTCCTTGCTCATAGGAGGCTGAACGTTAGCTGCCTTCAAAAGATCCTGACCCGTAATTTTTTCTACTCCATCCGAGTTACCTTCGAAGTCCTGGTAACGGATGCTTGCGATCTCTTGGTCCAGCCAGATGGGCACAGGGTTAGTCGGCGATTTTTCTTCTGATTCTGACTTTGCCGCGGGCCCAGGATCAGATGCTTTGCCTTGGATCCATTGATTCAGAGCCGCCCACGGATCAAACCGAGTGACTGAGCCGTCGCTTCCTCCCGCCCACACAGGGCGGCCCGCCCAAAGGCTGAGTAAAAGTATAAGACTCAAAAAAAGCGGTGCCTTGGACCGAGAACCCCACGACAGCATGCGACTCCTCATCACCCGGGGCAGAACCCAGGACGGTCGCACAGTAGTGGATTACCCCCACTAAATCAAGACCACTTTAGTCAACAAATCGCAAGATAACGCAATCCTTGGCTTTTAGTCTCTTTCACCAATCTCAGGAACCCCATTGAGCTGAAAAGAAATGCCCGCCAAGAAGCCCCATTTATACGCCGTATCGTAAGGAACCCCCACTCTCAGAGCGAAAGCCCCCTCCTTACTATAACGAAGAAATCTGACTGAAAGCATCGGCTGAATCCGGTAATGAACAGAGGACTCGCTCCCCGTAATCGTGCTGGGTGCAACCACATCAAAACTCAGACCTGACCCTACTGCGTTGGCGATCCACATCGTCCCTTCAATCCCAGTATTGAGATCCAAACGTGTTTGATCCGATCCTGCCGCAGCAAGAGAACTCAGATGGGGTCCGACAAAAAACTCACGCTCAGCGATTGGCTTGAGCAAAATAGCAAGCCCTGCCTCTGCACCCTTTGCCGACGGACTTACTAAGGCGCCCGATAGCCAACCCAAATAGTAAGGACCCCAGTCGGCTCGAGCCGCAGGCATCGCAAGCAGCGCCAGCGCCAGCGCCACTACGACTAATCTAGGATTGCACAGCTGGAGCAACGTTTGTCGATACACAAGAAGCCTCTCTCTTCTTAATGACCGAAACGGTCCCGGCAATCAAGTCGTGCAGTGCCCGCCTCTCGGGATTAAACGCTGCCATTAAAAACCCACAACCCATGGGCAGGTAAGAAACAAGGTATGATGCAAACCGAATCGCCGATTGCCGTAAGGTCATCGGAGAAAAGGTCTTTGCGCTCACCACATAGATCCCGAACAACCGTTTTCCCGGAGTCGCTCCATAGCGAACCTGACCCCAAACAAAATACGGGATACAAAGCACCAGATAGAAGCATGCGTTGACGATCTGAACGGTCATCGAGCTGAATGCATCATCGAATGGCTTGACCGCCGCTCCACTTGACTTAGCGAGAGCCAGGTAAACCAGGTACATCCCACCAAAAATCGCCATCTCTCCCAGCCAGGCCCCGAGATTGAGGATTACGGTATCGACCACATGAGCGCCAAATCGTCTCCAAAAACCAGCGTACAATACAGATTGCCCCGACACCGCGACTACTCGGTCTTATCGACAAGATTGATCGCGCCACGGCGGCGAACTGCGGTACCTGGCTTGTCGCCAGGCAATCTCAGGTCGGCTTCGCTCACTGCAACGCCACAGTCCGTGGTGTCACCCAATGGATGAGTGATGAAGGGAGTTCCTACGCCGTCTTTGACCGAGCAACGAACGATCTCTCCCTTAAAGTGTGAACGGCCATCCAAAGCGTCGTACTGTGTGCCGGCGATCTTGAACCAATATACAGCCTTTGAAACCACCCCATTGTTGTTCGCTTCTGCATACACTTCAAAAGTATAAATCCCGCCGTTTTCATCGAAGCTCACTTTACCAATAGAACGGCTCTCGGTGCTGTATTCGGTAGCAGCGCCGACCATACCAACTACTGGGTCAATCACCTTTTCGTCGGGCTTTCCAGACTCCTCAGAAAACTTTGTGACAACCTGAAAAACAGCCAGATCCCAAGGCTTCAGCTCCGCTCGGACTGCGCCATCAGCACCAAACGCAAAACTTAGACGAGGCTTGTCGGTAGTGTCATAGAGAGTCACTTGACGGCTGATGCGCTGAATGACTTCGTTAGCGAGTTTCTCCTTAAGAGGGATCTCACCTACTGGTAGCTCCTTATCCTGAGGCGTACCTCTGCGATTTAAGTGGCTATAGACTTCAAACTTTTCCCAAAGGCCGCTGACTGCCTTCACTTCATCAAGAACCTTGTTGACGGTTGCCAACGCTCTTTCTTTGTTCTTCTTGATCCTTTCAGGAGCCACGAGCTCTTTCTGCTTGTCCGTGATTTTCTTTTCTAGAGCCGCGACTTGCTGATCCAGATCCGCAGGAGGAGGGGCAATGGCTCTGACTTCCAAGACCTGCTTCTTAATTTCATCGATCTCGGCATGGATCGCCGCAATTTTCGCTACAGCCTCTTGAATTTCGAATTCGAAGTCTTCTCGATACCGATCCTTTTCAAGAACTACTTTCGCATCAAATCCAGCTTCTTCAAGGACCTTGGCAATGGACTTGCTATTCACTCTCAGCATGTAGACTTGGTCTTGCAGTTCCTCAAGAACTTCTACTTGCTTCAAGACATAGGCCGTATTGACCTTGTCGTTGTTCTCAGGCCAAAAGTACATCTGTATGTCGTTGAACAAGATGTCTTCTCTTTTATAGACTTTAAGTCCATCCGAGATCCCAGCGACGTTTCGAGGCGCTTTGGCTTCCTTCACAGATCCACATGCAGCCAAAACAGAGGCGACAGCCAAAACAGAAAGATTCAAAACACGGACCTTTTTCATAATCAATCCCCTTCCGCGCTCTAGAAGAACAACACCAACTCACCCACAACCAGATCATTGGTCGAAACATTTCGGCCCGCAAGAGGATGCGTGTAAGCAAGATTGAACTGAAACGGATAAACGAACTTCTTTTCTCTGAACCAATCCACGGTTGAGAACCCAGCCGACAAGACCATGCTATGCATCGATTGAAGGGGCTGAACATCACTCAGCAAAGAGTATCGACCCGCATCATTGCCGATCAGCAGAGTGCCCGGATCGTACTCGGCGCGAGTCATGTACTGAAAAGTATACCCACCGCCCACGATCACACCGATTTTTGAGAATTTGTGCTCAAGGCCGCTGCTCATCAAAAACTGGCTGCGTAGATTTTCATGCACCACTTCTTTGTCGGCAGACAATCGATCAAATACCGAGGTTGGAATTCTTCTCTCCACATTGTTTGGCAAGAACGCCGTATAGGTCAGGTAGCTATTGAAGCGGAAATCCATCGGAAGTTTGCGATCGTAAATACCAGAAAGCGCGACACCGTAACGACCATCACCCGTAGGAACGTCCAGCGCTTTATCAGGATTTGGGGCAATCCCCGTAGGGAAGATGAGCGCATTTCGCACAGCGATCGAATTTACGCCGTCATCATAGGCGCGATACTTGGTCACGAGCTGAAAATCACCCACACCCGAGATCGTCTGAGACGCAGGAATAGGCTCATAGCCCAAGCGTGTCAGCTTGCGGTTGATCGAGTCATTGAACTTGGCAGCAGTTTCCTGTGCAACCAAAGGAGATTGAGCGCTGCTCACTTCTTTTAGAAAGCGAGTGGTATTGTTATTGGCGACATAGGCGGTCGAAGCGCTCACATCCACCTTCACGATCGGCAAGACACCCGCGATCGTCAGCCTGTCGGTGATGCCGTAAGCGAGAGCGGCCACTTTGACGTTTGCAAAGGTGTTCACTTCACCAGAGGTGGATCCAGGTCCTTCGCCCAGGTCTTCGCTATTCTTATCGATCAAGCCTTCGACCAGGACGCGCTTGTCTCTGCCTTCGCGAGCTTCGACTTCGCGAAGCATGTCCTGCCAGGTCACAAACTTATTAAGAGCATTGCCCAAGCTTTCTGTCCCGCCACTGTCGGTGAACCGAGTGTCGACCGACGTAATGACGTTGATGAAGCGAGGATTGCGCACTCCCTTAGGCAGAGTCTCGGTCATTTCCAGCGCGAAGGGTGTTTTGAGATCTCCAGCTTCGGCCATGGTCGGCAGGGCCAGCATTCCGAAAGCCAGCAAAACAACGGATTGGATTATCATAGGTTCACCCTTCGCGCTAAAAACTAAATGACAGAAGATTAGTGGATGTTCTTTCCAGCAAGAACGTCCCTAGCCATTTGCAGCTCTTCAGCGGTTTCTACTGGGCGAGAAGGATCGAAAGCTGAAACATCCTTCTTGAGAAGATCTTCGAGGAGCTTGCGGCCTTCGGCCTTCGCAGCCGCATTGCCACCTTTGATCAAGGAGTCGCCTAGGTAAACCGTGTTGTAAGCGAGCTCTGGAGCATTCTTGACGGCGTACTGGAGGGATTTAACGGATTCAGCGTGGCTGCCCCCAAAAAGTGCAGGCAATTCCTGAAGCATGCGGCCTTCAGTGCGATATGGGCCGTATCCATCGACAGACTCGGCGTCTTTGCCGTCGCGAGTGGTGCGGCTTGGATCCTTAGCAGCGGCCAAGTACTTTTTGAGGGTTGGTACTTGAAACAGCGAGGAAACGATGCCGTTTGCCTGGCCCCAGCGAGCCAAATTGATCGCAGCGAAGTAAGCGGATTCAGAGTAGTCCTGAGTCACAGCTTCAGCGGCATCACACTTCTTTTGGCCAGCATCATGGATTCTCTTTTTGTTGTCTTTGCCTTCAGTGTGAGTGCCTTGAAAGTAGAGAGCGCGGCACGCAAGCACGAGGATGTCGTACTTGAGTTCCTTGTCTTGAGCTTCTGCTTCAGCAGCTGCGAGGACGCTGAGAGCTTGGTTGATGGTAGCCAAATCAGCAGTCCGCTGAGCGAAGAGAGCCTTGCCTTCTTCAAACTTGGCCTGAGCAACTGCATTATCAGCAGAAGCGCTCACAGAGAAAACGGAAGTCAGCGACAAAGCTGCAACAGCAGCTAGTTTCAACGATTGATTCATAGAATTGGAACCCCTTTATAGTTTCGAACAAATCCCCAGAGACTCTTCACGAGCGGGGTGCGTTATATCCCCTAAAACTTTTTGAACAAGTGAATTTTGAAGACACTGTGAGCAAGTTTTATGACCATGCGCATCACAATTAGAATTCTACTCGATCGCGTCATCACGTGAGAACGGCATATTCGTTGCTCTCCGAATCCCGGTCGGAGGCTTGATGAAAAAAAAATTTAGAACAGTGAGATGGACCGCTCTGCTCGCAGTGTTTCTTCTGAGCACGGGTCTTGATACAATGGCACGCGCTGAGATGTCTGAAGCGGACTATCAAGCAGCACTGAAAATCGCTCAAAAAAAAGCCAGTCGCACGCAACAACTCCGCGGCGCACTATCCTCAGCGCTTTCTACATCGCTCATCACCCAGCTTTACGGGCAAAACTATAAAGTCGGCGATCAATGGGATGTTGTTGCGTGGAGCTATGATCAAACAGTCGCACGCATGACCGAAGAACCTTCGCAGCTTGCAATGACGGGCGGAAAGGGTGCGACCTTTCACTATGAAGTGGTGAATGTAAAGTCGGGTTCGCAGCCAGAGATCACACTGCGAATAACGCAACGCAAAGCGTTAAATCTAGCAGTCCTTGATCCTCACGTGGATTCCCTGAAGGTCGTCATGAACGACAAAATGACTCAAAACAATAAGACTTACGTTCTAAAATCCGGGGCAGGACGACTCAGAGAGGTTCAAGTATCCGCGAATGGAATTAAGTCTTCTATCACTTCTCTCGAGCTCTTCCCGCTGGATGTTCCGGAGCTCAGCACCGCAGAGAGCGCACGAGCTCATAGCTTGCCAAAGTTGCCTGCAGGACTACAAAACATCCTCTCCCAAGTTAGCTACCAACCTGATCTCTCCAAGAGCCTCTGGTTTGAGCAAGACGACTTTTTTGGCCGCCCCATTCAAGCCCTCTGGCAACAAGGAGATCCTTGGCCAGCCTTTCTGAAAACTTCTAACGGCGTTTCTATCCTCATCCGGGGGAACTCATGATGAATCGAAAGACTCGTTGGGCGGCATCGCTTTTCTTTCTGACCGTGCTGAGCTGCGGAAGTCCGGTGTCCGAGAATACTGAAGAAACAGGAACCCTGGATCCGGACGAGGCAACCGGGCCGTACCCCGGTTTCGTGGGAGGAGACGTCAAAGGCGAAACCAACTTTGCCGCCCTGATTAACAACTTTTCTCAGGGCAAACCTGCCGCCCCTAACTGGGCAGGTTTTTTTTGGCCCTACACGAGCAACGGAATAGCCTCGGGCGCTCATGGAGGGGGCTCTGCTAGCGGTGGCGGTCCCAGTCCGGCAGGCAAATACGACGCTGCACGAGGAGGCACGACGCGCGCGCAGGAATGGGAAGTCAAACACCATGGTGCCGGCGTACCCAAAGTACAGGCGTGGTGGGGACACTGCAACGGATGGTGCGTATCGGCGGCACTGTTTCCGGAGCCAAGAGAGCCTGTAGTAGTCAATGGCATCACTTTCGGCGTTGGGGACCTAAAAGGACTGCTTGCTGAAGTGGGCATGTCAGCAAGCGCTGATTTTTTTGGCAATCGCGTAGACGCTTGGAACGGACATCAGCAATGGCGTTGGGACGACACTGTTCCGGGGCAGTACTTTCTTGTGCTGACCAACTACATGGGAAAACTTAAGCAATCCGTATTGATCGACCGCTACACAGGCGACCAGGTCTGGAACCAACCTCTCGCCGGCTACCAAATACAGTATCCGACCCGAGCTGACTACCTGGGCGTGGACCCCGCCCACCCCGGCGTTTACCGCGTCAATGTGCGGTCAACCCTCTGGTGGTACAACGATAGCGGCGTACCTGCTCACGTACTCACTCCTCCATTCGAATTCAAAGACGCCATTGATCCAGGAACCGGAGTCGAAGTCATCCAGCACCGCGATATGGCGATGGAGCTCTGGCTCGACGGCCCTATTACCTTTGATGAGAACGGAAAGATCACCCAAAGCGGAAACGTGATCGTCACACGCCAAGACGAGCACTTTATCGGCGGCACATGGAAGATGGGATCTTACAATGTTGACGCACACCCCGACTATATGTGGGTCCCTTACTCGATCGTCAAACCTGATCCGAACGACGATTACGCCAACCCGCATGTCGACATTGAATGGATCAAGGCGCATCTACTCGTACCGGGAGGTAGGGATGACCCCTCGGTACGGCCAGGCCCAATTACGCCGGCCCCCTCACCCTTGCCTCAACCTTCGTCAAGTCCGTCAGTACTGCCCACGGAGATACCGGCGCCCATTCCAATTCCGACGGTCATCCCTAGACCTTCGGGCATTCCACTTCCGATACCTTCGCCTAGAATTGATAGCCAATAGCTGGGTTGGCTTGAAATCCAAACGAGGTGCCACCCAAACCGAAAGGTTGAGTCATCGCAAGATTTTTTTATGAACTGAAGAAGGTTCCCACCACTCCCGCAACCACACCCGAAAGTGGGATGAGGAGCCAGGCGGGAGGACTAAATGCTAATGCAGCAAAGAAAGATGCGCAAAAAATTCCTAGAGGAATCGGCGAATCAAGCACGATAACAGAAAGCTTTAGCGTAGTGCCCACGATCCCACCCACAACCGCAGGCAATGCAAAGGCCGTGAACCCTTTCGCAGCCGGAGTACCGCTGAATTTTTTCCAAATGCGCGGCACGAGAAAAAGAACATTCACAAATGCGGGAAAGAATATTCCAAAAGTCGCGACAAGCGCTCCGATCAGCCCCGCCGTTTGATAGCCGATAAAAGTAGAAGTGATCACCACGGGGCCCGGGGTTACTTGCCCGATTGCAAGCCCGTCCATGAACTGTGCGTGCGTCAGCCAGTGGTACTTAAGCACCACGTCTCCTTCGAGGACGGGAACAATGGCAAGGCCCGTTCCAAACACAAAAGCGCCTGCTTTAAAAAAAGTCCAAAAGAGTTGAAGCAGAAGAGAAGTGGGCGGCATGGTCAGTGCCGCAGCTTGAGCGTGAGCGGAGACGAGCGCAAGAGGCGCTGCGATGGCCGCCGCTCGTGCTCCACTCATTTTTCTAAAAATGAACGCGCCTGATATCCCAAAGCCCAAGATGAGCAAGGGCTCCCAACTCGGGCGAATAGCAACCACAGCACCCGTCAGCATGACGATCACCCATGCGCGTAGATCTCGGCGATGAGGTTTGTAGAGCTGCCAGGTCGACAAAAGAATAACGGTGAGAGCGGACGCTTGCAGCCCCACAAGCGCAGGCCCAACCGCAGGAATCGCGCTTGCCTGCACATAAAAAACACTCAGCACGAGCACAATCAAGAACGATGGCAAAATAAAGCTGACTCCCGCGACAAGGCCACCGCTCAAGCCACCTCGAATTGACCCGAGGTAGATCGCCATCTGAGTCGCCACGGGACCGGGTAAAATCTTGCACACGGCATAGATCTCAGCGAACTGTGCGGGAGTCACCCAAGCGCGCTTGCGGCAGGCTTCTTCTTCCATCATGCCCATCACGGCGATGGGCCCGCCAAAGCCCAGAAGACCGAGCTTACCAAAGAGAGTAGAGACCTCGGTTAGGGTTTGCGAGCGACTAGGCTGGCCCATGCGTTCTTGCCATCGTTGGTTTCCTTGAAAACTAGAATTTCAAAATCCTTAAAAAACTCCTTGAGCTCTCCTTTTTCGAGAACCCAGTCGCGACGCATATGCTTGCCTTTGGCATTAGCCATCTGATCGACGGTGTAGTTTTGGTAAATCACCACGCCTTTGTGCTTGAGGCCTTTTTTTATCTGCGGAATCAAGCTTCGCTGTAAGTAGTCAATATTGACGATCACGTCGTAGGTTTCGGGTTTGATCGTATAAGAAGTGAGGTCGGCGTTGATGGTGTTGATCGAAACATGGTTCTCTCGCGCCAGCCGCTTTGCCTTGCGCAGCGCGACTTCAGAAATATCTACGCCGTCCATGTTGAAACCTTTTTTGGCCAAGAAAACGGCATTACGCCCTTCACCCATGGCAATATCCAAACCCCGCCCCACGGGAAGCTTGCTCACATTTTCTTGGAGAAATGTGGCGGGCTCCTTGCCAAAGACGTAGGCGCGGGTGTTGTAAAGCGAGTCCCAGTGCTTGCGGTCATCCTCAGAATCGTCGCCTGTCACCTTCTGATAAACATTAGAACCCGTGGGCTTAATGTCGTCAGCTTGCGAAACATGGGCTGACAAGAAAGTCGCCCAAAGTGCGACACTAAGAACCCGGCACCGCGTTATCACGATAAATCCCCCAAGCCCCACCGATTGACACCCCCTAGAGGGGCCTGTATACCCTAAGAATGTTTGGCATCTCTGGCGAGCATCTCCTCATTCTCGGTATCGTCCTACTCATTTTCGGCCCAAGGCGCCTGCCTGAGCTAGGAAATACTTTAGGGAAGGCGATTCGTAACTTCAAGGACGCAGTTTCGGGCATCGAAGAAGCGAAATTTCAGCGACTTGAAGAAGAGCAACGCCACAAGGCAGCTGCCCAAGTAGCCCGGAACCAAGCGACGACTCCTTCAGAGTCAGCCGCAAATGCAACTCAGACCACCCAAAATGAACCTAAAGACCCCCAGGGTAGTTCGACCTAATGGATACTCCAGCCGCCCCCTCTTTTCGTGAGCGCTTCTCGACTTACTTCGACCGCGAAGTCGCTCAAAAGGCTGCAAAGTCCCTGCACGATGGCGCCGAGATTGGTCTGACCGTGGGAAACGAAGCTTTCACCTTTACTCGCGAGGGCGGGAAGAACCGAGTAAAGGATGGAGCACCCCATGATCCTCAATTGGTCTTTACGATGACGCCTGCAGCTGCAGAGTCGGTCTTGTCCCACACCTCTGAGGACATTGGCTCTATTGGGATTCACATCGCAAAAATGGTCGCAGTCCCTGAAGCGGATAAAAAAATCACGATTCAATTCAAAACAGGGTTTTTGACCCTCTTTGGCAAAGGGTACTTTGGGGTACTCGCTTCTGGCGGTAGCCAGTTTGCTTCTTATCTAGCGTCAAAAGGCCTCAATGGAATGGGTGCCTTCAAAGACATGCTGAAGAAAATGAGAGCGTAGCCCATGGTTATGATCGACGATAAAAACTTCACCAAGTACCTCAGCCGCCACGAGATCGATGCGGCCGTCCAGTCTCTCGCTCATCGCATCAACCAAGACTACGAAGGAAAACCCTTGGTCTTGGTAGGCGTCTTGAAGGGTGCGATTGTTTTCATGGCGGATCTAGTGCGCCACCTCAAGGTCGATAACGAAGTCGAATTTGTGAGGCTCTCCAGCTACGGAAAGGCCCGCACCTCGAGCGGCACCGTGACGATTCTCAAAGACATCCAAGCGGACATTCGCGGTAAACACGTTCTCATCATAGAAGAAATCATCGACAGCGGACGCACGCTGAAGTTTCTTTTCGAACGCTTGCTCCAATCAGGACCTGCATCAGTTGAAATCGTGACCTTGCTCGACAAAGCGAGTAAGCGTGTGGTCGATGTCCCAGTAAAATATGTCGGACGATCGATCGATGACCAATTCCTAGTAGGCTACGGTCTCGATCTCGAAGAGCACTGCCGAAATCTGCCGGACGTCTACTACCTCAAGTACCCAAACTAATCCTAGCGATTGATTTTGGATGAGAGATTGCTTGGTCACCCAAGTCGGCTATGGCCGACTTAAAAGAGGCAACCAAGAGTACGGCGGCGCAGACGAAGAACCCCCCCCTCCGGCTTATTCGATGACCGGGCTGACCATCAGCTGACGAATGACCTCATGAACATCTATGCCATCTTCGATCAGTCCATGCACCGCTGCAGTGATAGGCATAGCGATCCCGTGTTGAAGCGCAAACTCGTATACGGTTCGAGTCGTGCGGACGCCTTCAGCGGTGCTGCCAAGGTCAGCCAGGATGACCTCAATCTTCTCCCCTAGCGCAAGCCGCATCCCCACCCGGTAATTGCGACTGAGGGGACTAGAGCAGGTGGCGAGCAAATCGCCAATGCCGGCAAGACCCAGAAAGGTCGATTCACGCGCACCCATGGCTTCGCCGAAGCGAACCATCTCGGCTAATCCGCGCGTGATGAGCATGGAGCGAGCATTCCAACCAAGCTTCATGGCATCGAGCGCACCAGAAGCGATAGCCAAGATGTTCTTAAGCGTGCCTGCCCATTCGACGCCGATCACGTCGGTTTCGCCGTAGATCCTAAAACGATCGGAGGTCAAGATCGCGCTCCCCGCGGTGATCACTTCCTTAAAAACCGAAGCAACGACAGTGGCTGCGGGCTCTCCGCGTCCCACCTCATGAGCTAAGTTGGGCCCGCTGATCACGCCAATGCGAGGACAAGGGAGCTCTTCACGCAAGATTTCAGAAATCCGCTTAAGAGAGCCTTCTTCAATGCCTTTCGTTGCGTGAAGGAGAATCTCCTCACCAGTAAAGAGCGGCGCAAGCAGCTTAGCCTGCTCGCGACAGACTTTAGAGGGCAATGCCCAAATCACAGCATTTATGCCGTTAGGACTCCCTCCGGTGTCAAAGACCCGCTCAAGGTCCGTCAAAGCATGCACGCGCTCATTCAGCGTCATATCAGGCAAATACTGAGCGTTCAGGCGGGTGGCATTGATCGAGCGTGACTGATCCTCGTTGCGCACCCAAAGACGGACATCGCGGCAGTTGCGAGCAGCTAAATTGGCGAGTACCGTGCCCCAGCTTCCTCCACCGATCACTGCGATCGTCGAATTATGCCAAAAATCCCTTTGGGTCATGTTGTCCGGGTTTCCTTTTTGCCCCACCCACCTCGGCTAAACGAGAGAGCCCGTAGCCGCAGAGGCGATTGCGATAGTAGTAAAGCAAGTTCATGTCCTCAGTCCAAACCGTTCCGTCAGCCACTTTTACAACGGCAGAACCATGAAGTAGACCGAGC
The DNA here is from genome assembly GCA_964524175.1 of uncultured Bacteriovoracaceae bacterium. GTDB lineage: Bacteria > Bdellovibrionota > UBA1018 > UBA1018 > UBA1018 > CAZGCK01. The sequence goes on along the minus strand of CAZGCK010000001.1, from coordinate 53,176 downwards.
TGCCTCACTCCATCCTTTACCCATTTCTGGGTATCCGACGTCTGAAGCTCCTCGCTCATGGAGAGCTCTCCCTGGTCGGCGAGCTTGCGAATCCTGGCATGCATGGCATTTGCCCCCGCTAAGAAGGCGACCTCCGTGAGAGTTCTCTGTGCCGTGGTGAGGCGCAAAAACCGGAACAGATCGAGATCAGGGTATTTTTCGCGAAGAGTCTCAAACAAGGTGAACGCGACTAAATGAGAAGTCAGGACGATATTCTCGCGATGAAACCGAGTGACCAGCTTGGCGCCAAGCTCGCGAGTGTATTCTTGGTCGCGCATGGAGTCGACGCGCAGCTCACCACGTGTCGTGAGCCAACGCTTAGGGTCGATGATCGTGCCGTTGGGACCGATCGAGCGACCCTCGTCATCGACAAAGTTTCCAAAAATATCCAGTGCTCGACCAATCTTGACCGTGATGTCGGATTGCGAGGAGAAAGTCTTCCAGAAGAAGTCGAGGATCTGAGCGGCCTGCCAAGACTCGTCGTTCATGATGATGAAGCGACTTTTGCCCCATTCCGAAAGATAATCCTCGATCAAAGACGAAGCCTCTAATACGAAGTGATAGCTCGTGACCATCGGGACGATGTAGACGTTGGACTTCGGATTTCCGCTTCTCATCCCTTCGATCTGAGCCTCAAGCCCGGTCCCAAGCAGGCCTAGCTTCACTTTGCTCTCAAGAGCTCCGCTTCTCGAACGCCCACCACCAGGAAAGAAGATCGAGTGAATTCCCTCCCGCAGGATGCGAGTCGAGTAATTTTTTAGAACCTGTTTATAAATGACGTTGTTCTTCTGACGATCAACCGTATAGGAGCCCAACTGGCTCATGAAAAAGCTCAAAACAGGATTCGAAAACAAGTTCAACCCTGCTCCATACGCGAACGGCGGCAGACGCATCAGATAAATTACGTAACCTATCAAAACGCTGTCGATATTGCTTTGATGAGTCGGAACCAGCAAGATGGTTCCCTTCTGAGCAAGGCGTTGCAGCGAGGGAACCTCACCCAAAATGCGCAATCGCGACTGCAAGGACTCAGTCATTCCCCACGGCAAGAACCTTCGAACACTTGCGGCATTGAGCAACCAACTAAAAGCCCAGGGCACAGCCCTCGTGGCAAAACGATAGATCCGGTCATCAAAATGACCGCCAATCTCATCTGCATAGTGCCTGAGCACCTGATTCAAAAGCTGCTGGCGATCGACTTCGGCCGCAGGGCTTACCATCCCACTTTGAATCTGCGACCAAAGCGCGCGGTCGCGCTTAAACCTAGGTCGAGTAAACGGATTGGGCTTAGAGCGTTTGAGACGGACGCGCTCCGAATAGAGTGCTTCGCCAAGCAGACCTTCAATTGGAGTTTTTGAGCCAGGTCCGATCAACTCTCGCGCCGATCGCGTCACCACATCATCCAACAGAGCAGGCCGGATTTCCTCGAGGCGAGAGAGCTGCCCCTCGACTACAGGGAGCTGCTCGAAGCGGATTGCTGGGTGGCTTTGACCCTCTGAGAGGTTCCCCATATTCGGGTCAGTATGCAATGAGTTGCGAGGGGAAGCTAGAGCCTGATGCAGTTTATCCGCTCGGCAACATCACCACGAGGTTGCCCTTTTTGACGCCCACCTCACAGTGATGGGCCCACGACCGATTGCTTAACCCGTGTGACGAAGGAGAGAGCTCTCCGCCTTTCAATCCGTACTTAAGCCCCTTCAAAGTCACCCCTCGCGCGACCCCACCCACCGCAAAAATCGACACTGTGCGAGGTCGGGGAAAATGATCTTTCCACTTAGGAATGCGATTCGAAAGAAAATGATATTCACCTTCAGGTCCAAAGGCAGCCACCTCAGAGAACGGACCGGCCTCTCCGGCTGCGAGCTGAGTGAGATCTAAGATCGAGGCTAGATGTTGATCGGGCCGTCCAGCAGTCACACCCAGGCAATAGAGATGAGTTGCCCCTGCCGATTGCATCGTACCGGCTGCGTAATAAAAATCACTTCGATCCTTATCGATGGGAAGCGTCAAGTGATGCATCGATGAGATCACTTTACGCGCAGCCGAACCTTTGAAGCTATCCCAGTCCCCCACCGCCATATGAGGCTTGTAGCCGGCTTCGAGCCAGATCTTCATACCCCCATCAACACCCACAAAGAGGTCTTTTTCAGGGTTAGCACGCATGCGCCCTAAAATAAGACGTGTATGCTCGACAGTGGCATCAGGGGACGCGCCGACCAAAAAAGCTCGCACAGGATGAGCCACGTGAGCTAGGTCCCCGCTCCCAGAGCCCCTAGACGGCCAAGAGAAGCTTCAAGCTCGGCGCGCTTAGCCACGAGGTCCTGCTCTCTCTTCTTCTCTTTTGCGACTAACTCGGGTGGGGCTTTAGCTCGGAAAGTTTCTTGCCCAAGCTTGTTGCGAACAAACTCAATGTCGGCAGACACTTTCTCGATTTCTTTCTTTAGGCGATTCGTCTCTTCACCGACGTTTACGAGGCCCGCCAGATTGATTCTCAGCTCGATCGGAGGATTGGCAACCGGAATCACGGCGACTGCACCTCCCGTCGGCTCACCTTCAACACGCGTAAGCGACGAGATACGAGCCAAAGCCACGATATCGGGCGCTTGCATCCGAATAAATGCATCCGAAGCTGCGGACTGAGCCACATATTGAACAGGGAACTCAACTCTCGGCGAAATACCATTCTCGCCACGGAAGTTGCGAATCTGCTCAATAATCCCACGAATCGCGGACACCGAGTGCTCCGCTTCAAGATCGACAAACTCCGGAAGCGGTTCAGGGTAGGTTTGCAGCATCAACGTACAGATCTCGGGACGCCCTTCTTTGCGGCGAGCCACGGAGGTTGCATTTCGTTTCCACGGAAGCGATTGCCAGAGCTCCTCGGTCACGAACGGCATGAACGGATGCGACAACCGAAGCAGAGCCTCAAGCGTGTGCCGAAGCGTATAAAGGGTCTGGAGTCTGGGCTCCCCGCCTTCGCGAAGAGGCAGTTTGGCAAACTCGATGTACCAGTCGCAGAACTCCTGCCAAAAGAACTCGTTGAGAGCCTGCGCTGACTTATTGAGCTCAAAGGAAACGAGGCCGGCTTCGACTTTCTGAATGACAGTCTGGAGCTGGGAGAGAATCCAACGATTCTGCGGAAGCAGCTCAATCTTGTGAAGGTGCAGCCAACGACCCGCCCCGCCTTCGGGCTCAGGCACTGCCTTTTCCGGATCGTTGGGGTCGAATTGGAGATGGAAAAACTTAACCGCATTCCAAAGCTTGTTACAAAACGCGCGATAACCTTCTACCCGGTCCACAGAAAGCTTGATGTCGCGCCCCTGACCAGCCATCGCAGCCAGCGTGAAACGAAGCGAATCAGCTCCATGCTTGTCCGCTACTTCGAGCGGGTCAATCACATTGCCCTTGGACTTGGACATCTTCTCGCCTTTTTCGTCTCGCACCATCGCGTGCATGTAGACTTTGCGGAAGGGAACCTCGCCCATGAAATGGATGCCCATCATGATCATGCGGGCAACCCAGAAGAAAATGATGTCAAAACCGGTCTCGAGAATCGACGTTGGATAAAACGTCTTGAGTGCTTCTGTTTTATTAGGCCAACCGAGGGTCGAAAACGGCCAAAGCGCCGAACTAAACCAAGTATCGAGCACGTCTTCGTCTTGCTTGAGCTCCGCGCCTTTGGCGCTGCACTCACTGCACTTGCTCGGGGTTTCGCGAGCAACTGTGACGTGCCCCTGAGGACAGTACCACGCAGGGATCTGATGCCCCCACCAAAGCTGGCGCGAGATGCACCAATCACGGATGTTGCGCATCCATTCGAAATAAGTCTTCTCCCAGTTCTTGGGCGTGAACTCAATCTTACCCGTCTCGACGGCTTCGATGGCAGGCTTCGCGAGCGGAGCGATCTTCACCCACCACTGCATGGAGATCATGGGCTCTGCAACTGTCTCGCAGCGCTGGCAAAGTCCAATCTTGTTGGCGTGGTCTTCGACTTTCGTGAGCAGACCCTGCGCCTTGAGATCTTCGATGACCTTCGCGCGAGCCTCACTCACCCCTCCCTGGCCACCGACAAACTTTAGTCCGGCGTAGGGCCCGCCTTCAGCGGTAATGCGCGCATCCTTGCCCATGACTTGAATGAAGGGCAAATTGTGGCGCCTGCCGATGTCGTAATCGTTAAAGTCATGTGCCGGCGTGACTTTGAGTCCGCCACTTCCAAACTCCTTGTCCACATACTCATCGGTGATCACCGGGATCAGGCGTCCGAGAAGGGGCACCACGGCTCTCTTGCCATGAAGGTGTTTGTAGCGCTCGTCATCTGGATGCACGGCGACCGCGGTATCACCCAAGCATGTCTCGGGTCGCGTGGTAGCAATCACGAGCTGATCGATCGGCTGACCTTGGTCATCCACGATCTTATAGACCAGATGCCAGAGATTGCCTTTTCGGTCGGTAGGGATGACTTCGAGGTCAGAGAGCGCGGTCTGACAACGAACGCACCAGTTAATGATTCGCTCGCCGCGATAAATGAGTTTTTCTTCGTAAAGCTTGACGAAGACTTCGCGCACGGCTTTGGACAAGCCGTCGTCCATCGTAAAGCGCTCGCGACGCCAATCGAGCGACGAACCGATGCGCTTGAGCTGGTTAGTGATTTGGGCACCGTGGTCTTCTTTCCACTTCCAGGTGCGCGCGATAAACTCTTCACGGCCGATATCGTGACGCGAGAGTGGCCGACCTGAAGGGCCCTTGCCTTCTTTGGCGAGTGCTTTTTCTACCACGGCTTGAGTCGCGATCCCGGCGTGGTCCGTCCCTGGCAACCAAAGCGCGTTGTCGCCTTTCATGCGTCGCCAGCGAACAAGAATGTCCTGAAGCGAGCAAGTGAGTGCGTGACCCACATGCAGGACTCCCGTGACATTGGGAGGCGGAATGACGATTGAGAAAGGACTCTGGCCTTGCGCACACCGATCAGCGGCGTCAAAACAACCGTTTTCCTCCCAGTACTTGTAAAGCTCGCTCTCGAAGGTCTCAGGCTCGTAGCTTTTTCCTAGGGGCCGCTCCCGCAGCTGAATAGGTTTTTTAGTGGTCGTGGTCATGCCCATGCTGTCCGTGAGCGTGGCCGTGGGACTGCTCTTCCTCAGTCGCATCGCGTAGCGAGAGGACCTCGACATCAAAATGCAGAGTTTGACCTGCAAGAGGATGATTGCCGTCGATTTTGATCTTGTCGTCGACAATGGATTCGACGGTAAAAACCACGTCGTGTCCGTCTGGAGTTTGAGTCTCGAATTGCATTCCCTCTTCGAGCTCCACGTTCTTGGGAAACTGCGAACGACTCACCGTAAGTTTGAGATCTGGATTGGTCTCGCCGTAACCATCAGCAGGTGGCACGACCACTTTCTTCTTATCGCCGACCGCGAGACCACTCAGTGCGTTTTCTAAGCCCGGAACAATCTGATGCGCTCCATGCAGATAAGTAAACGGAGCTTCCGAATCGGCGCGATCCAAGACCTCGCCTTTAGAGTTCGTCAGAGAATAAAGCAAATTGACGACTTTACCGACCTTAATAACGTCCTTCGACATGGGAGCCTTTCAGTTAAGGGGCCTTGCGACACAAGGCATCAGCAATCAGATACAATCCCTCCTAGAACTAGCAGCTTCTTAATCAGGATGCAGCTCAAATTCAGGCTCTTGATCGTCATATCTCTCCGGAGGGCTCGCATTGCCTGCATTCAGGCGCTCATGAAACGCTACGACCGCCGGGTCTACGATGATAGAACGGGGATTCCACCCTTCAATCCAAAGTCCTTGGGACCCCCTGACCCGGCTCAAAGCCACATAGGCTTGACCAGGCTCCCATAAACCGCGCAAGTCGACATGCATCTGCTCAAGAGTCGCGCCCTGAGCCTTATGAACCGTCATGGCATACGCGAGATTGATCGGAAAATTGGTAGCGCTTGCCACAGGCAATCCCTCGGCATCGAGCATCGTGAAGGTCTCTGGCTCAATCTCAATATCTCGGCCGTTGATCAGCTCAATCGAAAGATACTCGGAGGTAATCTTGCGGATATGCCCCGTACTGCCATTGACCCATTTTCCCTCTGGATCATTCATTCTCAACATCACAAGCGCTTCTTCTTTGAGATGAAGAATGGGCGGAATCGGGGCGTTCTTTTTAAAATCCTCTAAGCTCTTTTCGCTGCCTACATAACGAGTCTCGAAACTCTCCAGCTTTTGATCTAGCTTGTCGAGCATCTCGATGTTGAATCGCTCAGTGTCCATGCGCCGCCCAAAAAGTCGAGTGCCATCAAAATCCGCTGGGGGCCGTCTCGTGTGCTCCTCAAGAAACCGATAGGTGCGGGAGGTGAGCCGCCCAATGCGGACATCATTGAGTGCCTCAAGAAACGCTGGCTCACTCGTTCGCATGGTCTCTGGCAGAATCGCGGGAGTAAAATCCGCCTGATGCCAGCACTCGTCGAGAAAAGCCCAATCCCGACCTTCTTCCGGACGTCGATGCAAACTCACAGGCGGCAGCTGCGCAAAGTCGCCCACAGTGATGATGCGAATCCCTCCCCAGGGACGGGATTTCGACCGAGCCTTGCGACAGATGGCCTCTGCGGTACGGAGGACGGTACCTGAAATCATCGAGACTTCGTCAATGATCACCGCATGGGTGGTATTGAGACGCTTGACCAATCGCTGATTGCGGCAGGCGCGATCGACGGTGGCTTGCATTCCGCCCTCAAGAATCCCTAAACCAAAAAAGCTATGAAATGTGCGTCCACCCACGAGAATGGCTGCCGCCCCGGTGCTCGCTAAAATTGGGGTTTTTGTTTTTTCTTTGGAATCTTTGTCCAAGCTTCGGAGATATTGGCCGATCAAGAAGCTCTTTCCGGAACCGGCGACGCCGGTCAAAAAAACGTTGTCGGGGGACTTAAGAGTCTCTAAGGCGCTCACTTGATGAGAAGTCAGTTCAGCCATTGTCATCCAGGCTTATCTGAAGCGGCACTCAGAGCGCTAGCTCGAAGGTTGTCGACTGGTGCCGACTAAATACGCTGCGCCGCAAAAAGCATAATTTGGCCAGGCCCCGCTTTGAGCTCGGTAAACCAAAGGGGAGTTGGCTTCGTAACCTTCGTCGCCCTACTGGGCTCCAGAACTCGCATCCCCTTTTAACGACTTAGCTCAAAGCCTGAAGAGGCGATCACCCCTGGGCGGCGAACCTAGCACCCGAGCTTCGCGTAAAACTGGAGATGCCGTGCAGCAACTTTCTCTCCAGAAAAGAGTTTCGCATAGGCGCCGGAGGCTTGGGCTAGCTTATGACGAGCAGCGGTATCAACGAGCAACGCCGCCATGGCCCGAGCGCAATCTTGGGGATCCTCGCTCTTGAAAAGCGCTACGCAGCCGGGGACCCGTTCGTTGAGCTCACGATTGAGCGGAAGATCTGAGGTCAAAACCGGTGTCTCCCTGGCAAACGCTTGGGCAAGGGTAGCAGAGCCCGACGTTTCGCGAAACGGGGCGACGACCAACGTCGCGTTTTGATAGTAATCTAAAATCTCTGCGTCCGGTACGAAGCCAGTGATTCGCACACGATCCTCAATACCCAATTCAGTTATGAGGGCCCGACACTGCTGCAAATAATAGTCATCCTGTGGGCGGCGGATCCCGCCAGCGATCACTAGAGTGGGCGCGGGCAGCGCACTCACTGGCACGAGGGGCAAGGCTCGGATGATTACATCCTGGCCCTTCTCTGGAGAAATGAAGCCAAAAACTAGAATCAGTGGACCGCTGAGGCCTTTTGATGAAGCTGGAACCCGCTTTACGTCGGGTACGGCCAGCGGGATGGCTTCGACGTTAAGACAGCCCGAATCCAAAGGCACTGAAACTTGCAGAAGCGAGTGCACAATCACCCCATCGAGCAAACCCCAAGTCCCCCTCGTCCATAGCTTTCGCAAATACGGAAGCGCAGCCCGATTGAGCAACCATCGCACAGGGGTTTGCCAGGCCCTTCCTTTCCAAGGAAGCTCGTACTTTTGATCGAGCACGGTATGTGCCGTAGCGATCACCCGCGCATACGGCACTCGAGCGCGAAGGCGCTGGATAAAAGAAGAAAAGGTATTCCAAGGGGGAAGCTTAGAACCAAACAATCCAAACTCGTGATGAATGTGCACGATATCCGGCTCGAACTTAGCGATCTCGCGCAACACGGGCTCAAAAGAAGCGCGACGATCCAGCGGTCCGCAAATTCGAAACCCGAGCTCACAGAGCTTAGCAACCGCTGGGATCAGCTCCTGGGCATAGATGCCGATTCCGCCGGCCTGATCAGGCACTAGCCAGAATACTCTCAGCTTGCCGCCCGCCTTCTTGCCGCGCACGCTCACCTGAGATCGAGAACCTGCGGATTTTGACTTAATCACGACGACCATCCTCGTCTCCACACTCCACCTGCACGGGCGCACGAACCGGCTTGGACCAACCTTCGAGCAATGCACGCAGTCCTTGAGACAGAATCGAGGGCTGCCGATTATACGCTGCCTTCATCGCGGTGTAAGCGCCCATCCATGCGGTAAAAAAAGGGCTGCCCAAAATCGGCGAGTGCCTTCGGTAGAGACGGATTCCGTTCTTCACGAAATGGTAGTTCAGCTTGGCTTTGTCTTTGACTCGAGCGCCGCCCGAGGGGGCCATGAGATGATGAAGAGAGGCGTTGGGATCAAAAACAATTCGATACCCAGCCGCTTTGACTCTCAAGCACGCGTCAGGCTCGAAGAAATAGCCATTGCCATCAAACCCAGAGTCAAAGCCATTCACTCGAAGAAGCGCTTCACGGAGAAAGGAAAGATTAGCGCCTTGACCAAAATCCACCTCCTGCTCAGTCAGGGAGTTGAAGTGAGCTGTCACCGAACCGCGCCACCGGTGATAGCGGCCAGAGCGTAGCTCGCGACTGGGATCCGCCTGTCCCTGGGCCTGAGTCAGCCTGCCGGCCACAGCACCGACGGGGAGTTCACCAGGCAAAGAGGGAGCGTCGTAGTGCCTCACATGATTCTCAAAAAGCTTGGGCTCCGGGATCACATCGTCATCCAAAAAAAGAACGACTTCGCCGCGAGCTTCTATTAAACAGCGATTGTAGTTGATCACCAGTCCCGGCGTCTCAGCATGGATGTGGCGAACTCCAAAAATCTGGGCCAAAGCCTGGTCGACATCCTGATATGAGGGTCGATTCTGATCGACCACGACGATCTCGAGGGGCCGCACGCTTTGACTCTGCAAGCTCTGAATCGTATCGATGAGTTCTTTGGATCGACCCAACGTGGGGATGACTACTGAGAGGGTTTTCATCTGAGTTTGAACCTCTGAACAGCGTCGACGTAGGTTTGCGCCACGCGTTTCCAGGTGGGCAGCATCTTTTGATTGGCCAATGCACGAGCGGAGCGCGAGGCATCGTCTTGAGCCATCCCGTCCGCCTGCCGAATGGCGAAAACGAGATCCTCTGCACTGGGCGATCGACAAACAATCAATCCCTGCACTCGTCCTTCAAGCCAGGGCACTGCGCCCACTCGAGTCGCTACGACTGCGATGCCCGAGGTAAGGGCTTCGAGCATCGCAAGCGAGTTACCCTCGTAGTACGAAGGAAGGAGCAAGCCCCTGACTCGAGCAAGCAATGCCTTCACTTGCCCGGGGCTTAGCTTGTCCGTGGCGAAAACCAACCCGTCGGGAGCGGTTGAAAAACCACTTCCCGGAACCGCGATTAGCTTTGCAGGCGACCCCGACGAATCCAGAAACTTGAGGGCCGAAACAATATTGGAGGCTCCTTTGACCGAGTCATCACCTCTTCCGATAAATGCCCACGCGCTTTTCTGATCCCCTAGGGCCGCATCGACTCTCGCTGGCAATCCCTCAATCGAGGGCGCCGCATCCCAACCATTCGAACTAAAAGCGGTGACCTGGCCATTGCGTTCGGCGAAACGAAAAAGATCAAGGTTAGCATTGACCGTGACCACCACATCCGAGGCCAAGAGCGATGCCCACTCTCTTCCTGCGGCAGCATACCCACCTAGCCACGCCCACTCGCCGCAAGCCCGCATACGACCAAGCGCCGTTCCATGAAGCGTGAACACGCGAACGGCTTGTGAGCGCCTCTTCAACAAGGCAGGCAACATCGCCTGATAGGTTACCGTGCTTCCATGAGTGACCACCACATCCCATTCAGGACGCTCGGCATCGCGAGGATCTCGCGAAAGCTCGCACTCCATACCCAAGGCACGTAGCTCCCGCTGAAGCATACGAGCGTGAACCTCGACCCCCCCGGGGCCATTCGCTAAGTCAGCAGTTGACCATTGAAGCCAGCGAGTCACCGAGCGTCCCTCCGATTCAGGAGTGGGAGCAAAAGGATGCCATAGACCAGAGCGACCGGAATGTTAGCCATCGCGGCTCCGCTTAATCCCCAGAACCACGCACTCAGGCCGTACGCGGCGATCGAAAAAGCCAGCCATGGCAGCGAGAGACGCAGAAACAACCCACGCACGGAAGTGCGCAAAAGAAGCCATGAGGCCGGTAAAACAAGAGTAAAGAAAAGCGCGTTGCCTGCGAGAATCCACTTCAGCCAGCTGATCATCTGCCCGACCTCTTCAGAGCTCCAACGTCCATGAGATAACCAGGTCAATATCCAGGGAGAAACCCAAATCAGCACCGCCGCCTGCAACAAGGTCGCCGCGAAGAGCATTGCAGCAAAACGCGGAAGGCGCTTGCGCTCATTTTGTCGCCGCGAGCCCTCACCTGTCTCTTGCGCTAACCAAACCTGAAACGAGTTGGTCAGCGCCGTTGGCAATGCGCCGGTTAGACCAGCGAGCTTCAGCACTGAAGCATAAAGACCCAGATCCCGGGCTAAAAGGCCCGTAGCGGAACCCACGGCTCCCAAGAAAAAAAGATCCATCGTCTGAACCCAGTTCTGGACCACACCCGAAGCATGCTGCCATCCCGAAAAACGAACCAGCGCATCCGAAATTGTACTCAAAACAGGTGGCCCTTCGCGGCCCGCAAGCGAAGCCGCGCTCGCGCCATCCTCAATCAAAACCCTGCGGGTGATCCATTTCGCCATCACTGCCGAAGAGAACACCGAAAAAACCGCCGCAGCCGCGATGGCCCAGAGCTGTCCACCAAGCGCGAAGGTCGCCAGCACGGTTCCGACTGCCAACGAAAGCTTTTGGTACAAGCTCAAGCTATTCAGCTCGACGAGCTTCAGCCTCATTCTCAAAAATTCGCGGTCGGCTCCAGCAATCTGCGGCCCCAGTGCCAAAGCAAATGCCCAAAGCAAAGCCCACCCTCGCGAGGCATCCCCAATCGCTGCCACTGCTGAGATCAAAACGCCTAACTGCCCCTTGCCCCACCCAAAGAGCCGTAGCGCTCTGAGGCGCGCAGCGATTTCGCTCGAACCCCGACTTTTCCAACCCGCAAAATCGCGGTAAATCACTGTCTCCGGAGTCACAAAAACCAGCAGCACCGGCGCTACCCACGCCTGAGCCAGCGCCAGCTGCGAGAAAATCTCCGTCGGGAGCGCCCAAAGCAGCACAAGCGAGATCACTGCGTCAAGCGCGCGCGTCAGTCCGTGTTCGAGCGTGTTGAGAAAACCATGACGAAGCCACGGCATCGTTTGTGCCATCCGATAGCTTAGAATCTATCCTTGAATCACCCCGACATCTACGGATATTAATAGGTTACGGTGATCGTGAACTCACTCTCTTGGCTGCCATGGGCACTCGCACTTCAAATTCCGATCACCGTGCTAGTCCCCTCTTACAAATGGGCACCACGGACCCTCTACTTGGGTGACTTCTGGTTCTTTGGCTGGGTATCCGCCGCACTTTTCTTCCTGGCCTTGAGGCGTCACCAAAACAAAGGCGCCTATCCAGCCCTCCCCTGGAAGCCGATGCTTGTTTCTGCAGCACTCATCCTGGTTTCGTGGGCACATGGCTCAATACGACCTCCCATAATTCACAAGCTTTGGACCCTGACTTATCAGGTGCCTGACTCAGATTCGTTTCAGCCAGGTCGTGAACTTCTCATAGGGATCCGGTTTGTTTGCTGGTTCTGGGGTGGATTGCTTGCAAGCTACTGGTTCAAAACCGCGTCTCCAGATGAAACCAAGCTCGCTCTCAAACGGATAGGCAAATCTCTCGCCGTCACTGCATTCATTGGCGGGATATCACTCATGGCAAGCTACACCCATGAGGCTTCGAAGATCTGGCTAGGTCAGATTTATCATTACGACCCCAATCAGTTTATTTGGAAGGCCAGAGCCCATGGTGTTTTTGGTGGGCCTATCGAAGCAGGACTGGTCCTAGGGTTGTCCATTCCCGCGCTCCTGTTCTTTCCGGGACTTTCATGGATCTTCAGATGCATCTGTCTGGCCGCAATCGCTGGCGGTATGCTCGCCGCTCAAACCCTTTCTCCTGTGGCCGGGATTTTAGTCGCTTACTCGATGTATTTGGTAACGCACTCGAAGGTCAGTCTCAAAAAACTCCTCCCCTTTTTAGCGGGATTGGCGACGGTGCTTGTTGCGATCTGGTTTTTCAACCCAAACTGGGTCATCGGTAAGCTTTCAAATTTTACTTACCGATTTGCTGCTTGGAGCATGTACTTAGACACCCTCTTTAGCCGCTGGAACCATTTGCTTTTTGGACTCGGACTGACCTCCTACTACGTCGACAACTCCTACCTGTACCTGTTCATGAGGGGCGGACTCCTGATGCTCGGAGCGACTGGCTATTTTACGATCAAACATCTCCGAATCGGCTGGCCCGATTGGAACTGGTACCAGCGCGCACTGATCCTCATCACCCTCATCTCAGGCCTCACGCTGGACGCCTTCATTATTCGGCCCGTTGTAGCCGTGTGGGTCGCAGCGATTATCCCGTTGCTCTCGATCAGATCGCCCCAACGCCTCGAATGACAGAAAAGATCGTCTTGATGATGATCGCGATGTCCAAAAGGACCGAGCGATTTTGTAGATAAAAGAGATCGTACTCCATATTTGCGTGGATCGGCTCGCCTCTGACCGCGCTGATCTGCCAAACACCCGTAATGCCAGGTTTAGCTTCGAGCCGCTGACGCTCGAGCGGCGTGTAGGTCTCCACGATGAAGGGCATCTCCGGCCGGGGACCAACCAAACTCATATCCCCTCGCAATACATTGAAGAGCTGCGGCAATTCATCCAAACTGGTACGACGCAGCCACCGCCCTACGCGAGTAATCCTGGGGTCTTCAGGATCCGAAGGCGTCACCGCATACTTCGCGGCATCTATGCGCATGCTGCGAAACTTATAAAAACTAAAGAGCCTGCCATTCAATCCCACCCGCTTCTGCTTAAACAGGTAAGGACCGGGAGAATCCAGCTTGATCGCAAGTCCCAAGATGATCACGAGCGGCGACAAGAGCAGAATGAAAAACAAGGAGAGTACGAAATCCATCAGCCGCTTGATCACTAAATAGTACGGACTCGACTGCTGCTTACGCCGACGAAGAACAGGGACACCACCGATCTCAAAGCTCTCAACATGCTGAATAAACTTCTCGTAGGAGTTAGGAACAATGGCGTAATTGAGCTTCTCGGCCACACAAAGCTCAACCAAGTGTTGATTGCGTTCAAAACTAGCGGACGGCAAGGCGATGACGACCAGATCGACGCCTTTCTCCCTAGCCTGCCGTATGGCCTCCTCCCCTCCCAAAACAGGGATACCCGTCTTGGGTCCGTAACCTGTCCAACGAATGTTACGCCCTTGCTTACCGGCTTCGTCGTCAAGAAATCCGATCGGAAGAAGACCCAAGCCAGGGCTCTCAAACATGCGCTTGGCTAAATGTGTCCCGATATGCCCAGCACCATAGATGAGCACGTGAGTCTTGGACCAACCCCGACGATGAAACAAAACGTGCACGCGATAAAAGATCTGCCTCTGAAAGTACAGAAACACGGGAGTGAGCAAAATCGCAGACGTAAGAGTAATACGAGAAAAACTCGTCGATCGAACATAAAACGAAGCGCTTAGGATAAGGGCTGCCGCATACAAGCCCACGTGAAAAATCCCTCGCAACTCCTTGATGTTGAGCAAGCTCACTTCGCGCCGGTAGAGACCCACTCGATCTAAGACAAGGACGTAGATCAGAGCCGCAGCGCCGGAGAAAATAACGAACTCAGGGAAGGACTGGGGCGACGGACGAACGAGCGCGCCCGTATAGAGAAAATAACTCCCCAGATAGCAAACCATAACGGTCGTCAAATCCAGCAAGACTTGACTCATCGTAATGAGACGACCAAAGTACTTTCGAATAGTCGGATCATTTCGCTTAAGCTGAAACGCGGTGGATTTACTCATCATCTGTGGTGCCGTCAAGGATGGGCTAGGTGCATTACTCATACTCACGTTCATTCTACACGATTAACCCTTATAAATGCACTTAAGCAATCAACGATTCGTGCGAGAAAAGCGAGTTGCAAAACGAGGAGCAGATTGGCGAGAGGACGAGATCGGTCTTCTCAGAAATCTTCTCTGACCTTTGCACAATCCCCGCGTCAAACTCTTACATCAGTTCTCCAAACACCTGCACGCGATTTGACTGAGCCCGCCACACATCGATCTGCTTTGCATATCTTCTGGACAACGCGGAGCAGAAGACTTTACTTTCCATTCCGAATTCCAATGCAACTCATTTCTGCACCTAAACGTCTGACGGCGTTCGAATTATTTTTTCTGATCTGCGGGGCTGTCCTTACTGTGGGATTTGTCGGCTTCGGAGACACCTTTGCTAAGCTAGGCTTTCCGCTTCCGTTCAAATCCTCTATTCCCAATCTCCGCTCAAAATTGTTTGTGTTCGAAATTTACCTAGGCCTCATGGGTGTATGGTTTTTGGCGACACCCTCCTCATTTTCTCGTCTTAAGCTAGCCCTCCAAAAAGACCTGCTGACCCAAATTGCAGCGCTTTTGCTGATCTTCGCACTCCTGCGGATGATCCCTGACTTCATGAACAATCCGCTCCTGTCGATGCGCAACGCTGCCTTTGCTTGGTACCTCAGCTTGCCTTTGATGATCGTGGCCCTTCCCATTCGAATCTCCGTTCTCGAGTTCTTTGCACGCATGATTGTCTTGCTCGCTTTCGCTTATTTTAGCGCCACCGTGCTGATGACCTACAGCCGACATAACTTCAACGTGAACTGGCTGCCCGACGTGGGCGTTTGTGCCGTATTGAGTCTTGCGGTCATCACGAGATCACTAGGTCGGGCTTGGCCGGTATTGATGCTAGTAGGCCTCGCCCTGGGCGTGAATTACTGGGAGAAATACCAACGGACGGCCC
Source organism: uncultured Bacteriovoracaceae bacterium (assembly GCA_964524175.1). Lineage (GTDB taxonomy): Bacteria > Bdellovibrionota > UBA1018 > UBA1018 > UBA1018 > CAZGCK01. Next base: position 37,807 of record CAZGCK010000001.1, on the reverse strand, counting down.
TGGTAGGGATAGTCTTCACAGTCGCATTGCTCTTCTACTCATTGCCTGAGCGGCGTGTTCGAATCTTGAATCGCCTGGGTTTATTGCTTCTTTTCTTTTCGATCGGCCTTTTGACTTGGCAGCCTTTGGGTGCACGCAACATAGTCACTCATCAAAAAAGCTGGTGGATCCCTCAACAAAGTGAGCACTGGAGTCTCAGCACGGGACTCGGCGTCATTGCCAAGAGCCAACCGCTTCAAAAGGCTCAGCTCAATGAGTATGGTCTCGAGGTCTTTCGCTCCTCGATGTGGATGGATGCCTTTAACTTGTTTTTGAGTCGCCCCCTGGTGGGAATCGGCTTTCAAAAGCAAGTGGTCCACCGCATCTTTTCGGGCGGGACGATTTATCACCCAAACGACGGAAGCTGGGCTCTTATCCCACAACCCCCAATCTCCGGGCCACACAACAGTTATCTTAATGCAATCGCGCGACTCGGTATTTTGGGAGCTCTTTTTATGGTCATGCACCTGCTGGCAGGCCGAAGACTTTGGCTCAACGAATGTTATGGATGCTTCTTCCTTCTAGTATCTGGAGTGATTTACGCGTTTTTTAACGTCGGACTAGAAGGTCCCATTCACAGCTTCCTCCTCCTCACGATGATAGGCGCTGCCTTTAAGGTCCATGCCGAAGCAAATCTGCCTCTCAGCGAAAAGAACCCCCAAACATCTGCTGCTTCAGGAGCGTCTTTGCGGGTCGGAGAAAGAAATACGCTGCCGACTTGAGAACGACGTCGGGAAACGCAAACGAGTCTCGAAGTAGTTTAAAATCCAATGTCGTCCAGAACGCCGGCGAATCTCCCACGAAGCGATAGTAGAGTAGTCGATAGCCCTGCATCCCCATCTGCTTTTTGCCTTCGAGCATCCGCCCTGGACGCTCTTGCTCGCGCACGACCTCCCCACGCTGAATCGCTTTGAGCTCGACCTTTTGCTCGGGGGCCCTCATGCCAGAAAGCGAACTGCGCACCACGCGATACCGAATGAGACTCCCCTCGAGTGCAACCAAAGAACGGGGACCTGAATCCTGCAGGATGGTTTTCCAAAGTGCGTAGTCTTGCGCGTTTTTGAGGTCCTCTCGGTAAAGATAAAGCGCCCCCTGAGGAGAGAGTTTTTTGAAAGCGACCGTAGGATGGCAAATAGGATTATTGCGACGCTCAAGGTACGCAAAGAAACCATCGGGCAAAGGATGCCGGTACCGAACGACCGCGATCTGTTCTCCCAATTCATCGATGACATCGTACTCAGAAAAAATCAGACGTGCCTCGGGTTGAGCTTGAATCGCGCTATAAATGCGCTTGAGTCGATCCGGTGAACACAGATCATCTCCATCCATCCGAACCACCCAATCCGAACGGCACTCGCGGATACCGCGATTCAGGCCATAGGTCTGGCCGCGCGCGGGTTCGTTGCGAAGAATTGTTACGCGAGGATCTTGAGCAAGCCTCATGAAGGCTTCTTTGACGGGGATCACACTTCCGTCATCGACGATTATCCACTCCCAATCCGTGTGGGTCTGAGCAAGCACCGAGGCAATGGTCTGCTCAAAATACTCGAAACCATCCTTGAGCGCGGTCACTAGCGAGAGAGACGCCATCGCCTAAGCTCTCCCATGGTACTGCTGAAACCAGGCAACAAACTGGGCAACGCCTTCTTCAATTTGAGTTCGAGGCGCATAGCCGGTCAACCTGCGAAGCTTACTCAGATCCGCCTCCGTGCGATGCACGTCTCCTGCCTGGAACGGGAGCTCCTCGATCTGTGCCTTGCGCCCTAGCGCCTTCTCGATAGCGGAGACATAATCTTTGAGGGGGCGTGGGCTTCCGCAACCGATGTTGAACACATCATAGGCAGGCAGCATGTCTCCTGCCCGATAGAGCCCAAGCATGCCCTGCACAACGTCATCCACATAGGTGAAGTCGCGAGTCATATCGCCGCCATTGAAGAGCTGAATCGGCCTGCCTTCTGTGATGGCGCGGACGAATTTGAACAATGCCATATCCGGCCGACCCCAGGGCCCGTAGACCGTGAAAAGTCTAAGCATCGTCACTTTGAGGCCAAAAAGATGAGAGTAAGAATGCGCCATCAGTTCATCAGCCCGCTTAGTCGCACCATAAAGGGCAACAGGACGATCAGCGGGATCGTCTTCAGAGAATGGCAGGCGCGTGGAAAGCCCATAAACCGAGCTCGAAGAGGCCATGAGCAGATGCGGTTTTTGGGCAGCAAATCGTGCAGCTTCAAGAATGTTGAGCGTCCCATCGACGTTGGCGCGCAAATAGGCTTCAGGATTGTCGAGGCTGTAACGCACGCCCGCTTGCGCGGCGAGATGAAAAACCGCAGAAAACGGCTGATTGGCTACAAGGTCGAGCAGAAACCGCTTGTTCTCCAAATGTTCGCGAAAGAGCTTGAACTTGGGTTGCTTCTCAAGAATCGCATTGCGCGCTTCCTTGAGCTTGACGTCGTAGTAATCATTGAAGGAGTCAAGACCAACCACCTCGTGGCCTTGCTCGAGAAGATTTTGACAAAGATGGAAGCCGATGAATCCCGCGCTGCCTGTCACTAAGAACTTTTTCATACCACCGCCTCACTACCCCTCATCGCAAGATCCAAGCTCGACTTTCCGGCGCATGATCTACGACCAGACGATTGACATAGAGTATCTCTTTCGAAACCAGCTGATCTTTGACTGAATCCCATACCACGACTTCCTCATGACTGCGCTGCAGCTGTGCTGCGGGCGTCGTCAACGAAGCCTTGAGCGCCCGCCATTCTGACGCAAAACTAAGCAATCCCGAGGCGAGAAGACAGGCAAAAATCACGCGTAGATGAGTGCGGCGCTGCGCTTCAAGCGTTCCTAACCATCCCAGCGCTAAAGTCGGATACAACCATCGCGCTTGCTGAGAGCTAACCCACCAAAACGCCCAGAATAACAGCCCAAGGGCCAAGATATAGGGAAAGGGAAGCTCCCGCGATCTAGCTGACCCAAGAGTTAACGCGATAAACGGCAGCAAGAGCAGCCAAGGCAAACCCAGAGGGTAGTCAAATTCGTTGTTCACACCCTGAGTAGGAACCGCTACACGCCACAGGTGCCTCACGAAAGCTAGGGGGCCCTTTCCATTTCCGTAGGTCGTAGAGACAGCAGCATGGATGTGCTGACTCGACTCGCGTATCAACTCACCCGCCAGCCCCTGACATCCTGGGGCCGCCTTCCAAACGCAGGTAGCGATCGGAAAGAACGGAGTCCCCGTGCGCTGAAGATCGATCCAGGCAGAGCGGGCAAGGAGAGCAGAGGCTACGACAATCGCTAGCGTCGCAAATTGGACGATGCCTTTTTTGCGGGCTTCAAGAGCCTCTCGATCACGCAAAAAGGCAAAACCCAGGAGCGCTCCACCGATCAAAGCTCCTTGAATGGGGTAGAACGCCTTAGCGCTCAAAAAGACGCCGAGAGCCACCCCGCCGATCGCGTATCGCCGCGAACAGAAAGCATCGACGGCTGCGAGCAAAAAATAGAGATTCGCAAGATCCATCATCGCGGTCCCCAGCTGGATCATCACGCCGTGGGACACCACGAAGGCGATTGCAGGCACAAAGGCTCGGAGGCCCGGCCCCGCAAATCTGCGACCTAAACTCAGGAGAGTTGAGAGGCAACCCAAAGCAAAGACAAACTGTGGGACTTTTTGAATCCAAGTAAGTGAAAACCAATACGGCGCAAGTCCCCACTGAATCGACATGGGATAAAGATCGGCAACGGACCAGTCGAGAAACTTGAGATTACCGGCAAACAGATGCTGCCGCGGAATTCCCATATGGTACATGATCGCGTCGTATTCTTGAGGCAGGTGCGGAGGCTTGAATGACTCAAAGCCGGCCAGCCCCAACATTGCCATTACGATGAGTGCGAGAGCAAGGAATCCAAAGGTTGCAAGCCGATCATCCGACCTCACCCGAAAGGCCTCAATGATGCGAGCACGATCTCGGTAACAAAGAGCGACGAAAGCCGTTGCCGATACCGCCCATGCTGCCGCGGAAGGCTGAGAGGTCGGCCCCAAAACCAATACATAGGCTAAGAATTCAGCTAGACCGATCATCCAAAAAATCAGCGGAAAATCGGTCCAACGAAAAGCCCAAGACTCGCGTGAAGTCATCGTCCCCACTTTCCGGCAAACACCATCACGCGGTACACAACCCACAAAGCGGTGATCGATACAAGCAATGCCTCGATCCGGATCGATCGCCCTTTCATGCTTTAGCCCTCACGACAAACCCGGTCGTAATGCGATCCTGATACCGCGTGGCTGCATCCCATCTCTCCACCCTGCGATAGAAACCTTTTCTGAGCAAAAACCTCAAAACTCGCATCCATAGAGGAGGCTTTTCGCCGGCGCTGTAATGGGATTGGCAATAGTACTCCACCACATCAGCCAGTACCGAGTATATGCCCCCCATGCTTTGAATCTCGACCTGCGAGAAGCCAGCATGAGTCACTTCTCGCCTAATCTTGTCCTTAGTCCAACGCTGATAATCGTGGGGATCTGCATGCGTCGGGACCAGATACGGAAGGGTGGCGAGCATCGTCCCCCCTGGTCTCAGCACACGACGGCATTCGCGCAGAACCTTCTCTGGATTCTCCACATGCTCGAGGACCTCGGTCGCAATCACAGTGTCGATGCTTGCCGCTTCAAGCGGGATAGCTTCGGCCGAAGCGCAGATATCTGGTTTCGTCGATGGGTCGATGTTCAGGAAGCACCACGAGCGCCCCTTCCCTCCTGCGACAAAAACACCTCGGCGATTTCGCTCGCCGCCTACGTCAAGAACATCCCCGCGCAAATCTCCGCTCGCCTCAGCTCCATCGAGCAGACGATCGAGTTGCCGACGACGAAACGTGCCTAGGCTCTCAGCTAATTGGTTCATAGGGCTTGCTCATGTCGATGGTCGAAGATTTAAGAAGGTTGCCTTGAGCATCAAATGGCAGCTCATACCCTATCGCCTCGACGACATCTTCGAAGCCAGGCGCAGGCAGACGATCCGCAAAACGGATAAGCTCGCTCTGCTCCCGAATGCGATAATAGATCGTGCCCTGAGGAGCAGTGAGATAAGTGCCGTAACGTTTGTTGCCACCCCGCACGCGAGCTTTGCTGCCACTCATATCGGTCACAATGTCAGCAGCCACGCAGTAGCGCATCATCACGTTCTCGAGGCTCATGCCGGACTCAAAATACCTCAGCACCATGTCGTCTTCGGCGCCCAGACTTGAATCGTTGCCAACCTTGGCGTTAGTCGCACGCCAGGGTCCCAGCTTTTTCCAGACTTCAGTGCGGGAGAACGACATGATGCCTGAGCCACAGATGCCTTCGCGCAGATTGCCGAAACCCAGAAACTCCATACCCGATGCTGAGCGATAGACGGGAACTCTGCGCCTAAACGGCATCTGCAAAAACCTGCGATGCCGCCCCCAACGCAAATGCAAAAACGCCTTGCCAAAGTCGTGTTGGATCCGTGAGCGACGTTGATAATTGAACACGACATTGCCGATGCGCGGATTCTTGGCTGTCACATCCACAAGGTCTTCGAGCCAACGACCTTTTACGATGAACTGCACGTCTTCGGGGACCATTAGGATGTTTTGTCCCTGCGCCAAGCTCACGATGGTGTTCATCGCCTCAGCATGGGTGCAGTCCTTAAAAATCTTATGCTGAACGAAGTCCAGGCTCTCAATGTATTCTCTCAGTCCAGTCTCCCGCGAGTTGCCATCGACGATGATCCACTGGATGTTGGGATATTGAATGCACTCGCGAGCTGACTCCATAAGTGCACGCAGATATTTGAGCCGATTAAAACTCACGACACCGATGGTAACGAGCGGGAGCCGGGTTGTCTGACTCATTTTTCTCCCTTCACCCAATCCAAGAGAGCCAAGATCAGGAAAACCGAGTTGGTGACAAAATACCGTTTAAAAAGGCGGCGAGGCTCGCTGCCCAACCTAAACAACCACTCTAGGCCAGCTTCACGCATCCACAGAGGAGCGCGCGCTTTCGTTCCGGCCAAGAAGTCGAAAGCTGCGCCTACGCCTAAGAACAAAGTTTGCGGGGCATGTAGCCTGGCCGCATGCATCCACAGCTCTTGCTTAGGCGCGCCCAACCCGACCCAAACGACACGAGGGAGCTGCTTATCAGGCGACTTCAAAACCAGCTGAGTCAGGTCGTCACGCACGTTGTCTGCCGAAAACGGCCGCAATGGGGGGCTATAGCAAACGGCCGGCACGCCATAGGCTGCCGCAACTTTTTCGGCGACACCGGGAGCGCCCCCTAGCAATCCGTACGTGAATCCCGGATTGCGCCTAAAAAATTCCTTCATGAAATCCGGGCCGCACACCCGGGAACCAATGGGCTTTTTCTTCAGCTTTGACAACCAAACCAGCGGCATCCCGTCCGCCAGGCCGAGCTGAGCAACAGATAGCGCCTCACGGAGTTGGGGATTCCATTGGCTCTCAGTGACGGTGTGCACGTTCACAAAGCAGACGTAGCCTCCGCTCTTGGCAGCCACGCGAGCCTCGCAATCCATCAAGGCACCGTCCATTCCCAAAAGAGATACGGGATTGCCGAGCAACCGCACGCTGCCTGGGCTCGAAAAATTCATGGCGAATCCCCATTCATCAAAGCACCACGCTCTGCAACTCGCAAAGTCTCCTAAACTGCGACTTGGATCTTTGACTCAATTCCTCGAAGGAGCCCTCTTCGATCACGCGCCCTTTACTCATCACGTAGATGTAGTCGGCATTGCGAATCGTCGAGAGCCGATGAGCGATCAAAACGACGGTTGTCTTGCCTTTGAGCTGATCGATGCTCTGTTGGATATCGCGCTCGGTTTCGGTATCCAGTGCGCTGGTAGCCTCATCGAGGATCAACAGCGAAGGATTCTTGAAGAGCTCGCGCGCGATCGAGATACGCTGCTTTTGTCCGCCCGAAAGCTTGATGCCTCGATCTCCGATGGCAGTCTCGAACTGCTCAGGCATCTCTGAAACGAATCGGGCGCAATTAGCTCTCTCAGCGGCGTCATGCACTCGCTTGCGACAACTAGCGTCGCCTTTGTAATCGCAGCTCCAAAGAGAAATATTATTGGCTACATGATCATCGAATAGCGCGCCATCTTGAGTGACATAACCAATCTTGGATCTGAGCTGAGGAAGGTCCAGTTCGGTGTAGGATTTCCCGTCCAAGGTCATCCGTCCCGACGTCGGCGTCAGAAGGCCAGTCATCAGATCCACCAGAGTGGACTTGCCTGAGCCCGATTCTCCCACCAGAGCAACCATTCGGTTTTTAGGAATCTGAATCGAAACATCGGTGAGCACCGGAGAGCCTTCGCGGTACTCAAAACTCACATTCTCGAACCGAATCCCTTGCTCAATCCCATGAACTTGAATGGAACCATATTTCTCGGCATGCCGTTCGGTATCTTCGACGGTCCTCAACACCTGATCAATCGATCCCATCGTTGCGCAGAAACTCTGCCAATTGCCCTGCACCGCCATCAGTTCCTTCATGAGGCGGAAATAAAACAAGAGCAAGACGATCACTTCAGAGATTCCCTGGCCTTTATGAACCACTTGATACCAAAGCATGAACGCCAAGAAGACCACTGTGGCAGGCTCATTGACGGCCACATTAGCCGCCGACAGAATAGTGATCTTGAACTGCGAATCACGCACCCTCTGGATGGTGCGCTTGATGTGCGCAGAAAGCGGGCTGAAGCTCGCCGTAGACCTGAGGTACTTAAAAGCACCAAGCGACTGAACGGCGATATTGCTGAAAGAGTTCAGCGCTTCTGTGTTCTCGTAGGAGTATTTGCGACTCAAGATCGAAATCTTACGAAGGCAAAAAACCAGGGTGACACCAAAGATCACCGAGAAAGAGGTCACCTGCCAATCGAAGGCGATCGCAATGGCGGTATAGCAGATGATCGTGATCAGATTTGGAAAGATAGAAGCGTATTTGATGAACGAAACAGTCGCGCGATAACTTTCGTTAGTAGCGATGTTGGACAAAGTCCCGATATTGGCATTGAGATAATATCGGTAATCGAGACCCGCGTAACCCATCATGATTCGAGTGCTGATGGCTTGAGAGAAATACGTTACCACTCGCCCCTGAAAAGCGCCCACAAGCAGTTGAAAGATCCCTTTGACAGTAAACACGAATATCAACGCATAGAGCAGAGTCACCAAGGTCATCGGCAACCCCACCGATGAGAACACCCACTCGACGGCTCTAAACCCACGAGAATGCTGATCCGTCGTTCGCGCTCCCGACAAATAAGAGAAGAGCGGGAAGAACATCGTGATCCCCAGCCCGTCAGCCAGAGTCACTAAAAACGAAGCTCCGATATAGGGAAGCAGTCGATTGCCTGCAAACCGATGAAATGCGGGCCAATATTTCAGAATCGGAGAGAGGAATGGGATCCCCCCCGGTTGAGCTTTCATCCCATGACCTCAGCAACGCAGCGCATAGTTTTGCGTCTTGTGACCCTACCAGGCGCGAGTGTCCCTGGCAACTCAGGGATCAAGACGCTCCTCGCCGGAAGTGCGCCGTGCAGTGCGGGCCGTCAGATACTCACGCAGCTCTACCACTTGGGATCTGAAACCCAGCGCACCCAGATTATGCGGTTCGATCCGAGCAGCAATCGACTCGCGACCCCGAGGCCTGTGTTTAAAAATTTCGTAAGCGACTCGACGGGAGACCCCTCCCCCAAGAACCAAGGAGCTCCCTCCGTAGAAGTCGGCCATGACCTTGCCTTCAACAAAATCCGAGGTCAAATTGAAGCAATCAGGTTTAGAGTGTTGTCGTTTCTCGAGCAAAAAAAGCACTGCTCGACAAAAATCCCGAATATGAATCCAATGTACGTACGCTGACCCAAGAAGCAAAAGCTGTCGCCGGGACGGCAACAACGGAGGATCCGACTCGGCTCCTAGCCCCACGACATGGCCCACCCTCAGGATCTTGAGCGAAGGCCCAGAACCCTGAGCTGCCAGCTCGCTCAGCTCTCGCTCAATCTTAAGCTTTGAACATCCATAGACATCGTCCACCTGAGGTTGTGGCTGGGTTTGCTCAGTCACTTTGCCTAGAAGCGGTCCATAGACTCGAATCGAGCTTGCGTAAAAAAACGAGGCCACGCCACTGGCTTGCGCTTCCCGAAAAAGCCAGCTCGCGACCTCTAAGTCCCTCTCGGGAGCGACCTTGGACAAATTCGCAAAATGAAGCAATGCCTCACACCCTTGAGCCAATCCAGCCGAGGGCAAATCTTTGAGCAGATCGCAGCTGATCCATTCAACCCCTGCGATCTGAGGGTCCGTTCTACCGATGCTTTTGATCTTCCAGCCCTGCTCGATCAAACTGGGCAGCAAATAAGTGCCGAGACGACCGGTGGCTCCTGTGAGCAGTAATGTAGGCATACAAGGTTATTCCCTTGCACCTTCTAGACGATCCAGAAGATCGATCCAAAGATCCACGGGGAGTAGCTTAGAAAAAGCGGCCTGATTCGCTGAGCGAGGCGTGCCTCGACCTAAATGCCCAAATACGGGCACCTTTCCCGACAAATCAAAACTGATGGCAGAGCCATTGCGAGCTAACGCTGCCAACTGCGGATTCACTTGGTCCAACTTTTCCGTCATGTCCGGATCATTCAATGTATTTGGAAGCACTGGCACAGCTTTGGGCGTATCCACGCCCATCACCCCGTGCAACAACACAGTCGCACGATCTCCTACATCCCACTTCATGTCGCCCTGATGGATCAAAGGATACATCGAACCGTTTGACCTGACAAAGTCGCGCTGTGAAAACAGCGTTCCACTGGCATGAGCCGCATGGATCCGAATCTTATCCCGGTAGTTGCCGATGATCCGATCGCCTTGAATTCCGCTAAAAAAGTATTGATCCCAATCCTTAATGAGGGGAGCTGAATCATTGTGGGACATGAAGGCCCACTCAAAATCGGGAAAAGTCCGGATCGCAGCATCCAAGGCGATCGCATTGCTTTTGGAGCCATTTTCTTTCGAAAAAAACTTACCCAATCCACGGCCCACCCAAGTGATTTGATGATCGATGACCGCGACCTGAGGGATCGGCCAAGCCAAAACTGCGTCCGGCACTTGATCGAAATTGCAAACAACAGTGATTTGATACGGTCTCGAAGTGAGGCGCGCATATGCGCGAACACAGGCTTCCGTCAGCTTCCAGTTGGCTCGATGAGGTACGATGATATGCAAAGCGTGTGGGTCTACCGACTTGGGTTGTCGCAGCAAGGTCCGGCTGATCAGAGGACGCATGACCGCTAAATCCTCGACCCAATCTTTCACGACTGCTTTTAGTGGAATACGACTCGCCACCTAATGACCCCTACTTCACTGACCGGCGATAATCCCGAAAGAACCCCATCTCAGAATCGCGCTGAGAAACCTTGGGTTGGCGCAATGGCCAATCAATAGCCAGGTCCTCATCGTTCCAGCGGAAGCCGCCTTCAAGCTTAGGATTATAGAAAGTATCCGTTTTATAAACGACGTCTGCCGGCTCATCACCCAAGACACAAAAACCATGAGCAAACCCGCCCGGAATCCAGAGCTGATAAGGCAATGAATCTGAAAGCTCGATGCTGACCCATTTTCCAAAAGTGGGGGACTCGGGGCGGATATCAACCACCACATCGAAGATCCGTCCTCGGACCACTCCTACCAACTTACCTTGAGAAGGATTGCTCTGAAAATGAAGCCCACGAAGTACGCCCGGCACGGAGCGAGAATGATTGTCTTGGACAAAGCGCGTCGGCATCCCAAGTTCAGCAAAACGCTGCTCTTGAAACCGTTCTAAGAAAAAGCCGCGATCATCTCGGTAGATTTTCTGCTCAACCAAGAGCGGGCCATCGATTTTCATTGGATGCGCAATCATCTTAAGATTCAAATGATCTAACTCTCCGCCATTTGAAGCACAATCAAATAGTGCCCATTCATCCTGCTTGAAATACTGCGGCCTGACACGATAGACCTCTTACCACTCTCACAGATGACTCAAGCCACTACCCACCCGGACCCTTTCGAAAACGTTGACTGCTTATTTTGTGGATCCGACTGTCCGAAGAGCCGGATCCTCGAAGCAAAAGACCTTCTTCATAAAATGCCGGGAACCTTCTCACTGACTCGCTGCACAGGATGCCGCCTGGTATTTCTCGATCCAAGACCTATCGAGTCGGCCATTCACGCTTTCTACCCCGACTCAGCTGGCTATTATCAACCGCCCGCTGACGAGGAAGGAGGGGGTGGATTGAAGCGAAAGCTTTCAGATCTGATCTTTGCTAATTACTTTGGCTATCAAAACTTAGCTCACTCCTCTTTCATTCTAAAAGCAGCGCTGTTTCCCCTCTACGTTCTGATGTTTCGCGACCTTTCCATTCCCAAATACAAAAAAGACGGAAGACTTCTTGAGATCGGCTGCTCACACGGTTTTAAATTACAAAAGGATCGGCGCAGAGGTTGGAACGTCACCGGGGTCGAATTTAACGCCAAAGCCGCTCAGTGGGGGCGCGAGCACTATCAGCTCGATATCCGCAGTGGGTCCATCTTCGAGCAAGACTTTGAAGCTGAGAGTTTCGATGCGATCCGCATGGACATGGTTTTGGAGCACATTCACCAGCCCGACGAGCTGATCAAGCGAGTCACGCGCTGGCTTAAACCAGGAGGCGAGCTCTTGTTTTCAATCCCCTATTTTGAAGGCTTGGAGTTCTCTCTTTTCAGAAAGTTTTGTTATGGCCTTCAATTGCCAACTCACCTGTACTTTTTCAATCGAACTCACTTGAAGCGACTGCTCGGCGGATACCAGGGCCTTGAGTTTCGTTTTCATAGGGTCGCCAGGGATTTTACCACCTCTTTTGCTCTCATGAATCGCGAACATCCTTCACGACTCTCAGCCTTCTTGGCCAAGAATCGCGCAATGACCTGGCTGGTCTTCAAGCCGGCCGTAACCCTGCTCGCATGGATTGGCAAATCCAGTCGAGTCACAGTGAGGGCGGTGAAGTCATGAATCACCCAAACGTAGGACCTCTTGTCATTCTCGGTAAGTCCGGCCAACTGAGCTACGCGCTTCAAAAACAACTGGGCTCGAGAAGACATGAAGTTCTGGGGAGACCCGAGATCGACTTTTTGAAACCCGAATCGATCGCCCCCTTTCTGGATCGAGCACGCCCCAAGGTCGTGCTGAACACCGCCGCTTACACGCAAGTGGATAACGCCGAAAACCCAGGCGAAGCCGAAAAGGCCCAACTCATCAATGGTGACTCCGTAGGGGTCATTGCCCAGTGGTGCGCGGCAAACGACGCATCGCTCATTCACTATTCGACCGATTACGTCTTTAGCGGTACCGGCACCGAAGCCTGGCGCGAAACGGATCCCACAAACCCGATCAACGTTTATGGGCGGACTAAACTCGAAGGCGAGCAACAGGCGACTCGCTCGGGCGCGCATGTCGTCATTTTCCGCACAAGCTGGATCTACGGAGCCAGGGGCGCCAACTTCTTTCTGACTATGCAGAGGTTTGCAAGAGAGAGAGCCGAGCTGCGGATCGTCCACGACCAAATCGGAGCTCCGACTTACGTCGTGGATCTAGCCCGAGCCAGCCTCCAGGTCCTCGACCACCCGCAATTCAAGCGGTCATCCGGCATCTATCATCTAGCGGGATCGGGCCAAGCCTCTTGGTATGAATTCGCTCAAGCGATCTTCGAGATCTCTCGAGCGCGCTTCCCTGAGCGATGCAAAGACTACAAACTCCAGTCGGTCAAGCCCGTCACAACGGCAGAGTTTGGCTCAAAAACCCCGCGCTCCCTCAATTCACGCTTTGATCAGCGCCGAGTCGCTTCCGTCTTCGGGATACAGATGCCCGATTGGCGGATAGCGCTCGAACGCTGCGTCGATGAGTATTTTAAATCGTCGTCACCGTAGGAATCGGCACAATGAACTTCCCACCCCGATCCCGGAAAGCAGCTTGCTTGGCCACAATCTCTTCTTGAAAGTTCCAAGCCAAAAGCAAGGCGTAGTCCGGCCGGTCATCTTGTAGCTTTTGCTCAGGATAGATCGGTATATGAGTTCCGGGCGTGAAGCGCCATTGTTTGAACGGAATCGAGTCGACGACGTACTCCACTAGGTCGGGAGTGATCTTACAGTAATTCAAAAGCACGTTGCCTTTGGCGGAGGCGCCGTAACCGACCACGCGCTTCCCGGCAGCTTTGAGCTCCTTGAGATACTTAACGAGAGCTACGCAGTTCTGTTGAACCTTCTCTGCAAACTCAATATACGGCTTGCGCGTCTGCAACCCCATCGCGCGCTCATCAGCCAGGCACTTTTCGAGCTCCTTGGTTTGCTGATAGCGAGCCCCTTCTTTGCAAACAAAAACCCGCGCGGTGCCGCCATGAACCGGGTTGCGCTGCACATCGAAAATGCGCATTTTGAACTTCGCCATGAGCTGAGAGAAGGGCAACAAAGAAATGTAGGACAAGTGCTCATGATAAATCGTATCGAACTCAAGCTTCTGAAGCATATCGACGCAATACGGAAACTCAGTGACCAGCACCCCTTGATCATCCAGCAGTGAGTTCACGCCTTTGCAGAAATCATGGAGCTCGCTCATGTGCGCAACGACATTGGTCGCAGTAATCAAGCGCGGGCGAGTGCCTTGTCCCACGATATCGCTGGCTAGCTTGCTCGAGAAGAGTGCATTGATCGTATTGATCCCCTTCATCCTAGCGAGATGAGCCAAGTTAGCAGCAGGATCCACACCGAGAACTTGGACCCCTTCTTGACGGAAGAAACTGAGAAGCGTCCCGTCGTTGCTGCCGATATCCATCACGACATCAGACGGCTTAATGTCAAACTGCTTCACAAGGCTCTTTGCCATTGAATTAAAGTGATTGAGCATCGTCGTCGAGGTCGAAGGAATGTAGAGATAGTTCTCGAACATCCGACCAGGCGGGACCACATGAGTCACCTGAACGAGCCAACAAGTCTCGCAAGCCATGACAGCCAATGGATACTGCTGCTCGAATTTGCCGAGATCCTCCTTAACGACAAAGCCGTTTGGAACTGGCATTGAGTGCAGGTCAAGGAAGTTAAAGAACTTGCCCTCACCGCAGATGCGACAGACCTTAACCTTGAACTCGTCAGAAGATTCCCGAGCAGACATCAATGAACTCCATTTTTTTTCATGGTGACCCCAAGCCGGTGCCGAGGAAACAAACGCGAAGGCAACCCGATTTTTGCGGCAAAATAGTAGAAGAGAACTTTAAAAATACCAAACGAGTAGGTGATGCTGTTTTTCAAGCTTGCTCCCCGCTTCGCGCCCACATAGTGAGTCTTAACGGGCACCTCGACGACCTTCATATGAGCAAAAACTGCTTGGGCGATCAATTCAAAACTAAAGAGGTAACCATCTGAGTTCGCTTTATAGTCCATCGAATTCAGGAGTCTGCGAGTGTAAACACGGAAGCCCTGATGAAGATCATTGATCTCGGTTTGAAGAGCGAACTTCGCAAATAGATTCAAAAAGACGATTGGCAAAATCTTCCAAAGCCGCATGCCGCTCTTCAGTTGGTCGGTCCAATGACTAAACCGATTGCCTAAAACAAAATCAGCCCCCTTCCGGACAGCAGCAATCGCATCCGGAATCGCCGATGGGTCGTACTCTCCATCGGGATGGATATCAATCACCACGTCCATCCCCAAGTCGAGCGCAAGTCCTACGGCGCGCTTCATATTGCCGCCGTAGCCCAGATTGACGGGATTCTTGTAGGATTGAATCCCCAACTTCAGCGCTAGCTCGTAGGTCCCGTCCTGAGAGGCGTCATCCACTAAGATGATCGTTTGGACGAGATTTTTTGGAAAATTCTCGTAGAATTTCTGAAGTGTCTTTTCGGCATTGTAAGCGATGAAAATCGCGCCAATGTGCATATCGGGAGAAGATGACATGAGTAGTTTCTTTGCTAGCACGACTGAAGAGGATTGCTAAAGCAAAAAGGCTAGTTCGTTAGATCCCATTTAGTCGCAAAACTTCATGACGTGATCCAGCCCGTCATCGTAGATAATGGGCACACTTTTGCCTAGTTTCAGAAGGTTTTGCTGAAAGTCGACAACCAGCCGACCCTGTGCGCGCACCCAGTCGTAATAGTGATGAGCAAAGCCGTCCATTCCCTTCATCATCCCCTCGTTGCGGCCATAAGAATAAGCCACGTAACAAATGCCAACCTGTTTAAAATATTGAGCTAAGGCCTCAGGGCCCTTCCAGGCTGGCATTCCGGGCGGGAGAGAAATCTCGACCGGAGTATCGATAATCCACACGTTGTGCCGTGAAAAATCGAAGAGATAAGGAGTCACCGTACGAGCCAAGATTGTTCTGCCCGCCGGCACCGCGTCTTGAAGCTTGGCGTATGGCCAATCAGGCTTACCCGGCTCGACCGGGTACCTTGCCGTCGAATCGACTGGGTCACTCAAAACATTAGAAAAGTGGGCCGAGAAATTTTGGGTAAAGAGCCACGGATGAGTCAACAAATTGGATTGCGAAGCATCAAATCCGACCTCTGAGAATGCGATTACCGAAGCAAGGGCCATGACTGCTCTAAAATGGCTTCCTGCTTCATGGAGCCCTACCCACAAAAATGAAAGAAAAGCTCCGTACGAGATTGCAAAAATATTGCGCTGATAGAGCGCGCCATTGAGACCCATAAAAAATAAAAAAGCACAAACCCACGCGCCTGCGACTTGGGCGACAAAGGCTTTGTGAGAGGAAGCTCCCCTTTTCCAAGCCTCAAAACCAAATAGGGCGCAACCCAAGACAAGGATGACCATCAAGGCTTTTATGTAGGCACAAACAGCGAAACCATAAGCAGCGACGCCCCAGATCCAAAAAGCGATCTTGATAGACCGCTTGGAAGCCGCGATCAAAAATCCGACGACTCCAACAATCGTGGCTAAAAAACCTGGAAACCGAGTGACGTTGGCAACACCTGAGTACAAAGTCGCAAAATCGGTTTTAGTCTTGAGCAATCCACCCACGGTCTCGCCGTAGTTCGTGATGTAGTAGCCCTTACCCAACATGGGGTAGTACCAGCTTCCGGTCGACTGACGATGGATGATAATCCACGGAAGCAAAAAGACCAGAAAGGATCCCAGAAGAATCAAAAAGGATGGAAGGTCCTCCTTCAGCGATTTTTTTTGAATCAATACCTGTAGCCATCGATAAGCGAAGAAACACCCAAACGAAGCGAGAGCAAAGAAAGCAACCGTGCTCTTTAAACTACAGAGCGCGGCCCCCAATAGAGCCCACCTCACCGCAGTCACGCGGCTAAAAGGGCGCTTTGACTCGAGATAAAACTCGATCATCATGAGTGCGATGAAACCGGTAGCGACCAAGATGCTGGTCGTGTTTGCGCGTGCGTAAAAAGCGAAGACTCCGATCAACGTCGGAAAAATGACCCAAACATGCCTGTGACCCCATGCAGTAACTCGAAGCCGCTCCCAAAAAAGCAGCGTCAGCATCAGCATCGAGACTGCGGGTTCTACTAAGTTGATTCGAACCAGCGGCAAAAAACTCAGGACCACGGACTGCAAATAACTGTTGCCGCCCATGGCAGAAAATCGCCGAGTACTGAAAGGATCCGTGCCGATCGAGCCCGTCTCCAGAAGCTTGTAGGGCCAGGCCAAGTAACCCCAGTAGTCATCGGTGACGTTAAACACCCACCCGCGCGAGTAGGAAAGATAGTAGACGGCGAGCGCTGAAAACCCCAGTGCAGCAGCCAAGCAGGAAGAAACGCCCCCCTGCTTCAAACGCCAATCCACTCGGTACGATCTCAAAATGAGCCAGAGCACAAC
Source organism: uncultured Bacteriovoracaceae bacterium (assembly GCA_964524175.1). GTDB lineage: Bacteria > Bdellovibrionota > UBA1018 > UBA1018 > UBA1018 > CAZGCK01. The sequence continues at coordinate 20,881 of CAZGCK010000001.1, read as the reverse complement.
TCCCACACCGACTACCGCAATATTGCTGCCGCGAGACACGACTCCGAGCAAGCTCGCCAGGCCACCCAGAATCAAAACCACGCTCAAGCCTAAAAAGGAGGACGCCCCCCAGCCATATTCTCTCTGCGCCCGCTCTTGAGAGAGACCCATGACCTTTAGAACGCCGTGTCCCCAACCAACAAAAGAGCATAGAAAAACTAACCCTGTGAGCGCAGAAGTGAGCATATCCAGATTAGATAACGCCTGGATTGTGGTTCGGCAATCCGCTAGTGTGATTCGCTCACCATGCTTGGCGCAATATTTCTAGGAATAGCAGTTCTCGGTTCGTTTTTAGGTTGGAGCTACTGGCTCCGCGCGGCTCTGAGAACTCGGGAGAACCGAGAACTAGGACGAGACCTCTTTGGTGGAGCCGCTTGCGTGCTACTTGCCGGGGGCTTGCTCAATGCGTTTGAGCAAGTTTCGGCGACCGCCAATCTCGCGGTCCTCAGTGCTGGATGGTTGGGGCTCGTGCCTGAGTTGCGGCCTTACCTCTCCCGCCTAAAAAACCAAGGTTCTCCCCGTCAACTTCTCTGGGCTTCGCTCTTTACCGCCTTCACGCTGATTCTTGGGATCCTTGTGCTCTCGTATTTTCGCGGCTGGTTCTTTAGTTTGTCTGATGACTTCTATGGCTACATCGTCTTTCCGCATAAAATGTTGCAGCTCGGATCACACGGGATTGAGCCCTTCAATACGCGAAGGCTGTCGGCGCTCGGGGGCAATAGCTATCTTTTGGCAATCCCCTTAGGCTTCTTGCCGCTGCGGCAGATCACCCTCATCGAGCCAGGCCTTGCGATCGTCATGCTGGCAATCTTAGTGTTAGGGATTTTGCGCCGACGAGGAGTGGAAGGCAAGTGGTCGGCCGTCGCATTGCCGTTCATACTTTTTGGCGCCGCTTTTTTTCCACGCTCGAATACGACGAGCGTGATCCTGGCTCTAGGATTTGTGCTCTTGCTACTCGAGCGATACGTTCAAGTAGCTGAGAACGGCCTCGAAACCAGCCAGGTCTTGTTTGTTGCGCTTTGCTCAGCTGCTTTGAGCAGTCTCAAGGGCAATGTCTCGATGCTGCCCCTAGCTCTTCTGGGGACGGTCTATGGCTACAGGATTCTAGGAAAGCTCAGTGCTCGGCAATCGATCGCAAAAGACCTCAGAGAAGCACTGCTGCTGCTCGTTTGCTACAGTCTCTTTCTCTTTCCGTGGCTGCACTCGGCTAAAGGAGCCACGGGAAGTTGGTTTTTCCCCCTCCTTGGCAAAGGCCACCACGTAACGACCTACCATGACGTCGAAGGCCTCCTCAAACCCGATCTAGATCCAAAAAGCCTCTATTCGGCATTTGCGAACATCACGCGCTTCGCACCCATGCTTGCGACTATCGTGCTGTTTTGTGGTCTCGGTGTGGCTAAAGCGTCTTCTAGAATGAAACTGGCATTTCTCGGCTGGGCGGCGCTGATCTACCTAGGGGTCCTCACGAGCTTCGTCAAAGGGCTCATGGTTTTGCTATTGATAGGCGTCGTGGCCTTCGGCTGGACCCTGAGGACGCGGGCGCCACGATGGCTCAAGCTTGCGCCGATAGCGATTTTTTCAGCTTGGTTGTGTGGATTCGCTCTCTACGTGAGCGCCAACGGGTGCTCATACCAAAGATTTTTCTACGCACTCTCATTTGGCGCGCTTCTCTGCCTGCTCGTCCTGGCAATTGAGTATCTTCAGAAGCTGAACGCCCGCGGCCCATGGGCGGCTACGATGTTAGGGTGCGTTTTTCTCATCGTAGCGACTGAAACCTCGTACGATGGATTCCCTACTTCGCCTCTTGATTTGCCAAAAAGATTTGCACTGACATTGACAGCGCATGCTTCAAATATCGTCACGCCAAAAACGGATGATCCCGCGCGCGATCCTGTTGAGTCTGGCGAACCCTGGTTCTACGCCCATCTGCAAGCGAAGTTTCCGGTGGGCAAAACCACGCTCGTGCGCCTAGAAGCGCCTTACTTGCTCGACTTTAAACGAAACCACATCTGGGTCGTGGATATGCCGGGCGAAGCGTCGCCAGCCCCGGGAATGCCTTATCAGAAGGGACCCGAAGCGCTGGCTCAGTACCTCAGATCAGTCGGGGTCTGCGCGGTGGCGTTTAGCCCCTCGCTTTTAGGAAGCCAAACTTACATGCGCAATCACTACTATAAGTGGATGAGGGCCAATTCACGCACAGTCGAGGACTTTCAGAACAACGTGATGGAACTCAAAAAGACGCGACCTGTGCTGTTTGACGATGGACGAGAAGTGCTAATTGATTTGTGTGGGGATTGACCTGATCACAGGACTTCACTCTCTGCTCTGCTCGATGCGCTCAATCATATGCTTCGCCCGCACCGCCACGGAGTAATCGCGAATCACGCGCGCCCTACCCTGCTCGCCGATGCGCCTTCTTAATGCTGGATCCGCGAGCAAGCGCTTGGTTTTGACGATCAAATCCTCGGCATCACTCCAAAGCACGAGCTCCTCGCCGTCCTTAAAAAGTCGCCGATTCTCAGGATGATCCTCGACCAGGTAACAGGCTCCGCTTGCGAGTACGCATGGCGTGCGATCTTTGACCTGATAACCAACATCGTCGTAGAAAAAGATTTGTCCCGGCTTTCGGTTCGAAGCAGCCACCTCTTCGATCAAGCGATCCGATCCAAGCACGATCTTGGCGCGATTAAAAAGCTCGTTGATCTTTACCTTCGATGTCACAGGTCCCAAGAGCTTAGCCCCTGGAATCTCCGTAAAATGCTCAGTTGGACCCGCGATCGTTAGAGTCACCGCTTTGCCCAAGCGCTCCAAAATCGGCTGCCGATACGGGCGCGAAAGCCCGGTATTAGTGCCCACAAAAAGAACATCGATATCACGCTCAAGCCCGAGGGGCCGAAACAAGTCCGTATCTCCCCAGAGGGCAAACTCCTCAGCGCGCACGCCCGCGTTGACAAGTCGCGCGACATGCGGAGCGTAGGCAACACCGTAGGCGTCATACATGCGCAGCATTTCCATCACCTGAGACTGAGGGAAAACATCCGCGTCGAACGAATTAAACCCCGTAGAGGTTCCAAACAGGATGATTCCACGCGCTTTCAAAGCTTTCATCGCTTCGGGCAGCAAAAACTTGTCGAACGAGAAAATCGCATCAGGCCTGAACTCATCGATTGCGCGCATGAAATGACCGGTGGTCAGATGCTGCTTGCCGCGCTCGCGCTCACCAGCGCCATAGCAAATGACCTCGACTGGCTCGTAAGTCTTGAGAAGATGTAGAGCCATTTCGCCGGAGTGCACGTCAAAGGTATGCTCGCGAAAAGCGTAAACGAGTCGAAACGGAAGCTTCGTTTTAGCTGTCGTGCTCTGCCTCGCTGCTTCGAAACGCCGCTCCCGCTCCCAGCGCGCATACTGATTCTTAGACTTGCGGACGATTGCCTTAAGAGCGCTCAAGCCCAGCATCGCTATCTCCTCATCAAGATCGCTTGAACCGCTTCGACCACATGCTGATCAGACGCCCCATCCAACACGCTGATGTAGCGCTCGGCGAAACGTCGACCTGCTTCAATTTGCTGGTTGCGCTTGGACTCATCCAAAAGCAATGCGCGGATCGTATCGTGAGGATCGTCGGTGTCAGGCACGTACGACGCTGCCCCCTGAGCAATGAATGGCATCCATGCATCATAGCCAGCGATCATGACGGGCTCTTGGATGATCAAAAGCGGCGTGCCGGAAAGCACCACCTCCAATCCAGCCTGACTGAACATCATGCACGCGAGATCCGATGAGTGCAGCAGATCTTTGAGGCTATCCGTGTGCATCACGGGCGCTTCGATCCCCCATTCTTTGAGATGCTGCTTGAGCTCAGCGAGATTCTCATTGGGATGAGCTTTGACAATGAGCTTGGCGCCGGGGATGCGTTGAACGGCCGAGGCGATCCCCGTCAAAAAGCGACGCTTCTTGCCGATGGTGAGGTCTTGAGCCACATACCCGGAGATCGCCATGACGACTTGATCGGTAGGCCGGATGCCATGTGGACCAAGCACTCGTGCCTTGATTTGAGCCCGATCCGGCTTGTCGCCACTGTTTAGGAGCACATCACCGATTCGAAAAACATCCTTTGGGTCGTACTGCCCGCTCTCGCAGAGCTTGGCCTTCATAAAATCAGTGCCGGTCATCAGTGTGTCGGAGTGCACTGAGTCCAGTAAGATAGGCGTCCAGAAGTCGACGGTAAAAAGCAAAGGATTGTAGAGATAATAGGAAGTCTTGATCCCCAGCTTCTGGCAAAGCTGAAGCAAACACATCGCCTGCGTCCCAACATCGAAGAGAACCACGAGCGATGGTCTTTCTTTCTCGATGAGGGGGGCAATCGAATGGACAAAAAGCGACGCTTCAAGGGTGACACCGGGCCAAGCTGCTTTGAACATCGGAGCAAAGAGCTTATAGATCGGAACCCCTAGGTATCGGTGAGCCAACTTCTCAGAAGCCGCTTGCTCGATCGCATGCCAGACGTTTTCGGAGTCAAAATTCGCTTTTTCGGCTATCCGTCTGGCTTCTTCCAAAGCAAGAAACTCGCATAGATTCACGCACTCATAACCTTGAGCACGCAGATCCTGCATAGCCTGGCGAAGTTCTTTTTTCTGCGGAACGGTGGCTATCACCGCATCAACGCCGATCTTTTTGAGCGCGTCGACCATGAGAGCTGCTCGCCTCAGGCGACGCTCCTCAATGGCAAAGAACACGACACGACCCTCGAGCGACCTGCGTCCCTGGGCGTGGATCGCGCGATCGTTATAAAACGAAACAATCGCCTCCGTCCGAGGCACCCGACCTCGCGTGAGAAAAATCTTTTTCCTAGCCGCAGACACCAGCGAAAGAAATAACCCGCCGCTCGACTTCTTGACCGCGATCCCTTTGAACTCCGCCACATGTCGCGCAATCTGCTCGGCAAGCGAAGACGAAGTCAAGGTCTGTAGTTGCTTGCACCCAAGCACATCGAGCATCTTGAAGAAGCCCTCCGCGGGCTTGGCAAGAAGCTCAAGCAAATTGCCTAGAAAAAGCCTGAGCTGAATCGACTGCGTGATCGAAACACCGTGATAGATCAACCCCTTGGAATCACCCACCGCATCTGCCACGCGCACCAAGTCGCGAGAAAAAGCTAGAAGTGGCTCGACGCGCGCCTCAAGCAATCCACGAGCGAGCACGGCTGTGTACGGTATGGCGTTTTGGCGATCACCCTGAATCTTGGGAATCATATCCGGGCTGCTGATCAGCGGCGATCCCTCCGAAGGCGACCTGTCCGGCATAGCCGAACCCCCACCG
>CAZGCK010000001.1:0-15516 GCA_964524175.1 uncultured Bacteriovoracaceae bacterium | reverse complement strand
ACCACGTATGGCCCGCTTCAGCGCAAACAGAAGCACCGGTTGCAACGTGCAGGAGAGAAGCTGATGCAAGCGACTTCGATTCGCATCGATGATCGGATAGTCGTCCGTTAGGATAACTTTTTGCGACAAAGTAGACTCATGAGCGCCGATCACGACCAGCTCTTAAGACTCGCCCACGTAGGTCTGATCCGCCCAAGCAAAGAAGCGGCGCAACCCTTCGGTCAAATCGATCCTAGGCTCGTAACCCAGCTTCGTTCTCGCAAGCGTGATGTCCGGACAACGGCGATTAGGCTCGTCAGCTGGGTAGCTCTCGGGGTATTGGCCGAGCTCGATGCGGATGTCGCGACCGAGCGCTTTCTGAATCTCTTTTGCGAGCTGAAGCATCGAGACTTCAGGCGTTGGATTGCCGATATTGTAAGGCTCGCCCGCCTGACCATGCACAAGCACCTTGAGGAATCCCGCAATCGCGTCGGTGATGTAGCAAAACGTCCGCGTCTGATTGCCACTGCCATAGATCGTCAGGGGCTTGCCCGCCTTGATGCGGCTCGCGAAGTTAGGAAGCACGCGATAGTCTCTTTCCTGCATTCCGGGGCCGTAAACGTTGAATGGACGAACCATTCTCGTCTCTGTCCCATACTGCGTCGTATACACGCGGCAGAGGGTCTCTCCCACACGCTTGCTCTCATCGTAGCAGGCGCGAGGCCCCAAGCAGGATACGTAACCCCGATAGGACTCTGGAGTCGGCACGAACTGAGGATCTGGATCGCCGTAGACTTCGCTGCTGCTAAAGAACAAGATCTTGGCATTCTTCTCGCGAGCCATGTCAAGCGCGTGGCGCGTCCCAGTGATAGCGACGTCCATCGTCTCGAGCGGATGCGCACGATAGTAATAAGGGCTTGCGATGCCCGCGGCGTGAAGAATGTAATCCACCGGGCCGTCGATCTTCAGCGGCTGGGTCACATCGCGCTTGAGGAACTCAAAGCCACCAGGGCTATTCTCGTCGCCGAGTTTTCCTGCAGTAATCAGGTTATCCGCTAGAATCACCCGACAAGGCTTATCGAGCCCATTGGCGTTCAGGTATGCGAAGGTCTCGGCGAAGTAGCGCCCCAAAAAGCCACGACCTCCGGTCACGAAAATCGTCTTGCCACTAAAAGCTTGTGCAGTATCTCCCAAGCCTTTTGCGATATCTACCAAGTCCTGTTTGAGGGTGAAGCTAGACATTTAGACCACCTTTACGTGAGGCACGGGGAGGACGAAATGCCCACCCTTGGCCTCAAAATCTTTGAGTTTGCCCATGATCGAATCAGCAAAATTCCACGCGAGGATCAAGAGGTAATCCGGCTTGCGAGTTTGCAGAGAAGACGCGGGCAACACGGGAATGTGATAACCGGGCGAGTAGAGCCCTTGCTTGAGCGGACTGTCGTCGACGATAAAATCGATGAACTCCGGCCCGAGATCGAAGTGATACATGAGGGTCGTTGCTTTGGCAGGCGCTCCATAGCCAGCGATCGACTTGCCTTCGGACTTGAACTTCTTGAGTAGCGAGGAAAGATCGCGCTTGAGAACGTCGATCTGAGAGGCAAAATTCTTGTAAGTCTGTGCCTGATCGAGTCCACGCTGCTTCTCAAGCTCGATGAGCTCCGCTACGCGAGGGCTGACTGCATGAGGCCCACCCTTGAGCTGAGCGAACCCTCGAAGCGAACCCCCGTGACTGCTCACGCGCTCAACATCGAAGAGCTCCATCCCATAGCGCTCAAAGAAGGGCTTGAGTGCGAGGACTGAGTGGTAGCAAAGATGTTCGTGATAAATCGTGTCGAAAAGCGTCTTTTCCATCACATCGACGAGATAGGAGACTTCGAAGACGAAAACGCCAGTAGGCTTAAGAAGCTTACTCACGCCGGTGACGACGTCTTTGAGATTGTCGATGTGCGCAAAGACATTGTTGGCCAGCATCACATCAGACTTGGCCGTTGCTTGGAGCTGGTCGGCGAGTTGACTCGTAAAAAGCTCAGGCAAAGTCTTGATGCCAGAGGCCGTCGCGGTCTGAGCGATCTCGACAGCTGGGTCGATGCCCAGCACGTTCATGCCCTTGTCTTTGAACATCCGGAGAAGCGTACCGTCGTTGCTTCCGATTTCGGAGATGAATGCCGTGGGGCCCAGCTTGAATCGGTCGATGAGATGATTGGCGTACTCTTGAAAGTGCTTAACAAAGACGGGCGAAGTCCCCGAAACGTAGACGTAATCTTTGAATAGTACGAGCGGATCAACGACATCGAGAAGCTGAAGGTGACAGCAGTCCTTGCAGAAAAACAGATCAAGCGGGATGCGCTCCTGTTTGTGCTGCAACGCCTCCTCTTTGACGAACGCATTTGCGGGAGGCGTAGGAGCCAATGAGAGCACGCCCTCAAGCCGGCGAGACTCACAAAGCCTGCAATTATCTCTTCTGAAGTATGAGGATTGACTCATGGTGCCACCAAACGAATTTCTTCCTGATCGATCCCGTTTGAATACTCGATGGCGTTTGAGAAGCCAATCGAAAGGTGTACGTTAACGCAGAAGGTCTGCACTCAGTCGCAGATAGATGCCGCATCTCAAAAACCACACTTTGCAAACTTCTCCACCGCTAGCCCCTACCCCGGAGCACTTTCTCAAGCTCCTCTACGCTCCCCAACTCGACCAATCCCGACTCGATCTCGCTCAACCACGCACTACGATCAGCACCCGGCCCACCCGTTTGCGGATGAAACGAATAAGCGAGTTTGCCCGCTCGCATCGCTTCAAGCACCAACATCGAGTTTAGCCCAAACACAACGTCCGCCGCTTCAAACAGTCCAGACTTATCGAACTGTTTTACCACCCGATAACTCGCTGGCTCCTGACCGCCCAAAAGCGCGTCCCAACGATCCACGGACTCTGCCGGATGCAGCTTGATCACGACGACAGCGAGACCCGCAGCCGCCTGCAAAAGCGCCGCAAGAAAACCACGAATATCGTCTTCACTAGGCTGGTCCCACTTCCAAAGAGGATCTTCTGCAAACACGTACTCCGAAACGTAAAGCGCCACTCGCGCGCCGTCCGGAATCTTCAACTCGCCCCGAGCCTTAGAACGACTCATCGTGACAGGCATCGCACCAGCCAACACCGGATGCGCATGCACTGCCGCCACCTCAGGCGGGCACCCAAGCGCCACCAAACGAGCACGCAAACTCTCATTCAAAACATAAATGCGATCCGGCAGGTAGAACCAACGCTCAGCCGTCTGCTCATGAGCAAATCGCTGCCAAAGATTCCAATAGTGATCAACAAAAGAATAGACGGGCACACCTCTGCGGCGCGCCTCCAAGATCAGCGCCTTCTCCGGAGAAGCGCCAGCCGATGCGCCCACGAGCACCAGATCCGGCGCAAACGCCAAGAAATCAGCGACCTGGCCAAACACCCGCATCATCACTGCCTGCTCATCGCCCTCATGCACCACCGTGCACTTCAACCCCGCCTGTTCAAAAAAAACCGCTGCCTCAGGCCGAGCGAAAATCCGCATACGCTCTGCCGGTAGCTTCGCCTGCACTAATAGCGCTGCCAAATAGGCGCCGGCGCCCGCTTCCTTCGCGCAAACTACAATACGCCGGGCGTCTTCAAAACCTGGGAGCTCGGGGAGCCCGGCAATCGTCATGCCTGAAATTCCGGCTCGTGGCGCTCGACCACGCGCCCCTGAGTGAGAGATTGACGGATCATCGCGCACACGCGCGAGGTCTCTACCGCCTCATCCAAGGCATCACCCGAGACGTCATTCTTCTTCACTCGCTCCACGAAATGCGAAATGAGATTTTCAAAAAACCCTCGCCGCATCCCCTGGACCTGGTAGTCCTCATAGGTATTGGGCGTCTCAACCACCCCACCCGACTTATAGACTCGAACATTCATGTCGGCGTCGTCCAACTCAATCACTCCCTGAGTCCCGCGCACCTCAAAGAGCGCTTCACGCGCCTCACCGCTGATGGCAGGGCTGCTCCACGAGTTTTCTAAAACGGCGTCTACCCCATTTGAAAAATGCAAGTTTGCGATCAAGTAATCATCCTGCGCCGTGAGACCCGCGCGAGAAACCGCGTAAACTTTATCAACGTGGGCGCCCGTGATCCAATTCATGATGTCCAGATCGTGCGGCGTGAGCCAGTAGGCGAGGTCTGACTTGCCAAGCACCCTCATCACGCGCGACTGGTTCGAATTGCGGCGTGCATAAATCTGCCGGATTTGACCGATCTCGCCTGCCTTCACCACATCAGCCATCGCGCAAAACCGCGGGCTGTACCTCAGCACGTGGCAAACCTGAAAAACGGCGGGATAGTTCTCGAGCATCGATTTCAAAGCAAAGGTCGTTTTTAGGTCCGCAGCGAACGGCTTCTCAAGCAGGACGTGCTTCTTGCGTCTCACGACTGAACCAAGCGGCGCCTCGCGCGCCCACTCGGGAGTAGCAACAATCACCGCATCGATATCCGCTACTTCATCAAACATCCTGAAATACTGCGCCCCAGAAAACGGGACTAACCCATATTTCTTAGCGAACTTGAGGGTCTTGTCGTCGGTATTGCCAACCACGGCCTTCACCTCGCAGTCAGTGCGCTGCTGCAGGATCTCTGTATAGATACTTGCCATCAATCCCGTGCCGATTATGCCAAACTTGAGTTTTGAAGGTGCAGTGGCTTGTGCGGGAATCGTGTGGCTCATGACTTTTTGCCCTCTACTTTCTCGAGCAATGAAACAGCCTGCAAACTACTCTCGAGTGGAATTGTCCCCTCACCCCGAGCAAAGCGATCGAGCAGAAACGTCAGCATGCCGGTGTAGTAGCTTCCATCCAACTCGATATTGCGGTGCCATTCGCCTTTCTCGGTGTAAAGAGTAAGCGAATAAAACTCGCCCGCCGAACGAACGTAATTGAGCAGGCCGGTTTGACCGGACTTAAACTTAAGACTGACCGCCGCGGAACCCCCGGCGCGCGAGATCTCAAAAGACTGGATTTCGTGCCCAAGCACTTCGAGAAGCACTTCGGTGCCGTGAATACCGTAAAAGAACGGGCTCTCAAAACGGGGATCCACCCCTAGATCAATGCAATTGGCCGGCATCGAAGCGGTCGCTGCCACGACCCTCTCACCCGAACCGATCAACTTGCGAGCCTCGAGCACTTCCTTAGCGAAGCGCAAAGGCGAGCTCGAGCAAAGTGGGACGCTTAACTGCGTAGACAAGTTCGCCAGCTCCTGCGCCTCTAGAAAGCTCACCGTAAAGGGCTTATCCACAAAAGTCGGCACTTTCATTTCAAGCGCTTGCCGAGCTGGATGGTAGTGACTCTCGCCAAAACGACCGATGACCATCGCCAGATCGACGTTCTTAAGCGCTTCAGCAGGCGCCGAGCAAACGCGCTCGATCTGGAGATCTTCGGCTTTCTTGCGAGTCTGCGCAGCATCCTCGCCCCAGATCGAAACAACCCGGGCTTTTGCGTGAAATGGCCCATCCGGAAGATTCATCCGACGACCAAAGGCTTCCGTATGGGTACTGTCACTTCCCAAAAAAGCGACGCGAATCATGGAAGCTCCCAATGAGTGCCCGCCACATGCCGAGTCCCCTCTTCATCGACAAAATAATAAGCCGTGAACATTTTGCCGTTCTTGAGCTCAATGGAGAACGGATACCCCACATCCCAAGTCGGCGAGTCATCGCGGATAATGATCTCGTTTTGCGCAAGCCACGTCGCGCCTCGATCTTTGCTGATCGCGCAGCGAACGCCAAAGGGCTTGCGCCGATAGCCATAGGTGCAAAGAACATCACCATTCTTAAGCTGAATCAGGCTTCCCGGCTGCCCCCAGAGCCCCGTCTTCTGCGGAGGCGTCCAGCAGAGGCCGCCGTCAAAACTTCTTGCCGAGCAGAGCGAGCCCGCACCACCCACCGGCATGAGCTCTCCTTCGGTATGAAACGTCGAATCCGCCCGCACCATCGCAAGCACTTCGCCGTTGCCGAGATGCAGAAGCGAAGTTTCGTTATAATTGACGCCTTGAAGCTGCGAAAACCTGCCATTCTCATCCGACATGATCCGCTCGCACCAAGTCTTGCCGCCATCGAACGAGCGAATCACCCACGCAATATCACTGCGCTGAGGAGCGCCCGTGTAAACCGGCATGAGAAGCGACCCATCGGGCATCTCGACGATTGGGTCGCGCGAGCAAGAAGGCCCAATCTCAGGGCAATCCGCCACACTCCAGACTTCCCAGTTCTTGCCCCCATCGGTGGACTTAGAGATCATATTGCCCACCACTGTCGTCACGAGCCCATGCTCAACTCGGTGGGAAAAAATCTTGGCCGGCCGCTCACGAACCGCGCCCGTGGGTTTGATGTCGAGCGCCACGAAGCGATTTAAGATCGTGCCATCCTTGAGAACCGTCAGCGACGGATCATTCACGCCAAACTTAGATTTATGAACCGTGATCCGGTCCTCGGCCCGCCAGGTTTGCCCATCATCAGGCGAAATCAACATCTCGATCGACGAATCCGGATCGTGATGGGTCGCTACTCCCCGCTTGGCAGCGTCCGCGCTGAATTTGCTGGCACGCCTAAAGGTGACGGCCAACTTTCCGCTGGGCAAATAAGCCAAGTGAGGAAAAGAACAGTACCGATCTTTCTCACGATAAACCTCAATATGCTTCATGAAGACTCCCCACTGAATTTTGCCTGGCGATCCAGCTCTCCCACGATGCTCTTCATCTCGTCATAGCAAAGACCCGCGCGCGCATGATCACCCATGAGCGCGGCTTCCTGAGCCATCAACGACAGCGCGGCCACATCGGAGTGCATGTCGCGCACGATGCCTGGCGAGTTCCAAAACGCGTGAAGTGCTTGAGGTCGGCGAAGCTTCTGATCCATTGCCCCGATACGGCCATCCGCCTGGATCAGCTCGACGATCTGCGCGAGCCGGATCACAGAATCCGGTTTGTAGAGCTTCTCGTAAACGGCGCGGATAAAATCCATGTCCTCCGGAAAATCCAGCGACCAATGATGCGTCGAAAGATTAGGAGACATCTCGATGTTACCAAGATTGAACTGCGTAGGATGCCGAGTCAGATAACTAAAAGGATGCACTCGCTGAGAAGGCGCGAGGGCTTTTTTATAAGCCTGCGTGAGAGCAGCCATTTTGAGGATGTTGATGTCCATCCCTTCTGGATAAGTCGGAGGCTCGTAATTGCAGAGGTAATCGTAGCCCTTTTGATGAAAGGTCTGGAGCGCGTCTTCAACAACCTGAGGATCAAGGAGCGGACAATCTCCGCCTATCTCGATCAAGACTTCTGCATTCATCTCGGTTGCCGCGCCATGCACGCGGTCCAAGACTTTCTCGGCATCGCCTCGATAGGACCGAATCCCGCACTCGCGAGCTACTCCTAGGAGCGGTTCATCCGACTTCTGATCGGTGGTGGCCAGGCAAAGCTCGCTGATGCCCTGAATCCGCTTTGCGATCTCGATCACATGCCAGAGCACTGGCTTGCCGCAGAGATCCGCCAGCGACTTGCCTGGTACTCGTGATGAGCCCATCCGCGCAACGAGAATGCCAACCACACGCGGAGAAGCCATCAAATCGCTCCCTCCATAGGCGTGAGGACCCTGCCTTGAGTCTCAGTCGCGCAAGCCAGCTGCTCACAAACCGCTTGCGACCCCAGAACATTCTGAACAGCGATCCGCGGGACCGCCCCCTGGTCCAGACAGTAGGCCAAATCGTTCACCATCGCCGGCAAAGCGCGCAGAAGCCCAGTCGGCGCTGTCTCGACAGCCAGGAGTTCACGATAGCCTGCGTAGACCGGATCGTCCTTGACCTCGAAACGCTCAAACTGAGTACCCGATTGCGTGAGCCTAAAACGGCCTTTCTCAAAAATGAGATCAATCTCAAAAAGACTGAACAATCGCTCATCCGCCGCCTGAAGAGCCACTTCAAAACCATCAAACCGAATCGCCCCAGCAACTGTCGGATCCGTCGCCGTAAAGTCCATCACTTTGCGGCTCACCGAAATCGACCGAGCCTCGCCAAAAATAAAACGCAGTAGATCCACCGCATGTGAACCGTTATGCAAGATCCCTTTTGAGTAATTCACGACCCCACAAACTGCGCGACCTAGCTTGCCCGCCGCAAACTCATCGCGGATCTTGATGCAAGTCTCGTCATAGCGCCGCTGATAATTGACAGCTAGAATGACTCCCTTCTCCATGCAAAGTCGCGCCAGTGCCAAGGACTCTGCAGTTGACGAGGTGAGCGGCTTCTCGCAAAGAATCAGCCGCGGCGAGACCTGGAGACTCCGCTTGATCATCTCCGCATGCCCTTCATCAGGAACCGCGATCACAATGACTTCTGGCTTCTCCGCCAGAATCGAATCAAGCGAGTCGTAGGACCGGAGGCTCCACTTCGAAGCCGCCGACTGCATAGCCTCGCGATTCACGTCATAGAAGCCCAAACATTTAAACCTGTGATTCGCGGTGAACGCGTGCGCATGAGTGAGTACCGCCTCACTCCCAGGTTGATCAAATCCCGCGGCGATCCGTCCTGCTCCGATGAGAGCGACGGTGTACTGGCGAGAGCTCATGCTCCATCCTTCTTAGATGGGCTAACAACGTAAAAGGCGTAGCTGAGAGCGTTACTGCGATGGCTTTCCATTCTGTTAGTCCCTCTTAGGCCAAAGCGAAGGATTGAGATATTTTTCCTCATCTACCGAGAACCGAGCAAAATCGAGCCGATTTCTCGATGACCCTGCCGCCGCCACTATCGCGCCCAATTCGCGAGCTGAGTTCACCCCGCAAATGACAGAATCCACTTCCGGCACTCCCAAGGCAAAAGCCAAGCATGCTTGAAGCGGGTCCATTCCGGCCTGATGAGCCTCATCGCGAAAAAGCTGCAGTCGGGTTCTCAACCCGCCAAAGTAGTTTGAGGTTTCAGACGGGTCCATAAGGAGAAGACCCTGAAGAAAAATCGATCTCGCATGAATTTCCACGCCTCGATCCTTCAACTTCTTGAGATGCCCACTCTCGATCAAACGCTGATCCAGCACATTGATCGGTACTTGGACGATTTCAATTTCAAACTGATCCAAGATCGCATCGATCTGTGCGGCGGTGTAGATCGATGCCCCAATCTTCTTCACCCGCCCGGCGTCACGCAGCTTACGCATCTGCGAGAAAAGCGCTGCTCCCTGTTCCTCGAGTAAGTCTTCCGCTCGGTGCACCATCAACCCATAGACCGAGTTTCGATGCAGATGGTCGAGTTGCTGCCCAAAGTCATCGGCTGCCGTCTCCGCTTTCTGCGAAGGGGCAAACTTGGTCACCACGTCAAAAGAAGGATCCACCCCAGGAGTCAATTCGCCCAAGATGGATTCGCTCTCGCCGTAAGACGCTGCTGTATCGAGTACGCGGATGCCCGCCTCGCGCGCTACCGAGAGAATTCGCCTGATCTCATCGAGAATGGGGCGTCCGACATTATTCGAAACCCCGTAACTCAAGCCGAATTGCACGGTTCCGAGGCCAAGTTTCATAAAACCCCACGACCTCTTTTAACGCAGGCCGAGGCCCTCGTTTGCTTTCCGCAGTAGCTTTTCATTCGGTTAGAAGTCCTAGTTAACGTCGATCATTTTCAAAAGGTCTTCAGGCTTCAGCCACTCCGAGTTTGAATTGGAGCTGTACTGAAACCCATAAGGGACCGACTTACCCTTTTCGCCCTTCGCGTTGGTTTTATAATCGATCGGCTCAGCAAAGCTGATCGTCGGCTGAATGACGAAGTAATCCTTAAACTCGATTGTCAGATGCGCGTCATCTGCCGGGCACATCGTCTCATGGAGCTTCTCACCGGGACGAATTCCTACGACCTCGGTCGGCTTACCCGGCGCGATGGCTTGAGCCAAGTCCATGATCTTCATGGAAGGGATCTTTGGAACAAAGATCTCGCCGCCTTGCATGCGATTGAAAGAATCAAAAACAAAGTTTACGCCCTGATCTAGAGTAATCCAGAAGCGTGTCATTTGTGTGTCTGTAATTGGGATTTTGGGTGTGCCTTGAGACACAAGCTTCTTAAAGAATGGGACGACGGAACCGCGCGACCCGACGACATTGCCATAACGAACGACAGCAAAGCGGGTATTTTGCTTACCTGTGATGTTATTGGCTGCGACAAAGAGCTTGTCCGAAACGAGCTTCGTTGCGCCATAAAGATTGATGGGATTTGCAGCTTTATCGGTGGAGAGTGCGATGACTTTCTGGACTCCCTGATTCAATGCGGCAGAAATCACATTCTCTGCGCCATGAATGTTCGTTTTAATGCACTCCATCGGATTGTATTCTGCTGCGGGGACCTGCTTCATCGCAGCCGCGTGAATCACATAATCTACGCCTTTAAACGCTTGATTAACGCGCTCTTTATCACGCACGTCGCCAATAAAGTAGCGCATGCAGGGATACTGAGTCTCGGAAAACTCCTGCGCCATTTCGAACTGCTTGAGCTCGTCGCGGGAGAACACCACCAAACGGCGGGGCCGATATTTGTCGAGGATCATCCGGACAGCCTTCTTGCCGAACGAACCAGTACCGCCAGTAATCAAAATGGACTTATTTTCTTCCATGGCCCCTGCTGAGATTGAGTGGATTAATCCCACTCTGATACAGCGATTTTTGAGACAATGTCAACCAGCGCGAGGAAGAGAACCCTCGTCATTCTGAAACATTGCAATGCCGCAAAGGCCCATGTTACCCCCAATTCAAGCCCCATGACTTCTCCGAAAGTCCTCGCCATCATCCAAGCGCGAATGAACTCGACTCGACTTCCGAGCAAGGCGCTGCTCGACTTGATGGGTAAATCCGTGCTTGAGCACATCATCGAACGCGTGCGAGCCGCAAAGTCGGTCTCGGAAGTAGTTGTAGCGACGACAGACACGGTTCACGACGACGTATTAGAAGCCGCATTAAAGAAGATGGGCTTCGCGGTTTTTCGTGGATCAGAGAACGACGTGCTCGATCGCTTCTATCAGTGCGCGCTTCCTTACAAGCCAGAGCTGATCGTTCGCGTGACTGCGGATGATCCCTTAAAAGATCCTGAGATCATCGATCGAGCGGTCGGGCTTCTGCTCGCGGATCCTCACCTCGATTACTGCAGCAACACAATAAAGCCGACTTTTCCCGAAGGTCTCGACATCGAAGCCTTTCGTTTCTCAGTTCTTGAGAAAGCGCATCACGAAGCCAAGCTCCCCTCCGAGCGCGAGCACGTGACTCCCTATATCTGGAAAAACCCCGGGACCTTTAAGACCTTGAATTTCGAGCACGATGAAGATCTAAGCTCATGGCGATGGACCATGGACAAGCTCGATGACTTTGAATTCATACAGGCTATTTATCGAAAATTTTATTCGGGGAAGTCTTACTTCCCCTATCGTGCCGTGATCGAACACATCAAGGCGCACCCAGAACTCAGGGAAATCAACTCAGGCACCGTTCGCAACGAGGGGTATCTTAAGTCCCTGCAAAAGGAGCAAACATGAAAAACGAACTCAAACAAAGAATTTTTGGAAACGAGCTCAATTACCTCGAGGAGGTATTGAAGACCGGCTTCCGCAGCTCCCAGGGCTCCGTGATGACCAGGCGGCTTGAGCAGATGTTTGCCGAAAAATTTGGCTCAAAGTTCGCCATCTCGTTCGTGAACGGCACTGCCACTATGCATGCTGTACTCGAAGCGATTGGGATTGGACCAGGCGATGAAGTCATTGTCCCGCCGCTCACGATGTCGGCCACTACCTTTGCGGTTCTGCAAGCTAATGCAACGCCCGTATTCGCGGACGTCGATCCTGATACGTTTCAGATCAGCGCAAAATCGATCGAAGAGCGCATCACTCCCAAGACCAAGGCCATCATCACGGTGGCGCTCTTTGGCCTGTCGCCTGACATGGATCCGATCATGGCCATCGCCAAAAAGCACGGCATCCATGTTCTCGAAGACAACGCGCAGTGCTTCTTAGGCAAATACAAAGGCCGCACGGTGGGTACGCTCGGACATTCTGCGAGCTTTAGCTTTCAAAGCTCTAAGCACATCGCCAGCGGCGAAGGCGGCATGATCATCACCGATGACATCGCTGTGGCTGAAGGCACGCGCAAAGTCTCATCGCTAGGTTACGCTGGCGTGAGCGCAACCAAAGGTAAGATCACCAAGGTCGACATTCAGGATCCCAACTACTCTCGGCACGTCACGATGGGTTGGAACTACCGTATGTCCGAGCTCTGCGCAGCCGTCGCCCTGGCCCAGCTCGAGAACATTGTCCCGCTAGTCGAGCGCCGAATCGAAGTGGCTCGCATTTTCAGCGAAGCAACCGAGGGATGCGAGTGGCTCGTCCCGCAAAAGGTGGGCAAGGACTACGTCAACTCCTACTGGACCTGGGTCGTGAAGCTCGAGCATCCTAAGCTGAGCTGGCACCAGTTCCGCGATCGCTTCTTGGAAATGGGCGGACACGGCATCTACGCCGCTTGGAAACTCACGTATTTGGAGCCGATGTTCCAAAACCGCACCTTGTTGGGCCGCGAGAAGTTTATCTCGGCAGATAACCTGGCTAGGTACAAGCCAGGCCTATGTCCTGCCGCGGAATCGATCCACGGCAAGCTCCTTCAATTCAAAACCAACTATTGGAATATCGAAGACGCGCTTAAGCAGGCCGAGATCCTTCGCAAGCTCGTAAAGAGCGTCTGATGGAACGTATACTCGTCACTGGCGCGACAGGATTACTGGGGTCGTCCCTCGTTCCTGCGCTCAAGCAAGCAGGGCACGAGGTCATTGCCCATGGCAATCGAGGTGGCGAGGTCCGCTTTGATCTCACCGATCGAGCGGCCACGCACGCGGCGCTCGATCGGGCACGTCCCTCAGTGATCGTGAACTTGGTGGCCGCAACCGATGTGGATCGCTGCGAACGCGAACCGCACACGGCTTATCTGCTCAATGTGCGCACGACCGAGAATCTAGCTGCGTGGAAGGGCGGCTCTTTCTTAGTTCAGATCTCGACCGACCAGGTTTACGACGGCAAGGGCCCGCAGAAGGAATCTGAGATCAAGCTGACGAACATGTATGCTTTTTCTAAATATACCTCGGAGCTCGTCGCACTAAATGCGGGCGGCGCGGTTTTGCGAACTAACTTCTTCGGTCGAAGCCGAATCCCAGGACGCAAAAGCCTGAGCGACTGGGTGGTCGAAAGCCTCCGGGGTCGCGTCTCGATTAGCCTCTTTGATGACATCTGGTTTGCGCCGCTCAGTTTTGCGACGCTCACTCAGATGGTCGGCCGAGTGGCGGAGGCAAAAAAGTCAGGCCTGTATAATCTTGGCAGCCGCGATGGGATGACCAAATGCGGATTTGCACTCACTTTAGCAAAATCCATAGGATTGCAGACCGAGTCGGCGTCACGTACCACCTCTGAAGCAGCTCATTTTAAAGCTTACCGCCCTAAAGATATGAGAATGGACTCGACGCATTTTGAGCAAGCGTTTGGCGTCCAGCTACCTACCCTTCACCAGGAAATCGTCAGCTTAAGGAGCGAATATGATTCATAGTCCAGATCGCGAGATCGTGATCCAAGGCCGCAAGATCGGCCTCAAGCACCCTACTTACTTTATCGCAGACGTCGCCGCCAATCATGATGGCGACCTTCAGCGCGCAAAAGACCTCATCTATCTCGCCGCCGAAGCGGGCGCCGATGCGGCCAAGTTTCAGCACTTCGCCGCCGAGACGATCGTGAGCGATAGAGGATTCAAAGCTCTCGGCGGGCAAGAATCGCATCAAGCCCAGTGGAAGAAGTCCGTATTTGAAGTCTATAAAGACGCTTCTTTGAACCCTGACTGGACGCCGATTTTGAAAGAAACCTGCGACAAAGCCAAGATCACTTTTTTTACCAGCCCCTACTCCATGGAGCTCGTCGACGTCGTGGATCCCTACGTCCCTGCCTACAAAATCGGCTCAGGCGACGTCACGTGGATTGAGATCATCGAGTACATGGCGCGCAAACGTAAGCCTTTGCTGCTCGCTTGCGGCGCCTCAACCATGGACGATGTCGTGCGCGCTGTGGACTGCATTCTGAAGCACACCTCCCAGGTCGCGCTCATGCAATGCAACACCAACTACACGGGGAGCCTCGAGAACTTCAAATATATTCAACTTAATGTATTAAAAGCCTTTCGCGAGATGTACCCGGACATGGTGTTGGGCTTGAGCGATCATACCCCAGGCTTGGCGACTGTTTTGGGCGCCGTTACCCTGGGCGCACGCATGGTCGAAAAGCATTTTACCGACAGCAAGCGTCGCGAAGGCCCGGACCATGGTTTCTCGATGGACCCCAAAGAGTGGCGCGACATGGTCGATCGCACCCGCGAGCTCGAGTTCGCGCTGGGCGATGGAGTCAAGAAGGTCGAAGCGAACGAGGAGAAGACGGTCGTGCTTCAGCGCCGTTCGATTCGCGTGCGCGGGGACTTGCCGGAGGGGACGCTGCTTCAGAAAGAACACCTGTTTCCGCTGAGGCCGTGCCCTAAGGATGGAATCCCCCCGTATCTGATCGGCGAAGTGCTGGGCAAAAAGCTTCGGCGCGCGATGGGCAACGGCGATCACCTCAAGTGGAGCGATCTCGTTTAAGGTGTTTTACCTAGCGATGCCCCAAAAGGCGCCCCTTGATGAAGCTAAAGCTAGAACTGATGCTGATGCATCCTCAAGGCTTTTTAGGGTGCAACGCATTAAGTAATAATCACTATGAATGAACTAGCTATCGTTATCCCCGCCTTTAACGAAGAGAAGTCGATCGGCAAAGTCGTTGAGGCGGCCAAGAACTACGGCCAGCCCATCGTCGTCAACGATGCATCCAACGATGCGACGGCGCGAGTGGCTGAATCCGCCGGTGCAGTAGTGGTGACCCACCCCGCAAACCGCGGCTACGATGGAGCACTTAGCAGCGGCTTTGCCAAGGCGCGAGAGCTCGGCTGTAAGTATGTGGTCACCGTAGATGCCGACGGTCAGCACAATCCCGAGCTCATCACCCAGTTCGCGACTCGATTGCGTGAGAAGCAGGATTTGGTACTTGGCGTGCGCGATCGAAAGCAACGGTTTTCGGAGCACTTGTTCGCGGCAGTCACTTCACGCTTATACGGGATGGATGATCCCCTGTGCGGAATGAAGGGCTACCGAATCGAGCTTTACAACCAGCTCGGACATTTCGATTCGTTTGGCTCGATCGGGACGGAGCTTGCGCTGTATGGAATCAAGAACGGATTTCGGTTCGAACAGGTGCCCGTGCCTACTCGCGACCGCGAGGGCGCCCCTCGGTTTGCGCGGCTCATGCGAGCGAACTATCTGATTCTGCGGGCGCTGGTGTTATCGTTTGTGAAAGTTAAAGCGCAGTCCTAAGTAACTTTTCCAAGTGGTGACTTGTTCACTTGCCCACTTGCCCACTTGCCCACTTGCCCACTTGCCCACTTGCCCACTTGCCCACTTGC